>JAKPCG010000109.1 GCA_029553365.1 Acidobacteriota bacterium | reverse complement strand
GGAAAAGTATTTTCTGCCTGAGCCTGGTCGTTATTTTGTTGGCCCCCTCGTTAAGATCCCAGACTATCGAATATGGCAAGATTACCGGAACAGTCGTGGATGAAGAAGGAGCGCCGTTGCCGGGGGCGACCGTTGAAATTGCCAGTTCTGCTTTAATGGGCGGGAAAAGAGCTACCCAGACCTCAGCCCGCGGCGCTTTTGTCTTTTTGAACTTACCACCTGGCAGATATACTTTAACTGCTTCACTCCCCGGGTTTAAAACTACCAGACAGGAAAACATTGTTATTACGGCTGGTTCTTCATTGGTGATAGATGTCAAGATGGAAATCGGGAAGCTGGAAGAAACAGTAACAGTCACCGCGGCCGGACCGGTAGTTGATGCCAAAACTTCAACTGTCTCTACCAACCTGCAAAGTGAGCTGCTGGCTAAATTACCAACCAGCCGCGATGCGTTTTATGATCTGGCTCTGACCACCCCGGGCATGGTAGCCCAGGGTAAAGATGGCAGCTGGCTGCCCAGCCCCAATGCTTATGGTGGCACCTCTAATGAGAATGTGTTTTTAATCAACGGAGTTAATACGACTAACCCCAGATCTGCTGCTTACGGCTCACTGGTCAATGTCAATTACAATACAGTAGAAGAGGTCAGGGTAATTGCTCTTGGTTCCAGGGCTGAATATGGCAGCTATTCAGGGGTGGCTATCGATGTTTTGACGAAGTCAGGCAGCAATGATTTTCATGGTAATTTCAGTGTCTATGGAGTTCCCAAAGACTGGGTAGCTGATAATCAGCCCAAACCGTCCACACCAGGAGCAGCGGTGGAGATGGGCAATTTCGGGCCATATGGCGAAAAATTTTATATTGGTCCTGGTGATGATATCCTGAATAAAACTACCAAAAATTACGAATTCAATTTAACGGCGGGTGGGCCGATCAAAAAGGATAAAGTCTGGTTTTATGGTGGGGTCGACTATGTTCGCAGTAATTCGAAAACGCCATTCTGGCCAGTACCCAACCGATACTGGGGAAGGCTGGCTGACCTGAAATTAACAACCGAGCCATGGGCCAATCACCGTGCCTGGATTGCTTACCATTACGAAAAAAATAAAGGTGACGGCTGGACCTGGAATCCCCACTGGGATCCGACCATGACTTATGGCCAGAATAGTGAAACCAACAGTATTTCCGCCCAGTGGCAGTGGATGGCTTCTGGCAAAACAGTCTTCACTATTAAATGGCTGGGTTTCTGGAGAGATGATAAGCCGTTTATTCCTGATGATGCCCCTGACCATCCCGGCTATATCAACTGGTGGAAATGGGCAGCCTATGGAGTCAATGGGGCTATGCCCAATGTCGAGGCTCAAAAGTCAAGCCGCAACACATTGCAGGCTGATGTTTCTTATTATGCTGAGCATTTCCTGGGTGAACATGATATCAAATTCGGCATCCAGTATACCAAAGGCCGTGGCAACTGGATGGGTGGCTATTTCCACAATTATGCCAACTTTGCCTATCCGGCTCCCTGGACGCAGAATATCAACGATTTGTATAGTTGGTATGGAGCAACCGGACTGGTTTTCTATAACCGTCAGGTCCGGCTCAATCCATTCCTGACAGTGAGAACTGCTGACCAGATTGGTGGCTTCTTTGATGATCAGTGGACACCATTCAAAAGACTGACTATTAACCTGGGTTTACGCTATGACCGCATGACCACCAAGTATGGCAAAGGCAAAGTCTATGAATATGCCTCAACTCCAGATGAGATAAACTCACCGCCGCCAGTTCTTAGAGATAGAGAGGGCACTGGAAATATTTTTGATTTCAAAAACTTCTCCCCCCGTATCGGCCTGACCTGGGCTATTACCGGCGACATGAAGACTATTTTCCGGGCCAGTTATGGGCGCTATTACCTGCCGTTGAGTGTTGAGTACCTGAGACGATTTGGTCCTGATATGCCCTTGGCTGATATCCACTATATTTTTTATACTATTCCCTTTGACTTGGTTGACCTTGATGGAGATAATTTCATCTCTTCGGCCGAGACGATTAATGCTGCCCGCTATTTAGCTGACTCGACTTATGAAACGCCAGAAGCCAGGCCTGAGTGGATGCAGGATACGACGCAGGATTATTCCTGGCAGTTAAAAGTCAAAGAAGGGACCAAAGACCAGCATACTGATCAAATAACACTTAACCTAGAAAGAGAAATTGTCAGGGATCTGTCTTTTAGCGCTACTTACATCTGGAAAAGAACGGCCAATATTTTTGTTAACTGGCCCTTAAACCGCCAGACTCAGGAGCCATTTGAATATGAAAGAAAGGAATATACCACCCGGTATGGGCAGGTGGTCTCACTCTACAGCATTGTGAGGAAGGACTACAATGGGGATGGTGTGATCAATGGCGGTGATATTGGCTGGATTGGTACCAATACTGATTATATGGTTCAGAACATGTCGACCGTCGATGGCAAGAAGGCCAAGCGGTTATATCAGGGTTTACAGTTTATGCTGAATAAGCGTTATTCCAACCGCTGGCAGTTGATGGCTTCAGCTGTTTTCTCCTGGTCAGATGGTTTTGCCATGAGACCTGTCCGCCAGGATTTTAATTTTGATGGACCAATGGTCATGGACACAACCTTCCTGGCCGGGCTGAACCAGACGATTAACAATATGGAAGGTCCACTACCGCATACTCAGAAATTCGAGTTCAAGCTGTCAGGTTCTTACCGGATTCCAGGGCTTGAGACTGATCTTGGCTGGAGAATAAGGTATAATTCTGGTCGGCCGCTGTGGCCGCTGGAAACTTATCCTGTGGTGACTCAATGGGGCTACCCTCAAGGTCTGGTCGTCAATACGGGTGACAATTATATTGTGTCTATTGATCCCAAAAAACCCTGGTATCTGCCTCATGAAATAGTAGTTGATTTGAGATTGGATCGGGCCTTCAGCCTGGGAAGAGCTGGGCAGATCAGGCTGGCGGTGGATGTTCTTAACCTGTTTAATGAACATGCAGTAACCAACGCTGGCTATGGTGGAGCTATTGAACCCGAAATCGGACGGGTTTCCGGTATTACTTATCCCTCACGCATGATTCGTCTGAGTTTCAGTTACGAATACTGAGGGTGTTTCGAGCTCAAATATTGGGATGGCGCCCGGGAGGCTTTCCCGGGCGCCATTTTTTTGCCTCAACTGGAAGAAAAAGATATAATCCAAATATGCGCGATAATCTCAAATTATATATTTTTCTATCAAGCATGATTGAAAATCCGGAGACAAACCCGGTTTCGGGAACCATGAAGGTTAGTTAACAACCAATGCCGATGAAATCCTGCAAATTTAATATCCTAGCCTGCCTGGTTTTGATTTTTGTTTTTTGCCTCTCCCTGATAGCCTCTGACCTGCCTGAAAGATATCGAAAATGGCTTGATGAGGAAGTTGTTTATCTCATCACTCCCAGAGAAAAGGAAGTTTTCTTAAAGCTGCAAACAGACCGTGAACGTGATATTTTTATTGAAGCTTTCTGGAAACAACGTGATCCCACTCCTGAGACGCCTCGCAATGAATTCAGAGAGGAACACTATCGCCGGCTGAATTATGCCAATCAATATCTTGGCCGGGGAACAGGGAAACCCGGCTGGAAAACCGATCATGGCCGAATTTATATTATTCTTGGGCCGCCCAACAATATTGAAAAATATGAGGATATTGATGGCGTCTATCCGACTCAGGTCTGGTTTTATTATGGTGATCCGCAGTTAAATTTACCGCCTGCTTTTAATATTATTTTTTTCAAGAAAGAAGGAACGGGTGAATATGTTCTCTATTCGCCTTCTGATTATGGGCCGCAGGCGCTGGTTGCTGATTATATGTATAATGCCCGCGATGCCCGTGATGCTTATCAGAAACTCTATCAGCTGTCTCCAAATCTGGCCGAGCAATCGCTAAGCTTAATCCCATCAGAAAGAATGGCCCCTGGCATCATCAATCTGGCTTCCAATAAATTGCTGGCCACAGTTTTGTCTTTGCCGCAAAGAAAAGTTGAAGATACCTATGCCCAGGCCTGGTTTAAATTTAAAGATTTAATTGAAGTCGAATACAGCACCAACTATCTTAAAGCTGATTTTGAACTCTGGAGCAGAAAGGATAGTCAGGGGAATTTTCTGGTTAACTATTCGTTTGAGCCAGCTAAATTATCAGTTGAACCTGACGGTTCAAATTATCTGGTCAAATATGTCTTTAACGGTCGTGTCTCTAACGATCAGGGTAAAACCGTCTACCAGTTTGAAAAGACTGTGCCTCTGACCATCAGTCGCGAAGAGCTGACCGAGATCGGAAAAAGATCCATCTCCTTTCAGGATGTTTTTCCGATTATATCCGGTGATTATAACTTTGATCTGCTGGTTAAAAATCCTCTGTCGAAGGAATTTTCCAGCTATTCGTGTGTGTTAAATCTTCGAGCTGAGAGCCAGAAGCCACAGCTGGGGAAGATTTTGCTGGCTTATGATCTTCTGCCGGCTGACGGCCAGGCAGGTGGAGTGGCCCCTTTTATGATTGAATCAGCTCAGCTTCTGGTTCAGGCCAGAAAGTCTTATGTTACGTCTGATTATCTTGTCTTTTGTTCCCAATTATCAGGACTTCAAGCTGACTTGAAAGAAAAAGCCAGACTTCGTTATGAGTTAAGGCAGGATGAAAAGCCAGTTTTAAGCCGGGAAGAAAAACTCGATAACCTCACCGAGGACAACCTACTGACCGGCAAGATTCCCCTTAATGGCTGTCGTCCGGGTTATTATACGCTGGTGGTTGAGCTCATAGATGGGGGGCAGGTTTTAAGTTCTGCCCATGCTGAGTTCGAGGTTTCCACTGGCCCTGGTCTGCCGCGGCCCATCCTTGTCTCTAAAGCCATGATCAAACCAGAGGATGAGTTATTTCAAACAGGACTGCAGCTTCTCAACGCTAACCGGCTGGAGGAAGCCTGCCTTCGGCTGGCTCAGGCCTATGCAAGACGACCGGAGCTAAGTCAGGCTCTGGCCTATGGAGAGGCTTTATTTAGAAAAAATGATTGGCAGCGAGTTCTGGAGGTTATCAAGCCTTTTGACCAGCCCGAGGCTCCAGCTGAAGTCGTTTCCTTGCTCGGCCGCACCTATCAATCAATTAACCAGTTCGCTCAGGCTGCTGTTTATTATGAGCAATATCTCAAGCGCTTTGGTCTGAGTGTGGAAATATTAAATTATCTGGGAAGTTGCTATTACCAGCTGGGCGATAAAGACAGAGCGGTGGCTATCTGGGAGAAATCTTTGGCCATTGACGGCAGTCAGGACAGATTAAAGGAACTGGTCAGGTCTATTAAAAATAATCATTAAAAACTGGCCCGTAGTCCACTTATTCCAGTAGTCCCTGGTTATTTATTAACATAAGCTTTGACGTTCCAGCCTCGTATTCTTAAATCTACTTCATCGCCTTCCAGATCATCAAAATTAAAATAGCCTTTAATGGTTCTCTTATCGCCGGGAAGAAGAGAAAAATAGTTATCATCCAGAAACAAAGGAACTACTGTTTGTTCCCTCATCTTTTTAAGTACCTGTATCTCAAGGTTAAAAGCAATGTTAGGTGAATTATTGGTCAGTTCAATAGTCAGATTTCTCTTCAAACCGCGGCCTTCAACTTTCCAGCGGTAGTTGACCTGAGCTTCAGGTAAAGAATTAAGGGCAGTCAGATCAGCATATTTTTTGACGGGTGTAACATACCAGGTGGTCTGATTAAAATCCAGTATGTCCGGCTGCCTGGTCAGGCAATAAAAATTTTCATCCTTTAATTCGCCCTTCGGGCCAAATAACTTCAGATCCAGAAAATAAACATCTGGTAGCTCTCCGGGCCCGGGAAGTTTAACCAGGCTAAGCCAGCTATCAGGTGGTAACTCAACCGGAAACTCAGCCTTATATTGTTCCTTCGACTTTGTATCCATCACCACCACGGTTGCTTTCAGTTTTTCCGATTTTTGCCCGCTCAGATTGGAAGCAATTATTTCCCTGGTCTCATAATCATAAATCAGGTGCAGTGGCTGACAGGCTTTCTTCGCTCCATAAAAAGCCCCGGTTGGCATCAAATAATAGTCAAAGAGCTGCCACCAGAGCTTCGGCCAGGCGGAGTTAAACATCCATTGAATAATCCCGGTGGCTCCAGGTCTTCTGGCCACAAATGCCTCGAACATCGCTCTGACGCCTTCATAATTGAGGAGTTGAGCTTTCCTTTCGTATTCGGCCAGATTATCGGGCCAGCCAAGTCTGTTCTGCATGGCCTGGTGGTAACGGTCCAGATTCTGAAACGTCCCGCGGCAGCAGTGATAATACCAGACCTCGTCAGGTGGCCAGAGGTGTTCTTCCGGAATCATTTTCCTCAGGCTTTCGAGCACTGGAACCTGTGGTCCGGGGCCGGTTTCGGTGTTAAAGCCAAAAGCACCGCCATTCTTTTTGTCTTCATACCAGTAATTGGGCGGCACCCAGTCATAGGGTCCATTCATCTTGACACCTGACGGGCCAGAAACAGGACTGACCTTACTGCCGGTTGAATTGAGAAAAGGCCGATCCGGATCTATTTCTTTTAGGATGGCATGATATTCCTTTTCCAGCTCCGGCTTGGGGACAAGATCACTGGCCAGTGCCCAGACAAAAATGCTGGGGTGATGACGAAGCCAGAGGACCTGATCCCGGAATGACCGGGAAATCAGCTGAATATCTTCTGGACTGATAATTCCTCCATAAACGGGATCAACCGGCTTGCCCAGGTAATTCTCCCACTCCCAGTGACAGCTCCAACCCACCATTAATAATAAGCCAAGTTCGTCACACAGGTTGTAAAGTTCCTGGCTCGTGCCCCAGAAGCCTTCCAGTCGCAGGGCATTGAGGTTCATGGCTCGGGCGTAATTCAGCTCAGACCGCAGTTTTTTAGAGGAAGTATTGAGGAAAATGTCGTCAGTATACCCACCACCCCTGATCAGGATTTTCCTGCCATTTAGGATATAGCCTTTATAACCGTTATCCGTCATATAGTCTTTGATTTCTCTGATCCCGAATCTAATCGAGGTCCAATCCGAAATTGGTTCCAGCGATTTGAACTGGGGAGGAATTTTCATACTATCTTTATCTGCTTCTTTTTCTTTATCCTTTTCACCCTGCTTGACATCAGGTCTTATTTGTTTCGGTTGAGGCTTATCCTTGGAAGAAGGTAACTTAAGTCTGAAAGCAATGAACAACTGATAAAGTTCTGGCTGGCCAAGATCATGTGTCCACCAGATTCTGGGATTGACCAGAGCCAGCTCTTTGTATTGTTCGGGGGTAAAGGTAACGGTTTTAACTTCACCCGGCTCAAGTTTTACCTCTTGAGAAACTTTTATTTTTTCTATCTGGGCTTCCAGACTGCCAGTTACTACCTGGTCGGAGTTATTTCTAACCTGAGCCTGGATGGTTAATCTGGCTTCTTTGAAATTATCCGTATCGAGCCTGGACTGAA
>JAKPCG010000107.1 GCA_029553365.1 Acidobacteriota bacterium | reverse complement strand
GCCTATTGTAAAACGTGAGGATAGATAATCATCAGGTTTTCTGGCTGGCCCTGAATTATCTGGTAACTGATGGCTGTTTATCGGCAGGCAAAGCTCTACGTTTTTTTGATTCAGAAGACAAATTATTAAATCCAGAACCAGGTTATTTAAACTGTTGCCAGTTGAGCTCGCTGGCCAGGCAGAGAATTCTTTCCGGGGAACTGGTCAGTCGGGCCAGTCTGGAGGCAGAGCAGCTCGAACGAAACGGCTATATTCTGCTGAATTTTAAAGATAGCCGATACCCGCAACTTCTCAGGGAGATCGTGGAACCGCCTGTCGTACTTTATGCGTATGGTCAGATTGATCTTCTTAATCAGGCCGGGGTGGCTGTAGTCGGTTCAAGGCATCCAACTGCCTATGGACGTTTGCTGGCTGACAAACTGGCCGATGAGCTGGCTGCTTGCGGTCTGGTCGTAACGAGTGGTCTGGCCAGAGGTATTGACACTTTAGCGCATCAGGGTGCTTTACGCAGCGGAAAAACCCTGGCTGTCCTGGGATCGGGTCTTGACCGGATTTATCCTAAAGAAAACAGACTCCTGGCCGAAAAGATAGCGGCCCGAGGCCTGGTGGTAAGTGAGTTCCCTCTAGGCTCTGAACCTCTAAGCTTCCATTTTCCGCTCAGAAACCGGGTGCTGAGCGGTCTATCGCTGGCTTGCCTGGTGGTTGAGGCTGGCCTGAAAAGTGGCGCTCTGATTACGGCCGGCCTGGCTCTTGACCAGGGGCGGGAAGTCATGGCAGTACCAGGACCGGTCACTTCAGACCTGAGCCGGGGTACGCATTTTTTAATAAAACACGGGGCTAAGCTCGTTGAATCGGTTGAGGACATTGTCTCTGAGTTGCCTTTTCCCTGGAATGAAGCGGCGCTGAATCAGTTGGCCACGAGAAAGCCAGCCAGGCCGGAACTCAATAATCAGGAGAAAAAGGTGCTCCAGGCTCTGCCCGAAAACGAGGTTATTCACATTGACGAATTATCTGATAAAATTCAGATACCGGTGGGTGAACTGCTGACTGTTCTCCTGAGCCTTGAGATGAAAGAAACAGTCATTCAGGAGCCGGGTAAATTTTTTCGCAGGAGATGCTAAGTGGCGAAATCATTGGTAATTGTAGAATCACCAGCTAAAGCCAAAACAGTTAACCGTTATCTTGGCCCCGGCTACCTGGTTAAAGCCTCGATGGGGCATGTCTGCGATCTGCCCAAGAGCAAACTGGGCGTGGATATTAAAAATGATTTTAAACCGACCTATCAGATCATTCCCGACCGCCGCCGGCTGGTAGCTGAGCTGAAAAAATTGGCCGAAGAAAGTGAGCAGGTGATTCTGGCGGCTGACCCTGACCGGGAAGGAGAAGCTATTGCCTGGCACATCAGCCAGTTGCTGGAACCAGTCAATCCAAAGATATATCGAGCTGTCTTCTATGAAATAACAGAAAGAGCTATAAAAGAGGCTTTTTCCCGCCTGGGCACACTTGATCAGAATAAGATTAATGCCCAGCAGACCAGGCGTATCCTGGATCGGCTGGTAGGCTATTTGATCAGTCCTCTTCTCTGGAAAAAAATTGGCCGAGGACTGAGTGCCGGGCGAGTTCAGTCTGTTGCTCTCAGGTTAATCTGCGACCGCGAAAAAGAAATTAAAGAGTTTAGACCGGAGGAATACTGGACGATCACT
>JAKPCG010000080.1 GCA_029553365.1 Acidobacteriota bacterium | reverse complement strand
TTGCTCGAAGGGATTGGTGAAGACCCTGATCGACCTGGATTGCGAGGGACCCCCGGCCGGGTGGCCAGAATGCTTGATGATATTCTCGGCGGAATTAAAATTGATCCAGCCGAAGATCTGGAAGTTTTCCAGGACGAAAGGCATGATGAAATGGTCCTCATCAGGAATATTCCCCTCTACTCAGTATGCGAGCACCATCTTCTGCCTTTTGCCGGCGTGGCTCATGTCGCTTACATTCCAAAGGAAGGAAGAATTGTCGGACTGAGTAAAATTGCCCGGCTGGTTGATACCCTGGCCAGAAGACTTCAGGTGCAGGAAAGACTGACCAAACAAATCGCCGACACTCTGAATGCCATTCTTAACCCTTTGGGGGTAATGGTTGTGATTGAAGCTGAACATCTCTGTATGTCAATGAGAGGCATTAAAAAGCCCAAAGCCATAACCGTGACTTCTGCTGTCCGCGGTTCATTCCGCAACAATCCGGCTACCCGGACAGAAGCCATGATGCTCATCAGAGGAGGACTACCAGGTGGAAGAGAAAGCTAAGAATACATTTTATGTTACGACTCCCATTTATTATGTTAATGATGTACCGCATATCGGCCATGCCTATACGACCATCATTGCCGATGCCCTGGCCCGTTATCAGCGGTTGAAGGGGAAAAAAGTCTTTTTCCTGACCGGCACCGACGAGCACGGGCAGAAAATAGAAAAGAGCGCAGCCGAAAAAGGCCTGTCTCCTCAACAACTGGCTGATCAAGTCGTGGTTCGCTTTAAAGACCTGTGGCAAAGGCTGAACATTTCTTATGATTATTTCATCCGGACAACGGAAAAATTTCATGAGCAGGGAGTCCAGAAAATATTTAAGAAGCTCCTCGATAAAGGCGATATCTATAAGGGCACCTATCAGGGCTGGTACTGTGTGTCGGAAGAAAACTTTCTTTCAGAAGATGTCCCACTGGAAGCAGAAGGATACAAAATCTGTCCCGATTGCGGGCGGAAGGCTGTTCTTTTAGAGGAAGAAAGCTATTTTTTCCGTCTATCAGCTTATCAGCAGCCCCTGCTGGATTTTTATCAATCACATCCTCATTTTGTTCGTCCGGCCAGCCGGATGAATGAGGTGGTTAGCTTTGTCCGCCAGGGGTTGAAAGACCTGAGTATTACCAGAACCTCGGTCAGCTGGGGCATACCGGTTCCGGGTGATCCAAAGCATACCATTTATGTCTGGTTTGATGCCCTTCATAATTATGTAACCGCTATTGGCTATGACTGGAATCCGGAACTTTTTAACACTTTCTGGCCAGCTGATGTTCACCTGATTGGTAAAGATATTCTGCGTTTTCACGCTATCTTCTGGCCGGCTTTTTTGATGGCAGCTGGCTTTGAACTGCCGGCGACAGTTTTCAGCCATGGCTGGTGGCTCAAAGATGAAGCTAAGATGTCCAAATCCAGAGGCAATGTTCTTGACCCTTATTTTATCCTGAATAAAATTGGCCCTGATGCTCTCAGATATTTTCTGTTGAGGGAAATTCCTATCGGCCAGGATGGCAGTTTCTCTCATCAGGGTTTTGTTCACCGGATAAATTCAGATCTGGCTAATGATCTGGGCAATCTCGTTCAGAGAACTTTGACCATGGCGGTCAACTATTTTGATGGACATCTAACTTCTCTGGCCGAAGAAACAGAGGCAGACCAGGAACTGGCCAGGCAGTTTGAAGATACTAAAAATAAGGTCTATGACCTCTATGACAACCATGCTCTGAACCGCGCTCTGGAAGAAGTCTGGTTCTTCCTCAATATTGTCAACAAATATCTGGCCGATAACGAACCCTGGAAACTGGCCGGGCAACCGGAAAAAAGGGACAGGCTGGCCAGGGTCATTTTTCAGGCTATTTGCTCGATCAGAGGGGCCAGCTACCTTCTTTATCCGGTTATGCCTCAGACTTCTGAAAAAATCTGGGAATTGCTGGG
>JAKPCG010000039.1 GCA_029553365.1 Acidobacteriota bacterium | reverse complement strand
CCCCGGTAGAGAAGATTTCTGGTTTTAGCCTGGCTATAGTTTAAATAATCGGAAATCTCCGGCAGGCTCATGTTCAGAAGATAAAGCTTGACTACTGTTTTCCTGGAATCCAGTAAGCGATCAGCAGCTTTGATCATAAGTTCTTTTAGTGAGCCAAATTGTTCGTTATAAGAACTCCCTCTCGGTTCTATCTCGGAAATTAATTTTTGCCTTTCTGAGTAGAAAACCTCTTCTTCTTTTCTGATCCTTCTTATTTGATCTATCACAGCAGACTCTATTACCTTCTTTAGATAAGACGGAGGACAGTTGATAGTTTTCTCATCATCGATTATTTTCCAGACTTTTAATTTTATTTCTTGAACCAGGTCTTCCGCATCGAGGCCAAAGCGTTGAAGATTGTATTTAAGGATATGAGAACGAATGAAGCTGGAGAAGCTCTCCATCAGCTGATTAAAAATTTCTTCTTTTTTCTCCCTGTCTATCATCTTGAGTTTTTTCAGCCTTTATCAATTCTATATAGATGAAAAAAACTGCCCTTTTTTCTCATTATAGAAAACTTTTCTTCCAGATCTTAACTTAAAGGAGTGAAAAGCTCATTTTATAAAATGCCGTTTCTTTCTGCCAGAAAGATTTTTTTGCATTTTTCAAAATCTATTTCTTGACTGTCAATCTTCCTTTTATTATTATCAAAAGAAAGCCTGATTGATCAGACCTCTTTTCTATCTGAAGGAAGGATGAGAAATATAAGGAAATCCAAGCCAGGTCAGCGGTGGAAAAGTTTCCTTTTCGGTCTGGCCAGTTTGGGCCTGGTGGCTTTGATCACGTATCAGCTGCAAATAATACCTTTTTGGGTAAGTTTTATTGATAGCTCCAGTTTGATCAAAATTATTTCGTATCCTTTTCTGGCTTGTTTAATAGTGCTTTTTCTCGGGTTGGCTTTCAGGCTAAGCCTGTGGCTAAAATATCGCCCCGAGACTCTAAAAACAGTGGAGCCTGTTGATTTTCCACCGGTGTCGGTCATCATGCCCGCCTATAACGAGGAAAAGTGGATCGGCCGGGCAGTGGAGTCCATTCTGGCCAGTGATTATCCTCAGGATAAACTGGAGCTTATCTGCATCAACGATGGATCAACTGATAGTACCCTATCTGTGCTGGAAAACCTGCGGCGGCGTGACCCGAGGCGGATAAAAGTTATCAGTTTTGACCAAAACCGTGGGAAGAAAGAAGCCCTGTTTAGAGGAATCAAGGAAGCCAGCGGCCAGATTATAATTACCACTGATGCTGATAGCCAGCTCCAGCGGCGGGCTATTAAAAATTTGATTTTACCTTTGCTGGTCGATGAACGGGTCGGAGCAGTGGCCGGTAAAGTGGCTGTACTCAATGAAAATAAGAACTTGATGACTCGAATGCTGGCCATTCGCTATGCTCTGGCCTTTGATTTTGGGCGAGCTTATCAAAGTGTTTATGGTGGTGTTCTGTGCTGCCCTGGAGCCCTCAGTGCTTTCAGAAAAAGAATTCTGTTAAAAGTTATTCACGGTTGGAAAAGGCAAAAGTTTTTAAAGGCTGCCTGCCAGCATGGTGAAGACCGCTCTCTGACCAATCTGATTCTAAAAAAGGGCTACCTGGTAAAATATCAATCGAATGCCGTAGTTAATACCAGAGTGCCGGAAAAGATGTCCGAAGCTAACAGGATGTATTTGCGCTGGACCAGGAGTGCTGTCCGTGAGTCCTGGTTTTTTGCCAGGTTTATTTTGCTTCGCGGCCGGCGGAAGTATTATCTCCTGCCAGCCATTGACTTCTTTTTCCAGTCAATGCTTCATCCTCTGCACCTGACGGCCCTGGCTCTTTTGACCTGTTCTATTTTTATCCGTCCCGATTTCTTTTTTAATCAACTAATTTTTCTGATTGTCCTGGCTATGGCCTTAAATTTGAATAACTATCGGGTTCAAAAGAATATAAAGTGGCTTTATTATGGCGTTCTACAGGGTCTCTTTGCCTTCTTTTTTCAGTGGTGGCTTGTTCCTTACTCGATTATTACAGTCAGAGATCAGAACTGGTTAACCAAGTAGAAAGCGCGGCCGGCGCATTGGTTATTTTGGTGGTTTATTCAGATTAAAAAGCTTTTTCCTGAAAATGAAAGCGGTTAGAGCGAGACCTGTGAAGGCCGTGGCCAGCCCGATCAAAGCTTTATTGAAGACTGGTTGGAAAACGCGGGTCGAGCCGTCGCCACTGAGGATAAAACCAGCCCAATAATAGGGATGAGAAACAATTCCTGATTCGATCATTTCCAGTTTTACCTGTCTTAAAGCTTCGGCCAGGTTTTCAGTACTTTTCAAATGATAATAAAACCTCTCCATAAACTGGGCAGAAACCTGGTCATTGATCGTCCAGAGACTCATCACGACTGAAGAAGAGCCAGCATAAAAGAAAGCGCGGCTAATGCCTTCAATGCCTTCGCCTTTGATAAACTGCCCCAGACCGGTTTGACAGGAGGATAAAACCACGAGATCGGCATTAAGCTTTAGATTGAAGACTTCTCGCATCTGTAAAAAACCGTCCTCGGCGGGATCATTATCCAGAGTCAGAATAATAGCTGAACGAGCTGGCTTTTGATCATCGATCAGACCATGGGCAGCAAAATGGATAATCTTATAATCTGTCAGATTGGCACTTTTGACCAGATCTTCGGAAGCTTTCTCCCGCTCCAAAACTGTACTTCTGGGAATGAGGCTTGAAATCCGCCTTATTTCCTCATGGGAATGTCTCAATCGATAAAATTTGAGGTCAGTTAAGGAATAGAAATCCTGGAAAATAGCTTTTGTCGAAAGTTCCGGATATTTTTCCTCTAGATCTCCATAATAAGGGTCGCCAACAGCCAGTAAATTGTGCTGTGGCTTAGGCCGATTTTTTCTATTCTGGTGATGGGCCAGTTCCCTAAGTGAGGAAAGAGAGGGGGCATAGTAGACTGTATATTTCTTGATCAGCCAATCGCCGTTCTGGTCAGCAGTAAGAAGTGTTTCAAATGGCAAAAGATTAAGAATATCATCGGGGATAATGATCAGGTTTTTTATTCCGTCGGTCAGGCCCGGTTTGAGCAGCAGCTCATAAAGTTCCTGGCCTGCCCGAAAATCATTATTGTCTGTATCAGAAATGTCCCGGCGGTAGTTTGTAACCTTTGATCTTAATTCGCGGCGGGTAGGGACGGGATAAACCTTAAGACCACGATTGGTCAAAGCGAAAGCATAGGCACTGTCATCTCCGATGACGAAAGTAAAAATGGCTGTCTTACCCTTAATAAACTCTTTGCTGGCCTGCTCATAGGTGATGATTTCAGGAAAAGTTAGATTGGCATAAGCGGGATTCTCGGAGCGAATTTGCCTTTTTATATTGTCAAGTTTAGCCTCCAGATTCTTTACTTCCTGGAGAAGATCTCCCCTTTCTTTCTCACTGAGATCAGGAACGATCAGCCTGGTATAAAGCCTGGACATATCGCTCATGACTTCTTTTTCCTGATTGACCAGCTTGATATCAACCGGCATTTCTTTTTCCAGGCTGGAGCTGTCTATGCTGTCGAGAAAAGCTCTCGATTTAGCCCTTTCCATAAAGTTAAAAGCTTGAGCCAGGTAAGCTGGCTCGCCCTTCTCCTTATTTAAATTAACCAATAAGTCTATCAGGTTATGATAGGCATTAAGTCTTTTGTCTGAGCCCAGAAAACTGGCTTTATCCTCTTCCATGGTCAGTTTTGATCTCAGGGTCTCTATGATGTTAATTGAATTTAGATAGTAGAATTGAGCTTCAGCCAGTTTCCCCTGTTTTTTGAGCAAATTGCCCTTTTCCAGATAGCTCTCCCACAGGGTCTGGTTTTCATTTTCGCTCAGGGCAAGATTTATGGCTTTATCATAATAGAGAGACGAGTTCTGATAATCACCCTGTCGGGCATAGATAATGCCAATATTCGTATAGATAGATACCAGATAATTATTGAGTTTAATCTTTTCAGCCAGATTTCTGGCTTTGTTAAGATAATAAAGGGCATCTAAATTTTCTTCCAGATGGGCCTTGAGTGATCCTATATTATTAAGCACGGCCACTTCAAAGGCTTCATTTCCCGCTTGTTCGGCGGCCGCTAAGGCCTGATTAAAATATTCCAGAGCGCGGTCATAATCTTCGCTATCCCCGCCAGTCAGAGCCCTTTTTACGTATGCATAACCAAGGTTTATGAGACAGGCCGTATAATTTTGGTCAGATTTATCAGCTGAGATTAATCCCATGGCAGTGTTAAGATACTCAATAGCCTTATCATATTGACCGATATCTATTCTCATTACCCCCACATTATAATAGGAAACAAATATAACGTCTGGCGGAAGATCTTCCCTATTTGAAAGAAGAACAGCATTATCGAAATTTTCTATAGCGAGATTAATATTGTCGATAAGTGAATAATAATGTCCTATGTTATTAAAGGT
>JAKPCG010000023.1 GCA_029553365.1 Acidobacteriota bacterium | reverse complement strand
AAGCCAACTTCCTGACCACGGTGCATGGCAAAAATGACCAGGTCGGGATCAGCCAAAGCCTTTAAACTTTTCCCCATAAACTTCATTTCGTTGTCGGTCCAGGGCACAAACCCCCAGTTTTTCGCCCAGGCCTGATTATAGATATAAGCAATTTTCTTTGTTTCCTCTTGAATCTTTCTGAGATTAGCTGTCCTCATTTGAAAAGAAGTAGCCTGTCTGATTTTTTCCACTACCTCCTTGACCTGCTGCTCAGTCGCATGATTACGATCCATAAAATAGGCATATAAGTCTTTAGCCTTGGTCAGACCGCACTTTTCCATCAATTCAATATAATAAGGCGGATTATAGGGCATCATGATCGTCGGTGGGCTATCGAAACCCTCCAGCAAGAAAGCACACTCATCATTCATGGACAGGTTAACCGGTCCCCGCAAAATTTCCATGCCTCTGTTCTTCCCCCAGTCAATGACGGTTTCAAGCAACAATCTGGCTACCTGTTCGTCATTCAGGCTCTCGTACAGGCCAAAAAAGACAACCTTCTCCTGATGATATTCATTGTGATTGAAATCAATAATAGCCGCAATCCTTCCGACTACTTCTTTGCCCCGCCTGGCCAGAAAAAGAGCCATCTCGGCGTGCTCAAAAAATGGATTCTTCTTTCGGTTAAGCTTTTCTTTAATTTGCAGACGGAGAGGAGGAACCCAGTTGGGATCGTCTTTATAAACCCTCCAGGGAAAATTGATAAAAGCTCTTAATTCGCCACCACTTTCAACCTGCTTGATGGTCAGGTCATTCATTCACTTTGCCCTTTGATAAATTTTTACAAATTCTATCAAATTCATCTAATTTTTTCATCTGGATTACAAATATCTTTACCGCTGTTTAAATCAAAGGTAAAATGAGAACAAAATCTTGAAGGAGTCAAAATGAAACCAACCAGTAAATTTTATGAGCTTAAACCAGAAGAATTAGCCTGGTCATGCCCGGAGGAACTTATCCCTTTCGAATCAACAGCCGAATGTCTGGCCTGTGAAGATATTATCGGGCAGGAAAAGGCTTTAAAATCTCTGGAGACAGGTCTCGAGATTAAAAGCCGTGGCTATAATATATTTATTACCGGCCTGGTCGGAACAGGTCGAACTACCACCATCAAGAAGTTTCTGGAGAGAATCAAAGTTGGCCAGCCGGTGCCGGACGATCTCCTCTATGTGAATAACTTCAAAAAACCGGAAGAACCCCTTTTTCTGTCACTACCCGCTGGTAAAGGGCGCCTGTTGAGTGATGGACTGGACCGGCTGATTAATATGCTAAAGACCAACATTCCAGAATTACTCAAAAGTCAGTTTTTTCAAGAGAGAAAGCAAAGCATCGTTGATAATCAGCAACGAAAGCAAAGAGAAGTGCTGCAGAAATTCAACGATCTGGTCTCAGCCGAAGGCTTTGCTGTTATTCAGGTTCAGATGGGCCTCTTTACCCGGCCAGACTTGCTGCCGGTCATCGAGGGTCAGCCGACCCCTTTTAATAAGCTGGAAGCTCTGGTCAAAGAGGACAAGTTCCCCAAAAAGAAACTGGAAGAACTGAAGAAAAAGTACAGTCAGTTAACTGACCAGCTGGAAAAGGTCATCAGCCAGCTCAAGGCTATTGACGATGAAACTCAACTGCTTTTGAAAAACCAGGAGATAGAGGTCTGCAGCCCGCTGATCAAAGGTGGATTGAATGATCTGAGACAGGGGCTGCCTTTCCCGGCAGTCCAGAGTTACTTGGAAGAAATTGAAAAGAATCTGCTGGAAGACCTGGATTTATTTAAAGGCCAAAAAACTGAAGATGAAAATCAGCCGGAAGAATTCGATCCGTTCCTCGACTATCGGGTCAATCTGCTGGTGGACAATTCCGATCTCCAGGGTGCACCGGTTATTATGGAGATAACGCCCAATTACGTCAATCTATTCGGGACTATAGAATACAGCTATGGTCGTTTTGGCCTCGGCCAGACTGATTTTACCAAAATCAAAGCCGGTTCGTTTATCAAAGCCAACGGTGGTTATCTGGTTTTAAACGCTCTGGATGTGTTAAGTGAGGCCGGGGTCTGGGCCACTCTTAAACGTACCCTTCGCTATCAGACATATGAAATCCAGAACCCTGTTTCTCCCTTTCTAATTTCCACTAAACGATTGAAACCGGAGCCAATCAAATGCGATGTGAAAGTCATAATGATTGGAGATGACTATCTCTATAACCTTCTATATTTTCTTGACGATGATTTCAAAAAGATTTTCAAAGTCAAAGCTGAATTTGACAGTGAAATGGAAAAGACTGAAAAAACTATCATTGACTATGCCAGATTCATCAAAAAAATTGGTGATGAAGACAAATTACAGCCAGTAGGTCGTGATGGGATAGCAGCTATTGTTGAGTTCGGGGTTCGGCAGGCCGGCCGCCAAAAAAAATTATCAACCAGGTTCCATCTGATTGCCGACGTCATAAGAGAAGCTGACTACTGGGCCAGAAAAAATGGGCACCAGTTAGTATCTCGCCAGGATGTACAGACGGCTATTAAAGAAAAAGTGGAAAGAGTCAATCTGGTAGAGAGAAAAATTAGAGAAATGATTGAAGAAGGAACCATTCTTATTGATACTCAGGGGCAGACAGTTGGGCAGGTCAATGGTCTGGCTGTTTATGATACAGGTGAATTGACTTTTGGCCAGCCTGCCCGGATTACTGCCAGGACGTCGATGGGTCGAGCTGGTGTCATCAGCATTGAGAGAGAAGCTGACCTGAGTGGTAAGACCCATAATAAGGGCGTACTCATCCTGGCTGGTTATTTAAGAGGAAAATATGCTCAAAATAAACCATTTGCTCTGTCAGCCAGCATCGCCTTTGAGCAGTCCTATTCTGGTGTTGATGGAGACAGTGCTTCCTCGACTGAGGTTTATGCCATTTTATCCAGCCTGTCTGGCCTGCCTCTCCGTCAGGACCTGGCCGTAACCGGTTCCCTAAACCAGAAAGGCGAGATCCAGCCGATAGGCGGAGTGAATGAAAAAATTGAAGGTTTCTTCGCTGTTTGCCGGGCTAAAGGTTTAACCGGGACCCAGGGGGTAATCATCCCTCATCAGAATGTGAGCAATCTGATGCTGAGTGAAGAGGTTGTCCAGGCCGTTAAAAATGGTCAATTCCATATTTATCCCATCAAAACCATTGATGAAGGACTGGAGATTTTGACTGGAGTTAAAGCTGGAGAAAGACAGGCAGATGGCAGTTTTGAAGAGGGCACCGTAAATTACCTGGTGGACAAAGAACTGGAACGACTGGCCCTGGCCTGGCGCGAATTTGAAGGCGAGGAAGCAGAAGAGCGGCCAGCTGGATCAGAATAACAGGTCAGCAGAAAAAAAACCAGCCGCCAGGTGCCCGAATTAGAAACAGATGAAAATAGAAGGCGGTTTTGATTTTTTAACTGATCAGTCCAGCTTGTTTTTTAAGTTTCAGGACTTCTTCTTTTTTTAAATAGCGCCAAAAACCAGGCCTGAGGCCTTTGATAGTCAGACCGGCCAGAGCTACTCTTTTTAATTTTTTTACGTCCAGGTCAAGCGCATAAAACATTTTCCGAACCTCGTGTTTTCTCCCTTCATGAATTTCCAGCCTCAGATAAGAATACTGCCTGTTTCTGTAAATCAAGCCAACTTTGTCTGGAGTTGCTTTTCGCCCGTCAACAAAAGTTCCGCGCTTTAATCTGTCTAATTGCTGGTCCGTAATATAACCTTTAATTTTGACCTCATAAATTTTCTTAAATCCGTAGCGAGGATGCAGGAGGCGATTGGCCAGCTCACCATCATTGGTAAAGAGCAAAGCTCCTTCACTTTCGCGATCAAGCCGGCCCACTGGAAACAGTCGGAAAGGCAGCGACGGTAAAAGCTCAGTCACTGTTTTTCTTCCTTGAGGATCATTCATGGTGACGATATAGCCAGCAGGCTTATTTAGAAGAATATAAACTTTAGTGGTAGGCAGATTGACCGGCTTGCCATCCACTTCTACCCGATCTGAGGCTTCGTCAACGAGAGTTCCGGGGCGCCTGACCACCTGGCGGTTAACCTGCACTCTTCCTTCCTCTACCAGTCGGTCAGCTTCCCGCCTGGAAGCCACCCCGGCCTGGGCCAGAAACTTATTAATCCTTAAAATCGTCCTTTCCTTTCTTTGCTCTTAATTTATTGACCGGTGTTAGTTTAGCCGAAATAAAGAAAGGTGGCTACCCTTTGCTTATTATTCTTCCGCTGCCTGGTAAAATCCTGGTTTAGCCAGGATTTCCATTATTTTTAAATCGAAAAAATTCTGAGAATTAACAGGACTTAGCAGAACAGCTGTGTCCACTCCTCTTTCTGTTCCACCCAGAGATAGGCAGGGTTCACCACTTCTGATCAGCCCGGCATCAGCTGCCATCAGGCTGATTTCAACAGCCACTTTTAAGCCCTGTCCGAAACACCTCAGGGTATAAGCTATGATTTCGTCAAGCTCATAGGTGCCAAGCTTTTTCCTGACGGCCCGGTTGACGCCACCAAAAGCATGCTGAGCAGTCAGGACTTTTGCCCCTGCGGCCTGCAGTTCCTGTCGGACAGCCTCTGGCATTTCCTGATCGTTGGGCTTTAAAAACCCTGTCGAGTGAGTAACTACCACCAGCTGGCTGCTGGGAAATAGGCTGAGCGCTTTCTTAGCTGTCTCACCAGTTACTGACGGCAGAACCACCTGCTTGATTTTAAGTTCTTCGGCTCTGATGGCTGCCCTTTTCAAAGTGGCTTCACTATTAGCCGCTCCTGGCTCTTCAAAGTAGAGAGCCGTTACCTGTTGTCCTTTAGCTTCGAGATTCAATTGGCACATCATTTTCTCCTGCCGATCGTTAATTTTAGAAAATTATCAGTCTAACCTTCAGCCGAGTCAAGATGGGTTCGGTGGCCCGATTTTTTAAAATCAGATAGCCAGGACTTATTTCCTGACATAAAATAAGGTAAACTTGATAGCTAAAAGGTAAATCAGGGCCATAGGCCAGACAGAATAACAATAAAATGAGAAAAGGCAGCATTTATTTTCATGAATCCTTAAGCATGGCTCTAACTTCGCTGCGTTCAAATAAACTACGAACTTTTCTGACCCTCTTAGGAGTGATTATCGGCGTTCTGACCATCATTGCTGTGGTTTCGGTTATCCAGGGGTTAAATAACTATGTTTATACCAAGATGTCTTTTTATGGAGCCAATGATTTTGCTGTTTCCAAATTCTCGCCTGTCATTTCTTCTATCAAGGATTACCAGGAGCAGCTCAAAAGAAAAGACCTGACTCTCGATGACCTGGCTGCTCTGAGAAAGCTGTGTTCCTCCTGCGAACTGATCGGAGCCTCGGTCAATGCGAGTCAGCCGGTTAAATATGGCTCGAAGAGCATCAAAAATGTCGAGGTGCGGGGAGTCACCTCCGTTGATCATCTAATCGGTTCTGTCCTTGAACTGGAGCGCGGACGTTATCTGACTCCCGATGACGAAGTGCGCTCAAGGTTTGTCTGTATAATTGGGGCTGATGTGGCCGAAAACCTGTTTCCAGGTCTTGACCCGCTGGGCCGCTGGATCAAAATCGGCCAGCAAAATTTTGAAGTCGTGGGCCTGGGACAGAAAAAAGGTAAGATACTGGGTTTCAGCCAGGATAATTATGTCTGGATTCCCATCAGTACTTTTATGAAAATCTATGGCAGCCGCCGGACAATCACCATTAACGTTCATACTTCATCTCAAGAAAAAATGAACCAGGCGATGGAAGAAGTCAGAACCGTCTTGCGTTCGCTGCGGAAAAGAACCTTCAATCAACCTGATGATTTTGCCTTTCAGACTTCAGAAACTTTTATACAACTCTACCGTTCAGCAACTTCTGGTGTTTATTTTGCTATGATCGCCATTTCTTCCATTGCCTTGCTGGTAGGTGGCATAGTCATTATGAACATTATGCTGGTCTCGGTCACGGAAAGAACCAAAGAAATTGGCATCCGGATGGCGGTTGGTGCCCGTCGGCGTGATATTCTGATGCAATTTTTAATTGAAGCGGCCATTCTTTCCGGGCTGGGTGGATTGATCGGAATCATTCTGGGCTATATTATTGCCAGGGTGGTTACGCTGACCACTTCTATTCCATCCAGAATAGATCCGGTCTCGGTGATTGTGGCCATTTTGATGTCGGCTGTCGTCGGCCTGTTTTTTGGCCTTTATCCGGCCAACCGGGCAGCCAAGCTCAATCCAGTTGAAGCTCTGAGGTCAGAACAATGAAGGTCAGGACACAGCTCTGGCTGGAAATTTTCTCCATGTCACTTGATTCTATCAAAACGCACAAAATGCGCTCTTTCCTGACCGCTCTGGGCATTGTCATCGGGGTTATGACTGTCATCGGCATGGTCTCGGTGATAGAAGGTCTGAACGCCAGCATCGCCGGAGAAATTGAAAGAATTGGCAGCAACCTGATCATTATTCAAAAGTTCGAGCCGGTAATGATCGGAGAGAGGACAGAGGAAGAAAGGCAGCGTAAGGATTTGCAAATCGAAGATGTAGAGGCTATAAAAGAAGCCTGCCCTCTGGTCAAGTCTTTAACCATTCAGCTAACACCCGATTTTATGAAATTGCCGGAAGTTAAATATCAAAATATCAAGTCTGACAATGCCATAATTTATGGCACCGATGAGAGCTTCAACAGTGTTTTTGCCGTTTATCTGCCTAAGGAAGGCCGTGATTTCACCGAAGCCGAGATCAGGCATAGTGCGCGTGTTTGTCTCATCGGGACGGAGGTAGCTGATGTTCTCTTCCCCCATATGTCTCCTGTAGGAAAGGAGATCAAAGTTGGCCGGGAAAAATTCACCGTTATTGGTGTGATGAGTAAGAGAGGGCAGATGTTCGGCCAGTCTCAGGATAACATTGTCGCTATCCCCTATACTGCCCTGATGAAATATTTTCCTTATGATCCAGCCTCTCTTTCTATCACCATTGTTCCCAGAGAAGCCTCACAGATTAACGAAACGATCGAACAGGTGACCAATTTCTTACGGTTAAGAAGGAAAGTTCCTCCCAACAAGCCTAATGATTTTGCCATTTTCACTCAGGAGAGTTTACTCAGCCTGTATAACCAGATCACAGGGGCAGCCTTTATTGTTATGATCATCGTTTCCTCCATCGGACTTCTGGTCGGGGGAATCGGCGTGATGAATATCATGCTGGTGGCGGTCAAGGAAAGGACCAGAGAGATCGGCATCAGAAAAGCAATTGGCGCCAGATCAACCGATATCGTCAAGCAATTTTTGATAGAAGCTGTGGTTTTAACTGGAATAGGTGGGATCATTGGTATCCTGGCTGGTGTAGTTGTAGCTCTTATCATTAAGCTGGCCACACCCCTGCCTGCTGCCGTTTCCTGGTGGTCAGCAGCAGTCGGTTTGGCCGTTTCGATGGCGGTAGGACTGTTCTTTGGTATCTTCCCTGCTCATAAAGCTGCCCGGCTTGATCCGATTGCCTGCTTGAGATATGAATAAAATTTTAGAAATTAGCTGAGCCCACTTTGCTTTTTAAGAAAATCAACAGCCAGCTTCAGAGCTGCTTCGGCTTTGTCCTTTTCCTCACTGAACAGTTGAACCAGCGTTGGACTTCCTCCCCCTTTAAGCTTGATCTCAGCCTGCAAAACCGGAACAACCTGACGAACATCGGTTCTTAAGTTTTCAGCAGCAGCTATCACCAGGTAAAATGAATTCTCAGCCAGACCGGCCAGAACTGCCATTACCTCTGCCCGGTGAATAAGTTGTAGAGCTAAGAATTTTAGCTCATCCGGGGACTTGTCTGAAAATAAGCCTGAAACAATCTTGGACTGACTTCGGGCCAGCATTTCGGTAGCTTCAAAAATAGCCAGGTTTTCCTCGAGTCTCTGTTGTTTCTTTTTAAGACTTCTGAGTTCAGCCAG
>JAKPCG010000016.1 GCA_029553365.1 Acidobacteriota bacterium | reverse complement strand
GTATATTATATAAATTAGATACAAGTAGTATAAATAGGACAGAAATATTGATACATATAGGAAATTATTATTATGATAGTCAAGGATGTATATTAGTAGGAAATGGTATTGTATTTAATAATGGACAATATTCATTAGTATATTCAACAAATGCATATAAAAGTTTATATGACAAATTAAATAAAATAGATATAGAAAAACTATATATAGAAATAAAGGAGGTGTAAAAATGAATTTTTTAGCACGTGTTAGTATTTTATTTAGTAAAGATGTTATTAAAAAAATTGTAGAAATTGTTTATTTAATAGGCAAACCTATAATTGACGCTTTAATTCCAGTATTATTTTCTTATTATTTAAAAATACAAACTAAAATTTCAAATGAATTAATTGATAAATTTATACAATATATTAAAGAATTATATATTGATATTAATAAAAGTAATCATTTATCAAATAAAGATAAATTATTTTTGTTATTAAATTTATTAAAAGAAAGAATTTTAAATGAATTAGAAATAAATGAATTGTATAAAGATTGTAAAGAAACAATAAGAAAAGAATTAGAAAGTGATAGTTTATGGTTATATTTAATTCAAATTGTAATTTTAAAAATTAAGAGGGATAGATAAATGTATTCAAAATTTTTTATTTTTATAATTGTTTTTTTATTTAAAATTAATATTTTTGCCTTAAGTTTTTCTTTTTTTAAAGGGGCAGAAAAAATTGAAAATGAAATAAAAGCCTTAAATAATGAACAAAAAGAAATTAAAGATGCTTTAAAAAATATTGATGTTAAATTACAAGATTTGAAATTTTTATCTGATATTAAAGTTGGTTTAAATGATAATGTTTTAAAAAATAAAGTTAATGAATTAAAAAATTCTATTCAAAAAATTGATGAAAAAATGGATATTGAATTTAATGGTTTAAATAAATCAATTAAGCAAACGGCTGGGCGGGATATGGTTAATATTAATAATGAAAGTAAATTGATAAGAAATATTTTTATTCTTATTATTTCTAATTTAATTTTTATTATTTTATTTTTGTTAAGAGATAATATAAGACAAAGAAAAGAATTTCAGAAATATGTTGAAAAAAAAGATTTGGATGAACAATATTTTCAAAATACTATTGAAAGATTATTAAATAGTAAAAATTTTTATAAAGAAAAATTATTGGCTAAATTGCCTTATTATGAAGCAATAGAAATATTAAAAGAAAAAAGAGTGGAATATAATGAAAATAGGGAAAACTAAATTAAAATTAAGTTCAGGGAAAATAATAACTTTTAAAAGTTCTTCTGCAAGAAATAGATATGAAAGATTTGTCAATGCAATTAAACACGGCTGGAAACCAACAAAAAAAAATAAGAGGTAAATATGCAAAAAAAATATTTAATTCAAGATTTTTCTGGTGGTATAGATAATAAAGTTGAAGCAACAATATTAGATAAGAAATTTTTGCAACAAATAGAAAACTATAATCTTGATGAAATATATGGTGTTTTGACTAAAAGATTAGGAAGTGATTTTTTTTTAAATATAAATAATGTAAAGAAAATAAAAGGTTTTCATTTTTTTAGAAAAATAGATAGTCAAGAAAAATATAATGATTTATATGATTTTTATAATTCAGATGAATATTTAATTGTAGTAATTAAAGATTTAAATGATAATGATAATATTTTAATTTCTTATAAATTATCAGATAATCCTTTACAATTTAGTGAATTTATAAATAAAACTCCTTCTTGGCTTTTAAATTCTAATGATGATGTTTTATATGAATTTAAATCTATTGGTAATATATGTTTTATAAATAATAAAACTAATAATTTATTTTATTTTAGAGGATTATTAAATAATGAAGATAAAACAGCAATTTATAGTTTTATAAGTATGCCTGCCCCAGAGAATGATTTATCTTATCAGTTTATAAGAGAATTGGATAGTAATTGTTATGATTTAGATGATGCAATATATAATTATTTTTATACTTTTACAAATGATAGTGATGAAAGTAATAGAAATCAAAATATACTTGAAGTTAATACTTTATTCACTAATAATAAAGTTAATCAATATTCGCAAGATGCTCTTTTTTATTATCAATTTATTACACCACCACAAGATGATGCCAATGCACCTAATCCTTATCCTAAAATTCCTTTATTATATTATTTTTGTTTTTTAAATAAAGGAGGTGCAAGAATTAGTAGAGAAATATTAATAATAGACAAAATAAATAAAAGACAAGATTGGGCTAATCTTTATACTAATCACGATAAATATGTTGGGGTAGTTTTTAAAATAAGATATGTTGTTGATAATAAAACATTTGAAGTAACATTACCTTTATTAAATATAAAAAAAGACGAAATAAATAAAGCACAAAGAAAAATTTTTACTTTTAGAACTTGGGAACCATATTTAAAAAGTTATTTAGAAGGCACAATTGATTTAGAAATATTATTTAAAACATCAGAAATTGATACTAATAATGAACATTTTGAATTGGAATGTATTAAATTAACTAATTATAATACAACTACAAAAAGAATATTTGTTAAATATGACAATTTATTAAAAGGGGCAGATATTATTAAAAAAACTTTACATAGAGGGGAATATGAAAATACTTACAATGCAAGTAATTATTTATGCGAAGACGATGAAATGAAAGGATTATGTTTAAGAATAACATCAGGACAATATGAAGGTTCAAAATATAGAATAAAAACAAATAATTTTTATTCTCTCGAAATTTTAGATACATTCCCAGAAATTTTACCAAGTGATATAGAATTCGTATGTTATG
>JAKPCG010000006.1 GCA_029553365.1 Acidobacteriota bacterium | reverse complement strand
GAGGGTGAATCGGGAGAAACTCCGGCTGGATTATCTGCTGCTGGGGAGGTCAGAGCAGAGCCGGAAAGTGATCAACCAGATAACAGCGGGCAGGATTACGACGAGGTCATCTTTTCCAGCGGGTTTGAGGACTATCTGGATGAATCTATTCCGACTCTGGCCGAACCCGATCAGGATGAGACGCGCTTAGAAAATCAGGTTTCAGAAAGTCCTTCTCTCTGGGATCATCTGAACTGGCAGGCCGGTCTGAGTTTTTCTGAGCCGCAAGAATTGGAGATAGCAGAATATATTATCGGCAACATTAACGAAGATGGCTATCTAACGGTCAGTCCAGAAGAAATAGCAGCTGGATTGGAAGAAGACCTGGCGAAGGTAGAAGAAGTTCGGTCGAAGATTAAAATGTTTGATCCTCCTGGCTGCGGGAGTTTGACTTTAAAGGAATCGCTTCTGGCCCAGATGGATTCGCTTAATCTTCAGGATGAAGTGGCCAGGAAGATAATCAATGACTACCTGCCCTGGCTGGAAAAAGCAGCTCATCAAGAGCTGGCCGGTGTGCTGAACATCTCGCTCCCTGAATTGCGCCTTCATCTTGATGTAATTAAGAATCTTGATCCGGCTCCGGGACGGAAATACAGCGGAGATAAGACAATTTATGTTGTTCCCGACATTTACGTGGTGAAGGAACATGGCCAGTGGAGGGTTTATCTCAATGAAGAGGGGCTGCCCAGATTAAGGCTTAATCATTATTACCGCCAGCTAGCTCAAGCCGGGATGGCAACCGATGAGGAGACAGCCAGGTTTATAAAAGACAGAATGAAAAGAGCCCTCTGGTTTATTAAAAGTATCAATCAAAGGAACAGAACGATTTACAGGGTAGCAGAATATATTGTCAAAAAACAGAGAGGTTTTCTGGAAGGCGGGCTGGAAGCTTTAAAGCCAATGACTTTGATGGAGATCGGTCAGGAGCTGGGGCTGCACGAATCAACCGTTGGTCGAGTAGTCGCCAATAAATATATGATGACTCCGCTGGGCCTATTTCCATTAAAATTTTTCTTCCATAAGTCCCTCAATGGAGTTTATGGAGAAGAAGTTTCATCCTTGAAAATAAAAGATAGGATAAGAAAGCTCGTCCAGAACGAGGATAAAGCTAATCCCTTGAGTGATGAAGAAATAGTTGATATATTAAGGCGGGAAAACGTTCAGATTGCTCGCCGGACGGTGGCTAAATACCGTGGTCAGCTGGGCATCCCACCAGCTAACATTAGAAAAAAGAAATTTTTACTGGAGGAGGTCGAATGATCGTTAATTTTACGGCCAGACATACGGAGTTGACTGAGGATATCAGAGATTATTGCGAAAAAAGACTCAAAAGAATGGGTAAAATTCTTGACGAAGTACAGCAGATTGAAGTCATCCTGACCGAAGAGAAAAGCCGGAAGAGGGCAGAACTGCTGGTTAAAAGGGCGGGTGAAGATTTTGCTCTGTCGGAAGAAACGACAGATATGTTCAATTCGCTGAACAAAGTTTTTGACAGTCTCGAAAGAAAGATAGTTAAGGAAAGAAGAAAGCTGATTCAGAAACGTCGGCGGGCAGCTACCCGTCAGCCGGCCATTGTCTCCCTAGCTGAAGCAGAAGCTGAGCCCGGTTTAGCTCGTTTTCCCTATTACTCTGACCAGCCCATCACTCTGGAGGAGGCTCTCATCCGGTTGGAGGATGGTCAGAAAGAGGCTTTTCTGTTCAGAAAAAAAGGCAGCGACGGCTGGGCCGTAGTCTTCCGCCGCCAGGATGGTAGCATCGGACTGGTTGACCCGGAAGGCTGAAAAGGGTAACCTAGCTGGCGATTGATTGGAAGTCGGTGTTAGCGGTAAGGAGTAGTTAAACTTGAGGTTATCCAATATCATTAGCGATAAAACTATTCTTCTCGGTATTAAGGCCAGGAACAAAGCAGATGCTTTGAAGGAGATGGTCAATTTTCTGGAAAAAAATAAGCTGATCAATCGAGCTGACGAGGTAATAGAAAAGCTGGAACAACGCGAATCCCTGGGAACAACTGCTCTGGGTGAAGGGGTAGCTATCCCTCACTGCAAAGTCAAATGGGTGACAAATCCTATCGTCTTAGTAGGAATTACCAAGCAGGGAGTCCCTTTTGAGGCACCTGATGGGCGCCCGGTTAATATCTTCTTCCTGCTCATCACCTCGCTGGAGGATCCGACCCTCAATCTTCAGATTCTGGCTATGATTGCTCAATTGATTAAGAAGTCCCCCGAGTTAAAAGAAAAGCTGCTGCAGGCCAAAAGCCCGGCCGAAGTCAAAGAAATTATAAAAAGACAGGAAGAAAAACAAAGTGAATAAAACTAAAAAGAGGCAGACTGAGCCAGGGGCGAGCGGTCAGAAAAAATTGGTGTCCTGTGCTGAGCCACCCTGTCAGGTGGTCATCTCAGCCGGGCTGCTGAAAATATTTGGAGTGGGAACGCTGATCATTGGTGACAGCGGTATCGGCAAAAGTGAAAGTTCTCTGGAACTAATTGCTCGCGGGCATAAATTTGTTTCTGATGATGTGGTTGAAATTTTTGAAGACGAGCATGGCCAGCTTCAGGGGCGCTCGCCTCAACTGACCAGGAATTTTATGGAGATCAGAGGGCTGGGGATTATCAATATTAAAGAAATTTTCGGGCGGCGAGCCCTGGAGGAAAAAGCGCCGATCAATCTGGTCATCAGGTTGAAAAAATGGAGCAAAAAAATGGAAGTGGATCGCCTCGGCCTTAAATTTCCGGAAGATTACCTGCTGGCCGGGAGAAGGATTTCTCAGCTCCATATTCCAGTGGCTCCTGGTCGCAATATTGCCACTCTGATTGAAGTTGCCTGCCGCGTCTTTCTGCTGAGGCAGAGAGGCTATGAGGCTGCTCAGGACGTTATCAGGCAGCTGGAAAAGAGGCTTTCCGCCAAGAGGGATTAATGGCCAGGAACAGAAGGAACGGTGATTTCATTATCATCACCGGTTTATCTGGCTCCGGCAAGACAGTGGTCAGTCGTTTCCTGGAAGATCTGGGCTATTATTGCGTTGATAACCTGCCGGCCAAACTGATTCCAGGGCTGGTTGATCTCTGGCAGAAAGGCAAAGTTGAAATTGACCGCATGGCACTCGTCATCGATATTCGCGAGCCGAATTTTTTAAATGATTTTCCTCAGATCCTCAAACAGCTCAAGGTGAAACCCAGGCTGATCTTTCTGGAAGCTTCGGATGAAGCTCTGGTTAAAAGGTTTAGCGAAAGCCGCCGACCCCATCCCTTAATGAAAAAGGGTTCCATTCTGGACGGGGTCAGGCTGGAAAGAAAAAAGCTAGCCCCGATTAAAGCTATGGCTGACGAAGTCATAGATACTACCGGACTCAGCATTTCCCAGCTGAAGGACGTGGTAGCTGGCCGGGTCCTGGAAGAAAAGAAGCAACGTCTGCAGATAAACATAATTAGCTTCGGCTATAAATATGGTCTGCCTCTTGATTCTGATCTGGTTTTTGATACCAGATTTCTGCCCAACCCTTTTTACATTGATAAGCTGAGAAATCTCAATGGCAAATCAAAAAAAGTTCGCGAGTTTGTGCTGAAATCGCCGGAGACGGCTGAATATCTTAGCCATCTCCAGGATTTTATCGACAGCCAGCTACCTGGTTTCTTAAAAGAGGGGAAGAGTACTCTGACCATTTCTATTGGCTGTACCGGCGGCAAACATCGGTCGGTGGTTATTGCTGACGCTTTGAGGAACCATCTTCGACAGAAAAAGCTGGAAGTGAAAATTATTCACCGGGATATTTATAAATAAGAAAGAATTGGTTAAAATAACATAGATTTAGCTACTGGTGGTTTTTTTCATGATAGGTGGAGTGATAGTTTCACACGGCAAGCTGGCTGAAGAACTGCTTAATGCCGTCATGATTATCCTGGGCGAAGCTCCAAATATTGAGGCTATCTCTATTGGCTGGTATGATGACGTGGAAGAGTCAAAGAAAAAAATCAGCCAGAGTATAAAAAAAGTTGACCAGAAAAACGGGGTGATCATTTTTACCGATATGTTTGGCGGTACTCCTTCTAATCTAAGCTTCAGTTTTCTGGCTGAAAATAAGGTGGAAATTATTACCGGCGTTAATATGCCGATGCTGATCAAGTTTGTATCTTTACAGAGGAATAACAACCTGAAAGAGGTGGCCAAAAAGGTAGTTGATCAGGGTAAAAAGAACATTCATCTGGTCAGCAGCCTGCTTAATACCAGATCGAAATAATATAATTAATCTTATGCTCGAAAAAAAAGTAACCATCAAAAACAAACTAGGTTTACACGCCAGGGCGGCAGTTAAATTTGTTAACCTGGCCAATCGTTTCGCCTCTTCCGTGCGTCTGGTTAAAGATAGCAGTGAAGTTGATGGTAAAAGCATTCTGGGTATTTTAACTCTGGCTGCCGGCCAGGGCACTCAGCTCAAACTGGTTGTTTCTGGCCGCGATGAGGAGCAGGCAATGAAGGCCTTGACTGAATTGATCAACAACCGCTTTGGCGAGGACGAGTAAGCATGGAAGTTGTCCGGCTACGCGGTCTGGCCGTCTCTCCCGGAATTGGTCTGGGAGAAGCCAGACTATCGGAAAGGGTCGTTTTCACTTCCCGGCGGGAAACTATTTCCGATAACCAGGTGCCGGCTGAGTTAAAACGGTTACATCGAGCCTTTGAGCGAACCAAAGAAGAACTGCAGAAGCTTAAGGATTATATAGAAGAGCAGATGGGGAAAGATCAGGCTTTTATTTTTGATGCCCATCTGATGATTCTTGATGACCCGATGCTCAGATCGAATCTGGAAAAAGTTATAACTGAAGAAAAGGTCAAAGCTGAATGGGCCATTACCACAGTTAATAACCATTTTGCCAGTCTGTTTGAGTCACTTTCTGATGAATATTTTCAGCAGAGGAAAACAGACATTTCTGACGTTCTGGCCAGGGTTTATCGCCATCTAGAAGGAAAAAAGGAAAAAAAAGAAGACCTGGATAAACCGGTCATTCTCGTTGCCCGCGAGCTTCTTCCTTCGGAAGCAGCCGTTTATCTCAGCCAGAAAAATGTCATGGGCGTAGTTCTTGATATGGGCGGGATGACCTCACACACGGCTATCCTGGCTAGATCTCTGGGTATTCCAGCTGTGGTCGGGCTGCATGATGCCAGTTTAAAGGTCAAAGCTGGTGATTTCATTATTGTTGATGGCACCGATGGAGAAGTAATTATTAATCCTTCTCCAGCAATTAAAAGAGAGTTCAACAGCAAAAAAGAGAGATATCAAAATTACAAGAAGGAACTGAAAAAAATTGCCAGGCTGAAGTCTCTAACTCTGGATGGGGTTGACTTTATTCCACTGGCCAATATTGAGCTGCCGGAAGAGGTGGATACAGCCTTTTCTTTTGGAGCCGAAGGAGTTGGATTGTTTCGTTCGGAATTTATTTATCTCCGACGGCCGACGCTGCCTTCAGAAGAAGATCATCTGTCTATCTACCGTCAGATGGCCAGAAAGACCTATCCCCGACCAGTTTATATCAGAACAATTGATATCGGTGGGGAAAAAAGTTTGCCCTGGCTCAATATCGAAAAGGAACCAAATCCTGCTCTGGGCTTAAGAGCTATCCGCTTTTCTTTGAGAAACCGAGAGCTTTTCCGGACACAAATCAGAGCCATCCTCAAAGCCAGTGATCGCCACAACGTTCGGCTGATGGTACCAATGATTACTGAATTAGAAGAAGTGGTTGAATTGAAGACGATCGTGGAAGAGGTTAAGGATGAGCTGAGGCAGAACAAGATTCCTTTTGATGAAGAAATTCCAATTGGAGTGATGATTGAGGTGCCAGGAGCAGCTGTGTTGATCGATAGTATCATCCAGGAAGTTGATTATGTCAGCATTGGCACCAACGATTTGATTCAATATTATCTGGCAGTTGATCGAGGCAATGAGGCTGTCTCCTATCTTTTTAAACCTCACCATCCGGCTGTTCTCCAGCTGCTGTCCCACGTGATCAAAACAGTCAATAAAGCCGGGAAGGAGGTTACAGTCTGCGGCGAAATGGCCGCCGATCCGCTCTCGGCCATTATCCTGCTGGGCATGGGCTTAAGACATTTCAGCATGAACCCGATTTTTATTCCCCGGGTTAAAAAGGCCTTGAAAGAGGTAGAAACCAGGACAGTTCAGGAGGCGGTCAAACAGGCCCTCAAATTAAAAACAGCGACTGCGGTTGAAGAATTTATGATAGAGGCTATCATCGGAAAATATCCACAGGCCTTTTTCTTGAGTCGTTTTGGCTCCTGACAACCAGCACAAGCCAGAAAATCAACCCCGTCCGTAAATATCTTCGAGTCGGACAATATCATTCTCATCGGAGGAACCAAGCCAGAGTTCCAGGACCCGGGCAGGCTGTGAGCCGGCGCCTTTCAGACGATGAGGTGTTTCGGCCGGAATGAAAATTTCTTCGCCCGGCTGTGGCTGCCAGCAGCGAGCGCCCAGGGTAACTTCCAGACCCACGTCCAGTACTACCCAGTATTCGCTCCGCTGGCGATGATACTGGAGAGAGAGCAAACCGCCTGGATTAACTGTAATAATTTTAAGGCTGGAAGCCAGCTGATGGGGATAACTGCGAAATTTACCCCAGGGCCTGACCTCTTCATAAATCAGTTTTCTGATAGTTTCCAGGGTAATAGGTTCACTCATTGCTCTCGCCTTCTTGCCTCATAAATTTTGGTTGTCGGGTCTGTTTTAGCCGGAGGTTAACTAGAGTTAACTAGAAAGGAATATCGTCTTCCCCTCCACCTTCAGGGCCACCTTCTCCCGGGAATTCATCGCCTGTTGGTTCTGAAATATCCGGGAAATCAGTCGGTGAATAATCAGCTGTCTCCATACCAGCCGGCATTTCTTCAGCAGCTGCTGGCCGGCGGCCAAGCAGAACAACATTTTGAGCTTCAACCTCAGTCGTATATCTTTTGTTACCGTCACGTCCTGCCCAGCTCCGGTTGCGCAACTTGCCCTCGATGAGCACCTGACGACCCTGGTCCAGATATCTCTGGCAGAATTCAGCCAGTTTACCCCAGGCTACGATGCGGTGAAACTCTGTTCTCTGGGAAGTTTGTTTGGTATCTGGATAATAGACACTTTCGTTGGTCGCTACCTGAAAAGAGGCCACTGCCCGGTTGTTTTTAGGTAGATATCTCAGCTCTGGCTTTTTTACCAAATTGCCGACCAGAATCACCCGATTTAAACTGTTTAAATCTCTCATTTTCCCACCAGTTCGTTAATTTTTTGCTGAGCCAGTCTGGCTTCTTCCTGCTGTGGATATTTGCTGACCAGAAGCTTGAAGGTGGCCAGGGCTTCGTCTTTTTTCCCCTGCTGGATAAAGCTCATCCCTTTCTTTAGATAAGCGGCCGGAACCTTATCGCCGTTGGGGTAATTGAGCAGCAGATCATTGAAACTTTCAATAGCTTCTGTATATTTTCCCTGGCTGTAATAGCATTCTCCTATCCAGTAAAGAGCATTATCGGCCAGAGGAGTCGTCGGGTACTGCTGCAGGAAAAGCTTGAAGCTCTCTATAGCCAGATCATAATTTCCCTTGAGATAATCACTGTAAGCGTTGTTATACATTTCCTGAGCCGGAATAGTCACCACCACCGTCTGGGGAGGCTGGCTGGCCGCTGGCTCTGGCTTTTT
>JAKPCG010000005.1 GCA_029553365.1 Acidobacteriota bacterium | reverse complement strand
AGGCGCTTACGGTGTGGAAAAGGATAAATACAATGTGGTTAAGTTTTCGCCGGTGACGACGACAGCCCTGAAACTGGAGCTGAAAATGCAGAAAGATTTTTCGGCCGGTCTTCAGGAATGGAAAGTCAATTAGGCAGATTCAGGCTTAATGGCAGAAACAAAGAGGAGGTTTTGATGTCAGCTCAGTGGCGGTCTGAAAATCTGAAAAAAGAAAATAGTGCCTGTTCAGCGCGGGCTAAAAGAATCATTGCCAGTAGTAGCTTTTTCCTCGTCCTCTTTCTCTTTTTTGCTTCTTTAACTTTGCTGGCCGGACAGGAAGTTCAGAAACAGTTAATAGTAAATTCCTCTTTTGAAGAGCTCAAAGATGGAAAGCCGCTGGGCTGGCGGCCGCGGACCTATCAACCACAAGCGGTCTTTGAAGTTGATAGCCCGGGCAGAAGCGGAGAGCGAAGTGTCAAAATCAGCTCGACCGGCGGTGCCGATGCTTCCTGGTCAACCATTGTCAAGGTCAAGCCCTATTCCAGATACAGGTTAAGCGGCTGGATAAAAACCAGGGATATTAAGTCAGCCGGGGGAAAAGGTGTCCTGCTCAACATCCATCAGCAGCCGGGGATGGAGACCAGAGCCCTGACCGGGACTAATGACTGGACCAGAATCGAACTGATTTTTGATAGCGGTTTGAATGATGCTCTGCAGATTAACTGCCTGTTTGGTGGCTGGGGAAAGGTGAGCGGTGAAGCCTGGTTCGATGATATTCAACTTGAATATATTTCCGGGCGGGCTTTAAAGCCGCAGGCCACGATTTATGCTAATCAAAATCTGGCACCTGTTTCCAAATATATTTATGGTCAGTTTATTGAACATCTTGGCCGCTGCATCTATCAGGGCCTCTGGGCCGAGATGCTGGAAGACCGGAAGTTCTATTTCGCGGTGGGGGAAGCCCCCTCCCCCTGGAAAATTTACGGTGAACCCCACTCTGTTCATATGAATCCCCTTCTGACTTATACCGGTGTGCCCGTCCCGGAGATAAGGCTTAAAGGCGACGGTCAGGCGGCCGGACTGGCTCAGGGTGAGCTGGCTCTCCGGGCTGGTAAGAAATATACAGGCAGGGTGGTTCTGGCCGGTGACCCTGGTGTCCTGCCCATCGAAATCAGGCTGGTCAATGGAGAAAACGGTCAAACGATTGGGGAGCCGATTATCATTGATAAGATAACTCCCGACTTTGAGAAATATTATTTCTCCTTTACTTCCAGCCTCACAAGCGATCAGGGCCGCCTGGAAATCCTGAGCCGTGGTCGGGAAGCGTTCAGGCTGGCAGCTGTTTCTCTTATGCCAGCTGATAATCTCAATGGCTTTCGACCAGAAGTTATTAAACTTTTGCGCGAGTTAAATTCACCTGTTTATCGTTGGCCGGGCGGTAACTTTGTCTCAGGTTATAACTGGAAAGATGGAATCGGTGATCCTGACCGGCGTCCGCCCCGCAAGAATCCAGCCTGGGAAGGGATTGAGCTCAACGATGTGGGGATCCATGAATTTATGACCTTCTGCCGACTGGTTGGAACCGAGCCTTATATCACGGTTAATAGCGGCCAGGGCAATGAGACCCTGGCGGCGGAAGAAGTTGAATACGTCAATGGTCCGGCCACCACTCCACTGGGGCAGCTCAGAGCAAAAAATGGACACCCCGAACCTTTTAACTGTAAGTTCTGGTCAATTGGCAATGAAATGTATGGAGACTGGCAGCTCGGTCATATGCCGCTTAAAGACTATGTTTTAAAGCATAATCGATTCGCCCAGGCGATGAAGGCCAAAGATCCAACAATAAAAATTGTCGGAGTGGGAGCTGTTGGTGAGTGGAGCCAGGGCATGCTCGAGAACTGTGCTGATTATATGGATTTGATCAGCGAGCACTTTTACGTCCAAGAACAGCCCGGGCTCTTAAGCCATGTTTATCAGGTGCCAAGGGCGATAAAAAGAATAGCCGAGGCCCATCGTGCTTATCGGAAAACTATACCTGAACTCAAAGGCAAAGACATCAAAATTGCTCTGGATGAATGGAATTACTGGTATGGCCCACATATTTACGGCGAGCTGGGTACTCAGTATTTTTTAAAGGATGCATTGGGCATAGCGGCGGGCCTGCACGAGTATTACCGCCAGGCTGATCTTATCTATATGGCTAATTATGCCCAGACGGTCAATGTCATCGGGGCGATTAAAACTTCCAAGACTGAGGCTGTTTTTGATACGACCGGTCTGGTTCTCCAGCTCTATCGAAATGAATTCGGCACCTTACCGGTAAAAATAAGCGGGCAGAGTGAGCCACTGGACATCATGGCTGCCTGGAAAGAAGACAGGAAGACTTTGACTGTAGCCGTGATTAATCCCACCGCTGAGACGCAGACACTGGCCGTGAGCCTTAAAGGGCTGGCTGGTTTCAGAACGGATAAAGTTTTTAGAATCACCGGAGCCAACGAAAAAGCTAAAAATGTGCCCGGGCAGGAGCCAGAAGTTAAGATAGAAGAAGTTAAAGAGGAATTTCGACCCGGCCGACTGACCGTGCCA
>JAKPCG010000226.1 GCA_029553365.1 Acidobacteriota bacterium | reverse complement strand
TCAGTTGATATCGATATAACCTGGCCTGATGGGCAGTACCAGGTTCCACCGCCAGGACAGTATTATCTTTATTCTTCCGTTAAGCAGATCACTTCTGAAGTTGAAATTAAAAAGGTTAAAGAAATCAGCCTCTGAAAACCTCAGGATGTCGGTTAAAATCTCAGACTGAAATTAAGCTGAATATCTCTCGTTCCATAAAGGGCTAAGATTTTCTGGTAATTGCTGTTGATTATTCTCAGACCGGTGGAGATCCCTTCTCCCTGTGGGTACCAGTAACCGCCATCGTTAAGGTCTTCCAGACTGTATTTCTGGCCGAGTAAATTAAGTATATCCAAACCGATATTCAGGTTCGTCCCGGAATTTAATTTGAGGCTTTTTTCAAGCCTGATATCCAGCCTTTTAAAATCTGGCCAGCGACGGCTGCCCGGTTGCTCCAAAAAGACAGTAGCTGGTAAATTCTGAGCCCCATGTTCCTCCAGCCAGCTGGTCGGGGCCACCACTGTAACTGTTCTGGCCCAGGGGACACCACTTTCATAAGAGAAAAAGGCACTCAGATACATTTCCCAGGGAAGCTCGTAAGTGCCCATGATTCTGGCCAGGACCGGACGATCGAGATCGAGGGTCGAACTCTGACTGACATTAACCAGAGCGTTAGGTGTATTAAAAAGCTCGGTAAAAGCCGAAGTGGCCAGATGACTGAGCCCGATATTTCCCCTGGCTTTGCTCAGGGTCAACGAACCGAAGAACTGCCACCTGTCGGCCATTTTCTTTCTGGCAACAAATTGCCAGCCGGAATATTTCTGTTTTAACTGGCTGACGTTATTTAACCTGGTAAAGAAGAGTGGTGCCTCCTCCGATGGGAAATAGACCGTTACCGGTGTATCTCCATATTCAGAACCTGAGGCTGCGGGAACAGTTGTCTCAAATGGTACCCACCAGTTGGTTGGTGTGTCGGGTGCATACCATTCCTGCCCGCTTTCCGGGTCATATAGAACATCATCAATCAGTCTGCTTCTTACTCTCGAGATGTAAGACAGAGAAAAGGTAAGATGCTCGCCTATTTGCTGTTCTGCTGTTACCATCCATTCTGTAGTCAATGGTGCTTTGAGTTTTGGGGTAATCCGCTGACGAAGATAATCAGTCTGGTGAAGGCGGTAATCTTCCGGTAAAAGCCGGTAGGTGTCAGTGCTGTTAGCTTCTCCGTCGCCATTTTCATCATACCAGTAAAAGAGATGATAACCAGCAGGCTGCCCCAGCGAAAGGTTGTTTATATAACTGAGCGACAGATGGTCTGGATAACGGCTAAAAGAACCCTTGAGCAGGGTCCGCCCCTGGCCAAAGATATCTACTACCATTCCCAGCCGCGGTGAAAAATTATGCCAGACCAGCATGTTATCCCAGCTGGAAAACACCATTGAACCATAAGGATTAAGACCATAAACCGGAGCAATAAGATCGTGAGCTACCGAATAAGAAAGGGAAGAACTATAAGTGCGATAGAGTCTGGACAGCCCTCCCTGAATTCTTTCGAATTTCAGGCCGAGATATAAACTGACCCTTTTGACGGGGCTGAAAACGTCACGCCCATAGAAACTGAGCCGATGAATAGTTGATTTCTGTGATAAGCCTCCCTGATTGCTGCTGGCTAAATAAAAACCAACCAGACCCTGACCGACCAGGTTGCCGCTCTCTGGCGATAGAGCCTGGCCATAATAATAAGGGCTACTATTGGCATAGTAATAGATCAGGTTATCTTCCTTCCAGGTAGAAAAAGTC
>JAKPCG010000221.1 GCA_029553365.1 Acidobacteriota bacterium | reverse complement strand
CAACCGCGTGGTTTACGATATAACTTCGAAGCCACCGGGAACAATTGAATGGGAATAAAGCCCCTCTTTGCCCGCTTGAGTAAGGCCGCTTATCATGGATAACTCTTTTATTCATCTACATGTTCATACCGAATACAGCATCCTGGATGGAGCTCTGCGGATTTCCGACCTGGTTAAGACTGCCGGCCAGCTTAACATGCCGGCGGTAGCCATCACTGACCATGGAAATGTTTTTGGAGCGATCGAGTTTTTCAAAACGGCCAGGAGCCAGGGATTGAAGCCCATTCTGGGCTGCGAAGTCTACGTTGCTCCGAAGTCCAGGCTGGAGAAAAAGACAGGAAACGGGGATGAAGGCGGAAATTACCATCTGATTCTTCTGGTCAAGGATGAAAAAGGCTATCGTAATCTCTGCCAGCTTATCACCAGTGCCTACCTGGAAGGCTTTTATTACCGGCCGAGGATTGATAAGGACATTTTGCGCGAACACTCCTCCGGGCTAATTGCTCTTTCCAGCTGCCTCAAAGGCGAGATCAACGATTATCTGGTCAAGAACATGGACGATAAAGCGGAGGCCGCTGCCCGGCAGTATCTCGAGATTTTTGGCGAAGGAAATTTTTACCTCGAAATCCAGGACCATGGCCTTCCCGACCAGAAAAAAATCCTGCCCAAGATAGTTGACCTGGGCCGCCGGCTTGGTATTCCGCTGGTCGCCACCAATGACGTCCATTTTCTCCAGAAAGAAGATGCCCAGATTCAGGATATTCTCCTCTGCATTCAGACCGGGAAGAAATTGTCTGACCCGGATCGGATGCATTTTTCGAGCGATCAGTTTTATCTTAAATCGTCGGCTGAAATGCGGGAGTTATTCAAGGATTATCCTGAAGCGCTCGACAATACCAGGCATATTGCCGCTCGCTGCAATTTTGAATTTCCCTTTGGCAGCCATTTTCTGCCCCATTTTGAGGCACCTGACCATAAAAATCTCCGTGACTACTTTGAAGAGATAGCCAGGCAGGGCTTCGAGGCGCGTCTTCCTCTTATCAAGGAGAAGATCAATAACGGACAGAGCGCCCACACCCTGGAAGAGTACCAGCAGCGATTCGAACGAGAAATAAAGCTAATCGAGCAGATGGGTTTCGAAGGCTATTTTTTAATTGTCTGGGACATGATCAAAGCGGCTCGTGATCGCGGTATTCCCGTCGGACCAGGGCGAGGGTCGGCCGCGGGCAGCCTGGTGGCCTACTGTCTGAGCATCACGCAGATTGATCCGATTGAATATGACCTTCTCTTCGAGCGCTTTTTAAATCCGGAAAGAATCAGCCTGCCCGATATTGATATAGATTTCTGCGGCCGCCGCCGCCAGGAAATAATTGATTATGTCACTGAAAAATATGGCCGGGAAAACGTCTGCCAGATTGTGACCTTCGGGACGATGGCGGCCCGCCAGGCTATTCGGGATGCCGGCCGGGTGATGGAAATCCCGCTGAATGAAGTGGATCGGGTGGCCAAGCTCATTCCAGCTCAGGGCCCCGAGGCCAATATTGAAGGTGCTTTAAAATCCGTCCCGGAGCTAAAAGAGATTTATCAGAAAAACGAGCGCATGGCCAGGCTCCTCGATGTGGCCCGCAAGCTGGAGGGCCAGGTGCGTCATCCTTCCATTCATGCCGCCGGTATAGTTATCACCCCTAAACCCCTGGTCGAGTTTATTCCGCTTTATCAATCAACCCGGGGTGAAATAACGACCATGTTTCCCATGGGCGATATCGAAGCTATCGGGCTGCTCAAGATGGATCTTCTCGGGCTGCGCAACCTGACCGTCATTTCTGATGCGCTGAAACTCATCGAGCAGGAGACCGGTCAGAAAATTGACCTGGATAAAATCCCTTTAACTGACCCGGAGACTTTTCGCATTTTTCAGCAGGGGGCTACAGACGGGGTTTTTCAGTTTGAAAGCTACGGCATGAAAGAGCTGCTGCGACGTTTCAAACCGGAGCAATTTCGCGACCTGATCGCTTTGAATGCTCTTTACCGACCCGGGCCCCTCAAAAGCGGCATGACTGAAGAGTTTACTCAAAGAAAATATCATCCGGAAAGAATTAACTATGAGGTGCCGCAGCTTGAGCCGATCTTAAAAGAAACACTGGGCATCATTGTTTATCAGGAACAGGTCATGCGCGTCGCCGTCGATCTGGCCGGTTTTACCCTGGCGGAAGCCGATGTGCTGCGCAAGGCGATGGGAAAAAAAGTCAAGGAGATAATGAAATCCCAGCAGGACAGGTTCGTTCAGGGAGCACGCAAAAAAGGTATCACGGCCGCCAAAGCAGAAAAAATATTTGACCAGATTGCTCAATTTGCCGAATATGGCTTCAATAAATCACACAGTGCTGCCTATGCCTACTTAGCTTACCAGACAGCCTATCTTAAGGCTCATTATCCGGCTCATTTCATGGCGGCTCTGCTGACTTCAGAGGCGGAAAAGGGAGATACCGATCAGATCATCAAGTATGTCAATGAGTGCCGTGAGCTGGGGATAAATGTCCTCCCGCCTGACATCAATTACAGCCATTATCATTTTTCGGTCGAGGGGCAGAA
>JAKPCG010000204.1 GCA_029553365.1 Acidobacteriota bacterium | reverse complement strand
TTGGCTTTGGCTGCAGTCTCAGCTTTACTCTTGCGCTTCATATCAGCTGCGTGGGCTCGCTTATAAGTCTGGATGTCCACAAAGCGACCTTTTTCATCGCGTACCGCATAAAGTTTAGTTCCCTTAACACTGCGATGAGTTGTTCTCTTCATGCTCACCATCCTCCTTTTAAGTTTTATTTAATTTATAGCCAGCCGCCTGACGATCGGCGCTGACCTTGTTCCTGCCCAGAGCACTGTTGACCAGTTGGATGATCAAGTCGGTGATGATGTGAATCATGCCTTCCTTAAACTGGAAAGACGTTTTTTCGCCAGCACTTATGCCTCAAATTAAAATCCTTAAGATTAGTCAGCCCTGTTTAGCAACCTTAAGATTAGCCTGGCAGGGACGATTGACCGTCAACAGATTTTTTGCGCCCAGGTACATTACTTTGATGTTACCCTTCTCCCATTTCTGAGAGTATAACTTTAAGAAGATAACTGTCAAGGAAATAATGTTCTTATTGGAAAGATCAGGAAAGACTGAAATTGGAATAAAAATACTACCCGGTTATTAAAAAATAAAAGCGGCCTGGTCAGAAACCTGGCTCCTGGTTGCCTGAGGCCAGATGCCAGACAGGCAACCAGAGAAGGCCAGACCAGATTAGAGCCAGGTCTTTTTTCTTTGGTCTCAGGGCAACGGTTTCCAGCTGTTCGCCGGCTGGATCGTAGAGGCTGACTATTTGGTCTGCTTCTCGCTGGAGTTCTTTTTCTATCTCTTCCAGTCTGGCTCGAGTTAGTTCCACCTGTTCTTGAGCTCTCTTTATATCCATTTTTTCGTAATAAGCCCGGCTGGCGCTCCTGGCAGTGGTCGTAGCCCGGCCTACTTGATAGGATTTACGGCCGAGTATCGCTCCGAAAATAGTGGCCCCGGCCGAGATGGCGCTCTGAGCAACCTTCTCTTTATATTGTTGCTCTTCTCTCTGCAGGCGTTGCTGAGCAGTCAAATACTGCTTCTCCAGCATGCTAATTTTGGAAGCATATTTTTGCCTCAATTTGTCGAGAGCCTCATCCCGTTTTTCCCGGGCCAGCTGGGTTAATCTGATCCGGAAATCTGTCTCTGATTCACCTGGTTTGGACATCGCCTTAAAGAAGTTGCTTTTCCAGAGTGTAAGCTGATAATTTCTGACCAGGTAATCAAGATAATCATTTCCAGCTGACTTTAAAAGCGAAAGAGAACGAGACGGTAGGGAAAGGAAGCTGGCTCCAGCTGCTGGTTCCCGATCAAGAGCTTCAAATCTATAGGGTAGAGGAAGAGATTTATCCCAGAGTAAACCCATAACTTCGTCAGTCAGTTCAACGTAATTAGCCACCTCTGAAACCTGAGAAATTCCCAAGCGGTTATCATAGATAGCCACCTGTCCAAAAGCAGCTATAGCTGGATGGTAAGTCAGATTAGCAGGCGATGAGACCCGATGCCGAACAGGCAAATAAAGCTCCGGCACATCAGGCGGTAGAGAAAGTTTCAACTGGTTGAGCCTGGTGGCTGTTGAGCTCACTATCTTTTTAGCAATTTCTTTTTCAGCGGCAAAAACTCCAGATGCAGTGGCCTGACTCTTTTTATCCTTCATAACTTCCATAATTTGCTGCCTGGTCAGCGGACCGCGCAGGTAGGAAAGAGTCCATCTGGTCGTCATCAAGACTGGTCTGTCTTCGTGCACGTTATGCAAGAGAAAGACCCGGCTTTTCAAGCGGCTGATCTGGTCGGAGACCTGATCCATATTCAGGCCGCTGGCTACACCCGATAATCCCTGGAGCAGGCGGTTCTTGTCCTGTTCAGTCTGGAGCCGTCCAATAAACCAGGTTCCAGCGTTAGCCAGGCCTTTATAGTCAAGGTCAACCGGGTTCTGAGTAGTCAGAACTAAACCGAGCCCAAAAGCCCTGGCCTGTTTGAGCAGAGTCAACAGAGGCCTTTTGGCTGGCGGCTCGCTAACTGGCGGGAAAAATCCGAAGATTTCATCCATATAAAATATAGCCCGGAGAGAGGAAGTCCCTGGTTGCTGCCTGACCCAGCCCAGGAGCTGATTAAGAAGTAAAGTCACAAAAAACATTCTCTGGGCTTCCGGCAGGTGAGCAATGGAGATGATACTGAGCCGCGGTTTACCGGCCGGTGTATAGAGAAGAGAACCAATATCAAGAGGATCACCGGTCAGCCAGGATTCAAAGCCCGGGGCGGCCAGAAGATTATTTAACATCATGGCCAGCTTAAAACGGTCCGCGGCCGGGTAAAATGAATCCAGTTCAAAAACACCGATTCGCTTTAAAGGCGGATTCTGAATTTGCTGGATGAGAGAAGGCAGATCCAATCCCTGACCGGCTTTCCAGGCAGAATGAAGCAGGTTGGAAAGCAGAATGTGCTCACGGCTCTGAAGAGGATCGGCCTCGAGGCCTAATAACCCGAGAAGGCCCGAAACAGTAGTAGAAACATTTTCGCTGAGAGCTTCTGGATCATCGAGTATGGCTGGCGGCGGGACATCAAATGATTTGAGGATAGATAAAGGTAGA
>JAKPCG010000158.1 GCA_029553365.1 Acidobacteriota bacterium | reverse complement strand
CCGGCCAAAACAGAATGTTTTCTCTTTTACGACCGTCACAATCTTTATATTGGCTTTATAGCCCACGACCCTGAGCCGAACAAAATCCGGGCTTTTTATAATGACCGGGATAACTGCTGGCAGGATGATCTGGTCGGCATTATACTGGATACTTTTAACGATGAAAACCGGGCCTTTGCCTTTTTTATCAATCCGCTCGGCATTCAGGGTGATGAAATCATGAGCCTCGGCGGGCAGCAGGAGGATCCGAGCTGGGACGCCATCTGGAATTCAGCCGCCAGGCTGACCGGCTCTGGTTACGAGGTGGAGATAGCCATTCCTTTTAGCTCTCTCCAATTTCAGCCGTCAAAAGATGAACAGACCTGGGGTTTTGTGCCAGTAAGGATTATGCCTCGCAGCCGCCGCTATCAAATAACGATGATGCCATTCAATCGCAATAATCCATGCACCCTTTGCCAGGCTCCCAAGCTGACGGGTTTCAAGGGGATTGCACCGGGGCGGAACCTTGAACTTGACCCAACGCTGACTGCGGCCAGAACAGACGCTCGAGAAGACTTCCCGACAGGCGACATGAAGAAGCTCGACTCCAAAGCCGATTTCGGAATATCGGGGAGGTGGTATTTCAACAATAATATGAATTTGAGCGCCGCGGTCAACCCTGATTTTTCGCAGGTCGAAGCCGATGTTGCTCAGCTTGATATCAACAAACAATTTGCCCTTTACTATCCAGAAAAAAGGCCCTTTTTCCTTGAAGGCCGGGATTTCTTCGAGACACCAGTAGAAGCTTTTTATAGCCGCTCTATTGCCGACCCGGATTGGGGGATAAAGCTCTCGGGTAAAGCGGGGAAAAATGTGATCGGGTTTGTCTCAGCTCAGGACACGATGACCAATCTGATCTTCCCCGGGCCAGAGGGCTCAGAGTCAACCACACTCAGTCAGAGGTCCTACGCTAATGTCTTTCGCTTCAGGAGGGATGTGGCTAAGGGCTCGACCGTTGGTTTGATAATGGCCGACAGGGAAGGAAAGGGCTATCATAACCGGGTGGCCGGGGTGGACGGCCTGCTTCGCTTTACGGGGTCAGATACTTTGACCTTTCAGTTTCTTGGCTCCAATACGGCTTATCCGGAGGATATTGCCGAAAGTTTCAATCAGAAAAAAGGTGATTTCACCGGATACGGCGGGACGATTGGCTTCAGCCATGATAAAAGATCATATTTTTTAAATGCTGAATATAGCTTTGCCGATCCCGACGCCAGGGCCGACCTGGGCTTTGTGCCGCAGGTTGGATATAGAAGATTTGAGGCCGGAGGCGGACTTACTCGCTGGGGGAAGCAGGGAGACTTCTTCAGCCGGGTGACGGTTTTCAGTAACTATGATCAGACCAATGATCATGATGGGAATCTGCTGGAAAGAGAACTGGAGGGAGGAGTCGATCTCGAAGGCCCGCTCTGGTCATATTTTAACTGGGATGTCGGAACGCGAAAAAAAGTTTACCTTGGGCAGTCCTTTAACCAGGTCTTTAATCAATTTTTCTTCAGTATCAGGCCAGCCGGCAACTTCAACTTTAGGACTTGGCTTAGTTTTAGAGATGAAATTGATTATGAAAATATCAGGCCAGGCAATGCTTTTGAGATTGAGCCTGAAATCAGCTTGAGGCTCGGTAAGCGCCTGGAACTGGGCTTGAGCCATATGCTGAGCCGTCTTGGTGTTGAGGGTGGGCGGCTTTTCCTGGCCAATCTCACCCAGTCGAAGCTTTTGTATCATTTTAATAGCCGCACCTTTTTCAGGGCGATCCTTCAG
>JAKPCG010000139.1 GCA_029553365.1 Acidobacteriota bacterium | reverse complement strand
GCTCCTTTTTTTATGACTGTTCCTTCAAATATTATAGAATCCTCTATTTCGGCTTCATCCTCTACTATGACTCCGGAAGATAAAATTGAATTTTCAATCCTTCCCCCCATAATCAGGCAGCCTGAACCTAGAATTGAGTTGTTGATATTTCCATTGGTAATGAAAGAAGACGGATATTGCGGCCGATAAGTACGAATTGGCCAATCTGGATCGTTAAGCTGGAAAGGAGCAGCAGTCGTCAGAAAGTCCATGTTAGCCTGCCAGTAAGCATCTATGGTCCCGATATCCTGCCAGTAATCTTCATAGGTATAGGCATAAGTTTTGTGACGCTTGATAAGCTCCGGTATCACATCGTGCCCGAAGTCATGAGTAGATCTGGGATTTTTGGCATCATTGATCAGGGCTTTGACCAGAACAGCAGTTTCGAACATATAGACTCCCATGGAAATCAAGGAAAGTCCAGGTGACCAGGGCAAAGCCGCTGGCTTTTTAGGTTTTTCGCTAAAGCCGGTAATCAGCTGGTTATCATCAACACTGATCACTCCGAAGCGGCTGGCTTCTTCGATTGGACAGGTATGGGCCATAACTACAGCTTCTGCCTTTTTTTCCAGGAAAAAATTCAAAAGCAAGCGGTAGTCAGCCCGATATACATGATCCCCGGAAAGAACCAGAATAATATCAGGATTTTCCTGCTGAATCGAGTAGATGTTTTGGAAAACAGCATCTGCTGTGCCTTCATACCAGTGCTCACTGAACCGGCCCTGGGCCGGTAACGAGATTATGTATTCATTGCTTTCAGGATGAAAAATACTCCAGCCCTGACGAATGTGTTTTTCAAGCGACAGTGATTTATATTGAGTTAACAGTGCAATTTTTCTCAGGCCAGAATTCAGGGCATTGGACAGGCTAAAATCAATAATACGATAGCTGCTGATAAATGGGACAGATGGTTTAGCCCTGTCTTTGGTTAAAGGATAAAGCCTTTCACCTTTTCCCCCGCACAGGATCATAACCAGAATTTTTTTATATGATTTTTCCATCTGGCAGCATAACCTCCCTGAATAAGGAATCTTCTGACTCAACTTTTTCCAGCCAGAAATACTCTTCGGGAGTCAGAGGCTGGCCCTTCTCCATTAAACTGAGGAGCCTCATAGCTCGTTCAAAATGAAGGCTGGCTCTGGCTTCAGCATAATCCCTGGCAGTCATGGTTGAGATCAAAAAAGGCCAATCTGAACTTTCCAGCAGGAATTTTTCCTGGCATAAAAGTTTCAAGAGTCTGATACCTAAGGAATCTGGCTGGTTTTGACTGTTAAAAATTGCCCAGAATCTTTTTTCCAGCTCATATATTTTTGACCAGATCCAGGCAGTTTTATCATTTAACCAGATCCAGTGGAATCCACCTTCTCCCCATGAACCTTCTGGCAGCGAAACATAAATAGCAGGAGGGACTTCTTCCAGACAGCTGGAGGCGGTGTCCAGCTTGACTTTCGATTCAGGCCGGGAGAGTTCTTTTATCACCTGATACAGCCATTCCGGCCCCTCAAACCACCAGTGTCCAAACAGTTCGGTGTCATAGAGAGAGGTAATTATGCCTTCTTCTTGATCTTTTAAAACTTCGTTGACCAGCCAGACGAAGTGATGGGCATGTTCTTTAATTCTGGCGCTGGCCTGCTCCAGCTCGTATGGAAGCTTATCAGCCAGGTCCGATGAAGATGAGGTGATCCGCCAGTAACGCAATCCGCCAGGAAAATGTTTTTTATGAAATTCAAGATAATAGCCGTCTCCCGGGTAGCCAGAATGACGGCTCCAGACCTGCTGCCCCGTAATATCATCTCTGGCCATAAAGGTTAGACCAGCGGGATAGGTCAGGTAAGGTAAATAAGGGCTCTGGGGCCGTAGTGGCTCACTTGATTGATATTTTTCCTTAAATCTTGCCCATAAATCCTGTAGAGCCGGGAATCTCTCCAGATAAACTCCTCTGGCTTCCCCGCCCCGCAGCAGGTGATTATCAACAAAGAAATAGTCTAGATTTTCCTCTCCCAATATCTGGTCAACGCCAGGACGCTCGTAAGGCACGCCTCCACCCAGTGGCGGCTGCCAGATATAACCAGGGCGATAAGCACATTCAGGCAGCCAGAAACCGACTGGTTTTCTACCAAAATATCTTTCATAGACAAATCTTCCCTGCTGTACCTGATGCCTGACGCTTTCATCCCTGGCTAAGAGGGGCAGATAACCATGGGTAGCGGCGGAAGTTATGATTTCAATTGAGCCGGTATTCATAAAATGAGCGAAAGCTCCAATCAGATCAGAATGAAATTCATCAAGAAATAGGTGGTAAATCTTTTCGTACCATCTTCTCCAGAATAAGGCCAGCTCCATTAACTGCCTTTCACCCGTGTGCTGAAAATACAGATAATCGCCGGCTGCGGACTCCAGCTTCATGGTCAGGTAGTCCAGAAAATTCTGCCGGAAACTCTGTTTATGGAGTTGCTCCACCAGAACAGGTGTTAGACTGATGGTCAAACCAGACTTCAGTCCCTCTTTTTCCAGCCTGAGAAGCACGTCAAGGATAGGTAGATAGGTCTCAGCAGTAGCCTCAAATAACCAGTCTGTACCATGAGGCCAGGTGCCGTGATTGATGACATAGGGAATGTGGCTATGAAGAACCAGACATAATAGTTTGTTATTTTTATCTATTTTTCCTGCCATACCTGCTCTGATCGATTTTTATTTATTATATCATATTGATTTTAATTTAAAATTTTTCCATCAAACTTTTAAGCCTGACCAGCCGGTTAAATCAGTCATCAAGTCGGCCGTGATTAAGAGTTAAATATAACACACTGGTTTTTTCGCCGCCAGCCAGCTTTAACTTCCACAGGAAGTGAAAGGAAATCCCCTGAGTGATAATCTCAAAGTCCTTTTCTGATTGAGAGACTGTTTTGATCGGAAAAGACCAGATGTCGGCGGGACTGGCTGCCTCCAGGAACAGCTGCTTTCCGGGTAACTCTATTCTGTTGTCCTTGATCCGATATTCAGGTTCAAAGAGAGCCAGATTCCATTCCGATATAAAAGAAAAGTTGAGAACGGCCTCGCTTCTATTCTCGATTTCCCAGGCAAAAAGAACAGAATTTTGACCAGGCCTGATGATTTTTTTTAAGTTGACTCTGGCCGTAATATTCCTTAGGTGGACCTCTTCTTCTCTTTCCAGAACCAAGCTATCTTCTTCCAGATTGGCCTGATATTTTCGACCGATAAAATTTCCTATTTCCTGGAAATAGCTTTGTTCATAGCTTTCCCTGGTGATATCCGGAGCGACAATTCTATCCAGACAGGAATGACGCTGATATTGATCAAAGGACAGCCATTTCTGAGCTTCAGATGGAAGAACCCGATCAACTTCATGAATTGACTTAGCCTCGCCGGCCTGCCCCCCACTGGTCGAATAAAGATGGTAAAATTCCTGCCGCCTGGTCAGAACGTCAGTCAGATTAATAGCATTAAAGCGATCGTCAATTTCAACGATTGAACCACCAGTCGAAGGCTTTACCCAGATAAAAAAAGCTGGAGTTTTCAATTCATATTCATCACTGCCGTCCAGATCAAGATCTGTTTTTTCCCAGCCGCTGCGGAAAGGCAATTTAAGCTCAGCTGAAATAAGCTTACTGGAAACAGCCCGCCGGAGGTGGGGTAAATACAGACCGCCAAAAACGCCATGCCAGTAGGCGTCGTTGCATTCAGCTTGATAAAGGTCTTTTCTGGCTTCTGGCGAATCATATTTATAAACTTCAGTTGAAACCTGAATGGCTCGACAGCGAAGGTGGTGACTTTCAGGATATTTCAGATCAAAATCCCGAAACTGGCCGCCTCGCAGGAAGATCCTGCTTTCCGCCGGCAAACTGGCTTTCAGCCTGATGAATTCAGCCTGTCTGGCTGGGGGCAGAACCCATTCCATCATTTCTTCATAAGAGGCGGGCGGCAAATAGACACGCCCCAGTGGTTCATGCTCGGCCATAAAAGATGAAAAAGACATCATTTCTATCTTATTCGTGTCCAGATACTGCAGGAAACTTTTCAGCCAGCCGCGTTCATAAACCCACTGGTTGGTGCCCGGCCACATTCCAAACTTTTCTCCGTCGTCACCGATGATAGCTACCTGGCCTCCCAGCTGCTCAATGGTCTGAAAATAATTATCAATCTCAGCCAGGCTTCGAAACGGAATCAAATATCGGAGCTTTTTATCAATGGGGAAAATACTAAGAGGAAGCCCCTGATCTTCAGTTAGATAGTAACCATACAGGTTTTCCTGGCCGGCATAGTGAAAATGCTCTTCATCGAGTAATGTATAGCTGAATCCAGCCTGATGCAGGAAACTGGCCAAGCGCGGTTCCCAGACCCTTTCTGCCAGCCATAATCCGGTCGGCCTGACCCCTAGATGCTCGAAAAGAAAATCATTCATCAGTTCAATCTGGGCTCGGCCATCTTTCTCAGTGATCTGGGTTAACACCGGCTCATAAAATCCCCCTCCTAATAATTCGACTTGACCGGATTTAATCATCTGCCTGATTAATTCCAGACCCTCCGGATGTTTTTTCAGCATGAATTCCCAGAGAAAACCGGTCAGATGAAGGGCAAATTTGAAACCCGGATATTCACTGACCAGATTAAGGAATGGCCAGTAAGCCTGTGTATAGGCCTGCTCGACAACCTGAGGGAAATTACCCAGAGGCTGATGATTATGAACAGCAAAAAGAAATTTAATTTTATACATTTTTTTCACCTATCTGGCTGGCCTCCTGCAAATAGGACAGAAATAAAGTCTCAAATTCTTTTTCTTCAGTTTCTCCTGCCCACCAGAACCAATCGGAACCTTCGGCCACAGCCATTGGCCTCGAAAATCCATATTTACTCCTGTATTCAGCCAGTTTTTTCCAGGCTTCGACCTTAGCCGGATGCCCGACCCATTTAAAAAAGCCGCTCATCCAGCTGCCAGCAGGTAAATTCAGGCTCTTCCTGGCCCGATGCTCGTCCAGATAGTCAGAAGGCCGACAGGGCTGAAGATGCGGGCTGGCGTTTATCCTGGAGAAGAGCAGCCTCAGAAAATCAACACCGTTATTGGGATAGCCTCCCCAGGGATTTTCGCCGTCAAGAATAATAGAACAGATGGCTTTTTCACCGCTGGTTCTGGCTCTATCTTCCAGCCTTCTCAGGAAATCAGCTACGGCCACTTCCGCCGGCCAGCGCTGATACTCAAAACCAATTAAGTCTGATAATTCTCTATCCCTGAAAAAGACATTGGTTCCGCCACACCTGTAAGGTTGATAGAGATGCTGGCGGTCAGGTCCAGCTCGGAGGCTTTTCCACAGTAGATGCTCGTCAGTAAAAGTCAGGTGAAAACCGGCTGAGGCAATTTCTTCGCAGGCCGCCTGACTTAAGGCTCCTTCTGAGGGCCAGAGTCCAGCGGGAAGGAAATTGAAAATCTGTTGAAAGTATTCTCTCGAGGTCTGCAGCTGCCAGCTGGCGTCTTCCCTGTGCTTAAAATCAGGCAAATCAGGTGCCTCGAAACGAGCCTGACTGAGATCAATCAGGAGAGGCAAAAGAGCATGGTAATAGGGAGAGACGGTCAGTTCAACGATTTTTTTCTGGCTGAGGCGCTGAAAATAATTGAAAAGGTCAGAAAAGATTTCCTGTCTCAAATTAAGCAGTTCATTTTTTTCTCTTTTTTCAGGCGAAATCAAGGGAGAGAAGAAACTCTGCAGGACTTTTTCTTGAAGATGGTCAGGGGATGGCTCAGCAGCCACTGTCGGAAAAAACCTTTTTAACCTTGATATTTCTTCCGCGGACAGCTTTGCTGCCGGTTTGATCAGCGCTTCCAACACCGGGTCCCGGGCTGATTGGCTTTGATAGTCCTTAATTTGCTCCAGCAAACAAGGGACGAAATTCACCGCACAGGGAAATTCACTCTCCTCAATTAATCTGGCCATCTGCCAGTAATTTCTGGTTGTATGAAAATTTACCCAGGGCAAAAGATATTCACCTGTCAGGGGGTGACGATAAATAGGCTGATGAAAATGCCAGAGAAAATTGACAAACATGTTTAAATTCCTTCCTGAGAAAAATAATAGCTGACGATAGCCAGCACAATAGCTTGAAGTTCTATTTCCCGGGGATGGACAGATGATAGCTGGTCCAGAGCTGAATGATGGAAATCAAAATATCGTTGTGTTTCAGGAACAACACCGCCAGCTATTGTTCCCTGCTGAATTAGCGGACCAATGTCCACCCCGCCACCCCCAGGCCTTATCCAGTTAATCCCGTACTGGCTCAAAATTCCTTCCAGTTTTTCTGCTTTTTCTATGATTTTAGCTCCTCCTCCAAGAACTAGTCCGACTGGGGGGCCTCCTCCATTATCCTGTTCAATAGCTAGCAGGTGCTTTTCAGACCCTCTGCTGGCTGAAGCGGCATAAAACCGACCGCCAGTCCCACCAAACTCTTCATCCATAAAAAGGACGGCTCTAATTGTTCTTTTAGGCCGCCAGCCTGCTTCTTTTATAAGACGCAGGGCCTCTAGAGCTACTGCACAACCGGCTGCATCGTCATTGGCACCCGGGCTCAAATCCCAGCTATCGAGATGCGCACCCAGAAGAATAATTTCCTCCGGTTTCTCCTCTCCGGTCAGCTGTCCCAGAACATTGGCTGACATAACCGGTGGACACTGCTCAGAATTCATTTTCAGGTTAACTCTAAGGTGCGGATCTTCTTTTAGCCACTGACTGAGCTGCTCAGCCTGGCTGGTGGCGATAGCGGCGGCAGGAATCCTGGGAATTTGTTCATCATAAATCATCAAGCCAGTGTGAGGAAAATCGTCCAGACGAAAAGTCAACGACCTGACCAGAACTGCTACCGCTCCATACCGGGCGGCCGCTGAGGCGCCGTTTGTGCGGTATGGAACAGCCCGACCATAAGCAGCAAACGGGTTTGCTTCCGTCCTGTCCATAGGTATGTTGAAAAAAACAATTTTCCCCTTGACAGCCTGTTGGAATTGCTCCAGCTCGTCAAACGAATGAATTTCTAAGACCTCGGCCTCAAGGCCCCTGGAGGGAGTACCAATACTGTTACCCAGGGCACAGATATTCAGGCTGTGAGGTCCTTTCTTCTGGCTTTTAACCAGTGCTTTTTCAGTTTGACCACGCTGCCAGCGATTGACCTCGACAGGTTCCTGTCTGACCTGGTCAAAACCCAGTTGAGTCATCAAATCGGTGGCCTGAGCTACGGCTCTGGCTGCGGCCGGGCTGCCGGTAAGTCTTCCCCCGGGTAAAGCGAGCGTTTTCAAAAATTCATAAGCCTTTTCTTCTTTCAAAGCTGCTTCTGCCATCTTTTTGACCTGACGGGCAAATTCCTGTCGGTCGAAACTGCTGTCATCGGCGGCCAGAGAAAAAACTACTGGCCAGATCAGCCAGAAGGTTATCCAGTATTTAAGAAGATACTTTTTCAATATTTTTACCAAACTGGTTAACTGCAAAATAATTTTAGCCTTTGACTCAACAGACCTTTTTCTGGTCTTTATTTTTAAAAAAGAGCCATAATTTTTTATCTTCTTGATTCTTGCCCTGAAATCTAATCAGGCTATATATTCCTTTTAGTTTTTCTCCAGAAATAAGAATCTCCAGCTTATCATCCGTCCTGACCACTGGCTGATAATAACCTTTGTCCCAGATTTCTACTCGTCCCGCTCCATATTGACCGGCGGGAATGATACCCTCAAATTTTTCATAGCCCAGTGGATGATCTTCGACTTCAATAGCCAGTCTTTTCTCACCGGCCCGGAGGGGCGGTGGCTTGGGCAAAGCCCAGCTTTTAAGGATGCCATCAAGCTCCAGTCTCAAATCATAATGAAGGTGCGACGCCTCATGTTTCTGGATTACATAAATAAGTTGCTGATTGTTGTCTGTTTTGGCTCTACCTGAAACCATGAGTTAGCTAAGAAGAATCAGAAATATACACTTAACGATGGAGAAAGCAACGTTCACAATCTATTTCGCCCGGCTTTCTGGTAACCATCATCACCAGACCGAGTTCGTCCGCCCGGCTGATGACTTCCTGGTCCCTGATGGAACCAAGTGGATAAATAATGCCAGTAATACCGCTTCTGGCAGCCAGCTCTACTACGTCAGGAAAAGGCATATAGGCATCAGAAGCCATAACACAACCCTCTGAACCATAACCACGGGTTGAGAGCCGGATAGCATCTTCGGCCGCATCAATTCTACTTCTCTGGCCAGAACCTATCCCATGAATTTTATCTTCTGTCCCGATGACAATGGCATTTGACCGGGTAAAACAGGCTACTGTCCAGCACAGCAAAGCGGCTTTAAGCTGGGTGTCCGTAGGTTTTTTAATCGAGACAACATCAATGAATTCTGGAGAAACAATTCTGGAATCAAACCTTTTCTGGATCAGTAATCCACCAGCCACTCTTTTAAATTCGAGGCCATTATCAACCGCTGCTTCACTAAGGGGGGCCCCCATACGGACTACTCTCAGAACCTTCCTGCTGCTCAGAATATCCAGGGCTTCTGGAGTATAAGAAGGCGCATAGACGACCTCAATATTTCTGGCACTCTCCACCAGCAAACCGGCCAGTTCGGGGCCCACCACTGTGTTGAAAACATCAACACTGCCGAAATTAGATAAAGCATCAGCCTGCCAGGCTTTCTCGAAGGCTTCCAGGCTGTTCTCGCCCAGAGCAACGGCACTGGGCATCTCATGTTTGATGATAACCGCAATTGATTTACCAGGGAAGATAATGTTCAGTTTCCGGGCCAATCTCTGGCCAAGATCCATATCAGCCACGTTTATATAACTGAGTCCCTTGGTGCCTTCCTGAATGATCTCCATGGTGGCCATATTAGGCCCATTTGCTCCCTCTTCCTGGTAAAAGGCAGCCGGGTATCCAGGGTTTTCTCCATAGCGCATCGATAATTTTTTAACAAACCGGTTGTCTCCAAAGACTAAGGTTTGGGGAAAATCTTCACTTACTTTTGTCTGATACTGGCTCCGTGTCGTTCTTTCTTTCTTTTGTTCCATCCTTAAGTTTCCTTCCTGTTGATAATTTTTATTTGCTGAATTTCCAGGGTACTGCCCGAAGCAATGGCCACGGCCACTGCTACTCTCAGGTCTTTTTTGCCGTCGGCCGGTTGAAGTGAATCATAAAGGCCATTGGCCAGCTCATCTGCCCGTCTTTCAGCCACTTCCAGGTAAGCAGGTTCGCCAAAAAATGGGGGCACGGGATCAGCGTTTATACCCATATAGGTCATAATCAACCAGCCTTTACCGGGGACAAGCGGCAGCTCAAAATATTCTCTTATCACCTGCCCGAATTCAGCTCTCCTGATCAGGCTCAGGCCAAGACTAAACCCGCCAGTAAAGACCAGGCTAATCCTCGGCGTGTAGATGGGTTCATCAGGTTCATATTTCCAGTCCTTAAGAGCATGAGCCAGCGCCAGAACTGGCTCTCTGGTTGCTTCTGCAGCTTTAAGAATATCCAGCGTCTGTTTACCATTGGAAACAGCCAGGCCATGTGGGCTGAACAGCATACTCGGGTAGATCAGCAAGTCAGGATTGCCGCGAACAATTAACTCGGGATCAGTTGGCTCGACCCAGATACCATTTTCTCTTTTTATCATTCTCCTGGCCTGACTGGCTGCCGAACGCCCGGTAATGCCATAAGCCAGGAAAATATCTTCTGAATCTTTGATCTGTCCCCCGATGATAAATCTGCCCGGATATTCCAGGCCACAGAAATATTTCTGAATATTTTCCATGTTCCACCTGCGGTGTTAACTATAGCAGAAAGTTTAATTTAATCAAAGAAAAAATTGCCGACCTGGCTTGTTTTTATACTCAGGACTGCTAAAATAACGCTTGCCTCTGGCAAGGATAGATGACGATGGGATCATGGCGTAAATTGATTTACTTTCTTCCAGCTGCCATTTACTGCACTTTAATTTTTTTCGTTTCTTCTAGATCCCTGAAGATAAAACTCGGCTTTATTTACTGGGATAAGGGAGCCCACTGGATGGAGTTTACACTACTTGGTCTCCTCCTGGCCTTTGGTTTTTACCATTATCTTTCAGGGCGGGTTTTCTTGACTTTTTATTTAACCTTTATGACTGGCTTTTTTATTGGCCTCACTGATGAAATTCATCAATTATTTGTTCGCGGTCGTCAGTGTGATTGGACAGACTTGATAGCTGATACGGTCGGCGTCCTGACTGGCTGGTTGCTCTTTAAGTTAATCTCTCAGCGGAGACAAAAAGCTGTAAAAACGGTCAGCACGTCCTGATTACCTTTCCCCTCCTCCACCCATTTCAGGCAGTTTCCTTTTCAAAAATTTAAAGGTTTCCTCCGGAGAAGAAAATACAGTAAAAATCTGGGCATCTTCGGGTGAAATTGCCTTCATTTCGACCAGCGCCTGGAAATTTATTATTTTATCCCAGTATTCCTTCCCATAGAGAATTAGGAGGACCTCTTTCTTGGAAACCTTACCTGTCTGCAGAAGCGTCACAATTTCAAAAAATTCATCCAGAGTACCAAAGCCGCCAGGAAAAGCAATAACAGCTTTGGCTTTGTACATCAACCAGAATTTACGCATAAAGAAATAATGAAAGGTAAAATTCAACTCGGGTGTTATATAGGGATTCGGTAATTGCGGCTGGGGTAACGAAATATTCATGCCGATGCTCTTGGCGCCAGCTCTGGTCGCCCCTCGATTAGCTGCCTCCATTATTCCCGGGCCTCCACCTGTGCAAACAACGTACTTTCTGCCTTTTGGCTTCAAATTCATGGCCCATTTTGAAATCTGGTAAGCCAGTTCTTCAGCCTGCCAGTAATATTTATGTAGCGGGCTATCCGCATCCGAGCCACCTGGATTGGCTTTAGCTGAGCCAAGAAACAAAATGGTGCTTTCTACTTTATATTTTTGCAGCCTGGCCATCGGCCAGACATATTCGCTGAGAATGCGCAATGTTCTGCCTTCTAACGACTCCAGAAATTCAAGATCTCGATAGGGTGATTCCGGTAATTCTAGCTTTCGTATCTCATTTTTTTTCATTTTTTTCTCCTGTTTCCCACTTATCAGAGAATTATTTATTATTTCCAGGTGAAAAACAAGCTTGAACTAAAATAAGGCCGACTTTATAATTCTCGCAGAAAAAGAAAAAAATGAAGAAAGCCCACTTCTGTTTCCTGTTTTTAGGGCTGTCTTTGTGTGTTTATTCCTGCCGATCAGAAAAGCCAGTGACCACTCCTCCGGCCGGGTATGTAGAGGTAGGCGAAGCATCCTGGTATGGCCCTGGCTTTCATGGGAGGATGACCTCCAGCCGAGAGATTTTTGATATGGAAGACTTAACAGCTGCTCACCCTTCGTTGCCCTTTGGCACCATGGTGGAAGTGACTAATCTGGAAAATTCAAAAACAGTAACGGTTAGAATTAATGATCGGGGTCCATTTGTTAAAAACAGGATCATAGATTTATCTTATGCCGCAGCCAGAATGCTGGGTCTGATTGGTCCAGGGACAGCCAGAGTCAGATTAGAAGTAATTGGATTTAAAAATCCAGAGCTGACCGCAGAAAAAGATAAGATAATTCTCCAGCTTGGTTCTTTTCTTGATCCAGATCGGGCTAAAGCTCTTTACCAGAACTTGAAAGAAAAATATCCCCAGGTGTTCATCTCTACTTATCAGGCAGTTTCCGGCCAGATATTTTACCGGGTCAGGTTAAGGGCTGGCAGTGAGGAAGAGGCTCAACAACTGGCCAGCGAGCTATCTTCTGCCGGCTATCCGGTTTTGCGCTGGAGACAGTGAGTTTATAATTTCAACGGATTTTTCTGATTGTTCAGTCAGACAGGATTATGTCCACCTGGTATTCACCCGCCGGCACCTGAGTCTTGATCCGATTACCTCTGAATTGGCCAGCTTCTTTCCCATTGATAATCAATTGACCTCGCCTCTCTCGCCCCAGCGAAATGTCTATTTTTCTTTTTTTCAGACTCTTGATTTCGAAGGAAATCTCACGGTCAGAATAAAGGAAATGGCGAAAAACAGCCGGGCCATCAGTTTTGAGCAGCTCTTTTTTTTCTTCAATTAATTTTATCCTATCAGGAGAAATTTCTACCTCATAATTTCTACCGAGGATCTCCAACCTGCGCAGATAGCCTTTTCCCCGGGGCTGTAGCTGTCCAAATCGAAAGCCGTCCCAGGGACTGACCTCGAGATATTCTTCGACTGCCATTAAAGCAAAAAGCGGTCCCCAGCTCTGATAGCGCTGGCCACCCGGTTCACCTGTCCTGGAATCAAAGTTTTCCGGGCAGAGAGCGTAATTTTTCCAGATTCTAAGGAAGAGATCAGAACTTTTTTCGGCCAGATCAGCGGCTATTTGATCATAGCCATAGGCCTTTAATCCCTGATAAACCAGATAATTGGTGGGAGGCCAGACTGTGCCTCGCCAGTACTGCTGGTCCGGATAGGCTGGATCATCTCTGGCAATAGTTGGAATAACATAATCTCCCCAGAATTCCGTCGGATTAAGAAGATGCTTGATCATTTTGAGGGCCTGAGCTTCTTCGGGGATTCTGGCAATTAAAGGAAAAAAATTAGAAGCTGCGCGACGACTGGAAAAGCGTCCATCCCAGTGACGATCAAAATAGAAGCCTTCCTTCTCATTCCATAGAAGATTATTCATCAATTTTTTGATTTTTTCATATTCGTTCAAAAATTCCTTTTGATCCGATTCTCTGCCCAGAAAACCGGCCAGCTGAGACAGGCAGTAAGAATCGAGAGCATAAAGACTGTTAAGATCAACGCAGTCCATCTCCAGAGTACCGGTCAATTCATTAAAAGTTGCCTCATCCCAGTTGGGCAAATCATCCTGGCCTGACTCCCACCCGGCTTTTTGTTTGCCACTGGCTTCTTTTTCCCAGGCAGGAACATCTTTTGCTGTTAATTGTAAATCGCTTCCCCATTCCAGCAGCCCATTGGCATTGCCATCACGGCGAATTTGGCCATTGGGTAAGACTGCAGTCCAGAAATGATGCCATTTGACCAGATAGGGATAGGCTTCTTTGATGAAATCCAACTGACCGGTTTTAAGAAACAATTTGAGCACGGCATAACTGCCTACTGGTGGTTGAGAACGGTCGGGAGTTCCACCATAACGCCCCCGCCAGTTAGGTATATTCCCATTCTCATATTGAGTCTCGAGAACAGATCTGACAATATCAAAAGCAATATGATTGCTCTCTGTGGCGACTTCCAGAGAATTAAAAAATGAGTCCCATTCAAAAATAGTCCAGTCATCAGGCTGACCGTCAGGCCGGGGAAAGACCCAGCCCCGACCGGCCGGTGTATAAAATCGGTGATATCCATTTTGATAGAGAGTCATCCAGAAAAGATTGTTGGTAATAGCTTCGCTGCTGCCTCCATATAAACCATTTATCTGCAGGCGCTTTTTTTGATAACCTGATTTTTCTTCTGACAACAACCTGCCGATGGTCTTGACCTTAAAAAAACGCTGGATATGATCAAGAATAGCTTCAGGCTGCGAGCCGGCTGAAGCTACAAAAAAAAGATCCGGATTTTTCTTAACTTCAAAAACCAGATGTAATTCCGACCCGTCCGCCCTGACCTCGAGCGGTGGCTGGTTGAACCAGCACAGGTAATGGCTAACCTCCTGACTGGAACCCCGGCCGTGAACACAAGCAATTTCCGGCCGGTAAACATAATTTCCGTTAAAATCCCAGGGAAAATAAAAGACAAGATCAACCTTCTCCACCAGGCGGGGAAAATGATATTTACCTACTACTGTATTTTCATCACGCCGGCTCCATTCCACCGTCATTTCATTTTCAGATAAAGCCGGCTTCAAATAAACGGGAGTTTCCTTTCCTTTTTTAAAGGGCAAATGAAGATCAAACTTCATCGAAGCATAAGAACCATCTGGCGCATGACTCCCGACTTCCGAAACCAAATAGAAAAAGTCATGAAACTCAGCCCGATCTTCTCCGCGAAACACAGCCGGGCTAAAAGCGAAGGCCGAGTCAGGGCTGTCAATGATGACCAGGCCAGGCCAGGATTTTGGATCCAGAGCACCGATAAAGGTCTTTTTCCAGGGATAATAAATCTCGCCTCCAACCTCTGATCCAAAGGCTAGAAGCAAAGAAATTAGCAGTCCAGCTGCTTTGATCTTACTCTTTTTCACTGCCACCAGCTAAATTTAAATGATTTTTAGCCTTAAATCAACACAGAAGATGTTAATTCCTGACTTAAAAAGTCCAGCTTCGGTTTTGTTTTGGTTTTAAAAACTTTTTGAAATTAATATAATACAAAAGTAAGGAATAATTTGAACTATTATCAAGAGGAGTATTGCCCAGCTGGCAGGAGGCAAAATGGACTATTTACGCTACTTTAAATCCAGGCAGGGAGAAATGATCAGCCGGTTGAAAACCCTGGTTCAACTGGAATCACCTACTTCCGATAAAAAGGCGGTAGATAAATGCTCAGCAGCAGTTATTTCAGAATTCTCTTCATTGGGCGCTAAAATCAAAGAAATTCCCCAGAAGGAAATTGGAGACCTTTTCCTGGTTGAATATCCACCGGCAGAGATCAAAACTGGAGAAAAGCCTCTTTTAGTATTGACCCATATTGATACTGTCTGGCCAGTTGGGACCATTGAACGGATGCCTTTTTACCTGGTCGAAGATCGTCTTTATGGACCGGGTGTTCTTGATATGAAAGCCGGGGTAGTACAAGCCATGATGGCCCTGAAAACTATAAATAATCTTGGTCTTAAGTTAAAAAGAAAAATCTGGCTGTTTATCAATTCAGCTGAAGAGACAGGCCATGAAGAAGCCCATCGTCAGATTGTTGCCCTGGCTAAAAAGGCTGGAGCTGCCCTCTGTCTTGAGCCAGCCCTGCCTGGAGGAGCTTTGAAAATGGCCAGAAAAGGACGGCTGGTGGTCAAAATTGAGGCCTGTGGGCGCTCAGCTCATGCCAGCACTCCGGAAAAAGGCATCAATGCCATTGAAGAGCTAATTACCCAGTGGCTGAAGTTAAAAAAATTAAAGATCAAGGGCCTAACCGCCAATCTGGGTTTAATCGGTGGTGGAGAGAAAGCTAATGTGGTGCCAGAAAAAGCCTGGGCCGTAGTCGATCTGAGGTTCTGGACAGCCCGTGATTTAACTCAGATCAAATCCTTTCTGAGAGAGCTCAAGCCAGATAATCGTCAGGCCAGGATCAAAACTTCAATAGTCAGTTTCACTCCACCCATGGAGTTCACCTCTGCTTCCAGAGAGCTTTTTGCCCGGGCGGCAGGTCTGGCCTCTACCCTCGGCTTGACTTTAATCGCCGGTCAGAGCGGCGGCGGGTCTGATGGCTCAATTGCCTCCACAACAGGAGTCCCTGTTCTGGATGGGCTCGGTCCAGACGGAGATGGCATTCATGCTCTGGATGAGCATCTTTTTCTTCCGTCTTTTGTTGAAAGGACAGCCTTGCTGACCAGACTGTTGCTCGAATTATAACCTGACATTTTTGCGGTTGACTTCAAATGTATTTTGAGCTTAACTATATTCTTAACTGAATTAAAAAATCAAAAGGAGGATCTATTATGATAAAAAAGTACTATCTTCTTTCTCCGGGCCCGACGCCAATACCGGAGAAGGTCCTGTCAGTGGCGGCCGAGCCAATTATTCATCACCGCACGGCCGAATTCAGTAAAATTTTTATGGAAGTTACTGAAGGTCTGAAATATGTTTTCCAGACGAAAGAGGATGTTTATATACTGGC
>JAKPCG010000131.1 GCA_029553365.1 Acidobacteriota bacterium | reverse complement strand
ATCGCCGTCTCCAGCGGCACAAGCTTAATCTGTTCGTCCTTCAAAGAGACACATTTGTCAGTTTCACCGGCCAGTAGTGCTTCCACAGCGGCGCTACCCAGCTTGGCACCCAGCAGCCGGTCAATAGCTGTCGGACGTCCTCCGCGCTGGATATGGCCGAGAACAGCTATTCTTGTTTCAAGACCGGTAAGAAGGGTGATAGCTGTGGCGACATCCTGAGCCCGGGCTTTGCCTTCGGCCACAATTATAATCCAGCTGACCTTGCCCTGAGCGTTTCCTGCCTGTATTTCTTGACAGATTTCATTTAGATCAAAATCCTGCTCGGGCAGGATAACATCCTCACAACCACCGGCCAGGGCCACCTTCATGGCCAGATAGCCACAATCGCGACCCATGACCTCGACGACAAAAATTCTCTCCAGACTGGTCGCCGTATCACGAATTTTATCCAGCGCATCCAGGGCAACATTGACCGCCGTATCGGCCCCCAGACACTGCTCAACCTGATTGACATCGTTATCAATAGTAGCTGGCACCCCGATCACCTGAATACCATACCTAGCAGCCAGAACATGGGCTCCGGTCAGCGAGCCATTGCCGCCAATAACAATCAGACCGTCGATCTTGTGTTTTTCGATTGTCAGTAAAGCCTGTCGCTGGCCTTCCTCCGTCAAAAATCTTTCAGAACGGGCTGATTTTAAAATAGTTCCACCCAGGTTGATGATGCCTGACACTGCCCGCCGATCAAGGGAACGCAGCTCGCCGTCAATCAGCCCATCATAGCCCTTGATTATGCCCAGAACCTCTGCCTGCTGGTTGGTAGCTGTTCTAACCACAGCTCTCAAAGCAGCATTGATGCCGGCACAATCTCTGGTTATAACTCCAAGACGTTTGACCATAGCTTTTACCTCAAAAAATAAAATCCCTTGAATGTTAGCAGAAATCCGGGCAGCTTTAAAGCAGCCGGCCTTTTCTTCAGGCAGTGATAGCCTGCTTAGAGAAACCTATTCCAGCTGGCCCTTCATGTATCTCATATATTCTTCTGCGTTCTCCGGCGGCCTGGTGTAGAGACTGACTAAGATAACTGCCAGAAAGGACAGAATAAAAGCCGGGACATATTCAGCTAAAGCCGCTCGAAGCGAAGGTATTAAATACCAGATAATCTCGGTGGCAGAACCGACCAGAATTCCGGCAATGGCTCCGGCTCTGGTTGTTTTCTTCCAGTAAAGGGAAAGAAGAATAGCCGGGCCAAAAGCAGCCCCGAGTCCACCCCAGGCAAAGAGCACCAGATAAAAAATGACTTTATCACCATAGGCAGCCAGGAAAATGGCAATAATGGAGACAAGCAGGGTGACCAGCCGGCTCAGCCAGACCAGCCTTTTTTCGGGGATTTGCCTTCCAGCAGCCAGAATCTTCTGGTAGGCATCGCGAACAACAGCCGAAGAAGCTACCAGTAACTGAGACGAGGCAGTAGACATAATGGCCGCAAAAATAGCAGCAATGGTCAGACCAAAGAGAAAAGGATGGAGATGCTGGGAACCAAGCAAGGGATAGACGTTCTCCGGGTCCTGGCTGGGGAGGTTGGCAGCACTTTGATAAATTGCCCGGCCAGCCAGCCCGATGAAAATAGAACCCCAGGCCATCAGCACATTCCAGACAGTCCCGATCAAGCCCGTTTTATTCAGCTTTCGGGGATCCTCGATGCTCATATATTTGTTAAGAATATGAGGATTGCCGGGAGAACCAAAGCCTATCCCTAGAAAACCAAGTAAAGCTCCAACTGAAATGGCAAAGGGATCAAGATAACCGGGGGAGACATCCTTCAAAGTGGCCAGGAGCTTGCCCAGTCCACCAAATTGAATAATAGCAATAACGGGCAGAATCATCAGGGCAAAAATCATAAAGATACCCTGGAGCATATCAGTCAGGCAAACCGCCAGAAATCCCCCCAGGACAGTATAAAAAATAACTATGCCGGCGGTAATTAATATGCCTTGCTGCTGGGTTATATTAAAACTGGCTGAAAGAGATTTTCCGCCTGCGCTAAACTGAGCAGAGACATAAGCGGTCATAAAAATCAGAATAGGGATCAAAGAAACCAGCCGGAGAAGATGCTTGTGATCGTCAAACCTCGACTCCATATAATCAGGAATTGTGATGTCGCCCTTTTTACCTGTAAAGTAGCGTAATCTCTTTCCGGCGTAGACAAACATGAAAAGCTCGACCAGAATATACCCTACGACTGACCAGACTGCTGAGACCCCGCGGGTAAAAGCCATTCCCGAGACTCCAATGAGCAGCCAGGCTGAACGGCCTGAAGTGACTGCTGACAGAGCGACCACGAATGACTTCATCTTCCGTCCGCCGAGGAAAAACTCTCCAATACCGCGCGAAGAATATCTGGTGGTAATAATGCCAACTGCCACCATCATGAAGACGTAGAGTAAAAAGGCGGCCAGGGCCCAGGGACTGGTGGTAACGCCGAGGACATTCATCTTGATCCTCCTTCGTTGGAGGTCAGAATAAAAGCCAGAAGAATAATAGCTGCTGGCAGGATAAACAGGGCAAAGATGGTTGAGAACATGGCCAACCTCCTCATTCTTTTATGGCAAATAAAATATCACAGGGCCTGGCAAGCTGGCAATAATCTTCTGCCTGATGAGCTTGATATTTTCAATAAGAGCTGTGACTTTACAGCCCGGGTTAAGTTAGCTGCCGGTCAGTTTTCTCTGGCATAAGGCCTTTTCTTGTGTTATTAATAAAAACAGCCTTAATTTTTGAGGAGGCTTTTTATGAAGGATAAAAAAATGTTGGTTTTTAGCCTGGCTTCGGTTACTCTGGGCCTGGCGCTGGTTCTGATAGCCTGCCAGCAGCCAGTCCGGGAAAAGATTGTTTATCCACAAACAAAAAAAGTGGATGTGGTTGATGATTATTTTGGAACAAAAGTGCCCGATCCCTATCGCTGGTTGGAAGATGATAATTCGGAAGAGACGAAAAAGTGGGTGGAAGAACAGAATAAAGTAACCTTTGCCTATCTCGAAAAAATTCCTTACCGCCAGAAAATAGGTGAGAGATTAAAAGATCTCTATAATTACCCGCGCCTGGGTCAGCCGTTTAGAGCTGGCGAATATTTCTTCTTTTACAAGAATGATGGACTTCAAAATCAGTCAGTAATTTATGTTCAAAAAGGGCTGGATGGCGAGCCTGAGGTTTTTATTGATCCCAACGAGTTGTCTCCTGACGGGACAATCAGAATCGGGCTGGCTGGCTTATCACCGGATTTCCGCTATGTAACTATCTCCCGTTCAGAAGCCGGTTCAGATTGGTCAGAATTAAGGGTGATGGAAATAGCCAGCAAGCAGGAACTGCCTGACCGGATTCGCTGGGTCAAATTCTCGGCTGCTGCCTGGTATAAAGATGGCTTCTTCTATAGTGGCTATGACCAGCCAGCACCGGGTGAAGAGCTCAAAGCCCGTAATGAATATCAGAAAGTTTTCTATCATAAACTGGGTGAACCTCAGGAAAAAGACCAGCTGATCTATGAAGATAAAGAGCACCCTTTAAGATATGTAAATATGGGAGTAACCGAGGATCAGAAATATGGGATTCTGGTGATTTCGGCCGGAACTTCAGGCAATGAGATTCACTGGAAAGATTTGAGCCGTCCGAATTCATCCTTCCAGCTGTTAATTCCAGGCTTCGATTACGATAGCGAAGTTATTGATAATCTTGAAAATAAATTCCTGGTCAGGACCAATATAGGTGCGCCCAACTACCGGTTGGTGCTGATTGATCCGGAAAAACCATCCAAGGAAAACTGGCAGGAAATCCTGCCGGAAAAACCTCAGGTTTTAACCGCCGCCGCTACGGCTGGTGGCTACCTGTTTGGTACTTACCTCCAGGATGCTCAAACGAAAGTTTATCAGTATAAACCAGATGGTCAGCTGATCCGGGAAATTGAATTACCGGCTATCGGCACCGCTTCTGGCTTTGGTGGCTGGCGTGACGATAAATTTATTTTCTACACTTTTAATTCATTCAATTACCCGCCAACTATTTATAAGTATGATTTAGCTACTGGCCAATCAGAGGTGTTTAACCAGCAAAAAGTCAAATTTAATCCTGAGGATTATGAGGTTAAACAGGTCTTTTATACCAGTCGGGACGGAACCAGAGTGCCGATGTTTATCGTCTATCGTCGGGGTTTGGTTTTAAACGGCAAAAATCCGACTTTCCTGACTTCTTATGGTGGTTTCAATATCAGCCTGCTGCCGGCTTTTAATCCCTCCATTATCCCTGTGCTGGAAAATGGGGGAGTTTTTGCTCAGCCAAATATAAGGGGCGGGGGAGAGTATGGCGAAAACTGGCATCGAGCTGGAATGCTGGAAAATAAGCAAAATGTCTTTGATGATTTTATTGCTGCAGCCGAATATTTGATTAAGGAAAAATATACCTCACCGAAATATCTGGCTATCTCCGGCGCTTCCAACGGCGGGCTGCTGGTCGGGGCGGTCATGACCCAGAGGCCTGAGTTGTTTGGTGTGGCTTTTCCGGCCGTTGGGGTGATGGATATGCTCAGATACCACAAATTTACCGTCGGCTGGGGCTGGATGGTTGAGTATGGTTCGAGCGATAATCCTGAACAGTTTAAATATTTAATTAAGTATTCGCCTCTCCATAATATCAAGGAAGGCGTCTGCTACCCGGCAACTTTGATTACCACGGCAGATCATGATGATCGGGTGGTGCCTGCTCATTCTTTTAAGTTTGCGGCTACCCTGCAGGAAAAACAGGCCTGCGATAATCCAGTGCTGATCAGGATTGAAACAAGATCAGGCCACGGTTCAAGCAATATCACCAAAGCCCTGGATGAGCTGACCGACAAATATTCTTTTATGTTTCATATCATGGGGGTAAAGCCTATATACAGGTAAAGAAAATATAAAAAAACAGAAACAGGAAAGAAACATGTCCCGGCGGTCATTTAAAGTTTCAGGAGTGTCAGCTTGTCATTGAGTCCTAAATGAATTAGAATTTAAAAAGGCGAGAAAATCAGCTAGAGAGGAGATAGAAATGAGAAGAAAAGTAATTAGCCTGGTCATGCTGACGCTATTTTGCTTATCAGCCGGACTTCTGCAAGCTCAGGCTCAGGAGAAAAAATTGGGACTGGGCATTATCGTAGGCGAGCCGACTGGCGTAATCGCCAAGTACTGGACCAGCAATCGCACAGCTTTTGATATAGCCGGCTCCTGGTCATTTTCCGGCGAGAATGCTTTCCACCTTCATGCTGATTATCTCTTTCACAGCTTTATAAAGGTGGAAACAGGCAAACTGGCTTTTTATTATGGCATCGGGGCCCGGCTAAACCTTCAGGACGATGCCAGATTTGGCATAAAAATTCCGCTCGGGCTGAGCTATATGTTACCCAATGCGCCCATTGACATCTTTTTTGAAATCAGCCCGGTTATGGATTTAATTCCAGATACAGAACTTAATTTACTCGGTTTTGTTGGTGTACGCTACTTTTTCTGATTATCTGGAATGAAAAAAACTGAGACATGAAAAGGTTTTAAAAGACCGGGTTGTGTGCCCGGATTTTCTGACGCACCGGAAATCCCTTTCATTTAGCCCGGAAATGACTGGAGAGTGTCGGTGACCCTGCGGTTCGTGCCGGCAGTCTCTAAGTAGGGGGAATTCCTTCCTTTCTACAATACCAGTAGGTTATATCCTTTATCCATCTGGAGCTTTACTTAAGGATTAGAGAGTTGGCTTTAACCTGAACTGGCCTATTTTCAGATCCCCTTTTTCCTTAAGAGGGATATTATATTTTTTTATCTCATTTGATTGGGCTTCTATAATTGACAGCAATTCTTCCG
>JAKPCG010000127.1 GCA_029553365.1 Acidobacteriota bacterium | reverse complement strand
TCTGATACTGAAGTAATTTTAAAAGCCTATGATTTCTGGGGGGAAAATTGTGTCCTGCATTTCAATGGTATCTGGGCTTTTGCTCTCTGGGACGCAAATAAAAGCCAGCTTTTCTGCTCCCGTGACCGCTTTGGCGTTAAGCCTTTCTATTATTGTCGGAATAAAGATTTTTTGTATTTTGCTTCGGAAATCAAACAGCTACTACTCACTCCAGTGGACAAAAGCCGTAATCTCCCTATGATTTGGCGCTCAATGAAGATTAACTCTCTTGAGGTCTATGGAGAGGAAACTTTCTGGCAAGAAATCAAAGCTCTTCAACCTGGCAATAACCTTATCGTTAATCAGCACGGAATCACGCTAAAAGAGTATTATAAATTGAATCCTGCAAGCTTTGGGAAAAGTTCTCTTTCTTTGCCGGAAGCGACAGAAATTTATAGAGAAACTTTTGAAAAAGCAGTTCAACTGCAAATGCGTTCCGATGTGGAAGTAGGTTCCTGTCTCAGTGGAGGTCTGGATTCTTCCGCTATTGTCTGCACTGCTTCACGGTTAACGGATAGACCATTACAGACTTTTTCTGCCTATTTTCCGGAATATCCTCCACTGGATGAACGAAAATGGATTGCAGAGGTAGTCCATTCCAGTGGCTGTATTTCCCATCTAACTTCACCTCAAGCAGAAGATGCTATGACTTGGTTTAATGATGTTACTTGGTTCAATGACCTTCCTCTTGGCTCTGGTTTTGCTGCGCAATATGCAGTTATGAAACTTGCTCAGGAAAATGGCATCAAAGTTCTTCTTAATGGACAAGGAAGTGATGAACTCACAGCAGGTTATCGTCATTCTTTCTATCGCTTTCTGGCAGATTTAATTCTTCAGACTAAATTCAATAAAGCCTTGAAAGAAGCTCTTGCCTGGCTCAAAAAATATGGTTATATTAAAGGTCTTTCTGGACTGGCAAAAGCTCTACTCTCTATCTTTTTATCTGAACCTCAACTCTATAACTTTGAGTTCCGCTTCCTTCGCTTTGAGCCATTCAATCAGGATTTCCTTCAACAATGTAAAAAATCTCTT
>JAKPCG010000106.1 GCA_029553365.1 Acidobacteriota bacterium | reverse complement strand
ATCATTCAGGTTCTGATAGCAATAGCCAAGCTGAAGATAGGCCGGAGCAAATTCTGGCACCAGCTCAGTCACCCTGGTCAATTCCACCACCGCTTCCTGATATCGCTGCAGCCGGCCGTAGGTTAGCCCGAGTAAATAGCGGACATTAGAATCATCAGGATAATCCCTGGCCAGCTCACTCAATATTTTCAGGGCACCTTCCAGATCCCCCTTTTTTATCTTTTCCATTGATTCATTCACTGCCTGCTGGGCTTCCTTAGCCCGGCTGGCTAATTTGACCTGTTGCTCGCTGGCCAGAACAATGGTCTCCATTTCGACCTTTTGCATCCTTTCCTGAGGAGCAGAAAAATCCCAGTCAAAAGTCCTGGTTTCATAGCCATCTTTTTTTACAGTCACATGATATTTTCCATGGGGTAGTCCTGATAAAACATACTTGCCGTTCTTATCGGTCTTAACCCGGTAGTTCCGGCTGGTATTTACATCCTGGAGAAGGAGCTCCACCCCGGCCAGTGGCTGCTGCTGGGAATCGATAACCAGACCAAAAAGATGATATTCTCGATATTGCCCGAAAAGAAAACCAGCACTGAGAACAGACATTAACACGGCCAGAAAAATTTTAATCGGTCTTTTCATTTTTTTTATTCTCCGTTTGATTTTTATATTGATTGGCTCTGGCCAGAGCTTCTTGCACTCCTAGCGTCTGACCGAGCCGGTTATAAACATCGGCCAGAAGATAATAGCCCAGGGCTTTCAACTCGGGGGTTTTAGCTCGACTTAAACCGGTATTAATCAGCTTGAGAATGTCATCAGGATTGTCCTGGCGAAGAAGTTTTCCCCGAGCATAAAAAAGATACCCTTCCGCTTCCTCCGGAGCGAGTTCTATAACTTTTTCCATTTGCTGCATATACCCATCGAAATCTCCCCGCGCCAGCAGGATCTTACCCAGGTTAAACCTGGCCCGGAAATGATTCGGATAATATTCTATCTCCTTTTCATAAGCCTGCTGGGCTTCAGCCAGTTTGCCCTGCTCTTCATAGAGCAAGCCTAAATGATAATTGGCCAGCGGAAAGCGAGGATAGTCGTTAAGAACCTGCTGCAGTAAAGGTTCGGCTCGATCATACTGCTTGAGGCCGGCTAGACATAAGGCTAAATTAAATTGATTTCTGGTAATCTTAGGCTGAATCTCCAGAGCTTTTTCCAGGTAGGGTAAGGCTTTATCCGGCTCTTCTTTTTTCAGATACACTTCGCCTATCAGCGTATAAGCCTGGATATTTCTGTCATCAAGCGACAGAGCTTTCTTGCTTAAAGAAATAACCTCTTCATCGCGCCCTTCTGCCAGCAACAGGTTGGCCAATCCAATTAGAGCTTGAATAGAATCGGGATCTTCTTTCAGGATAGTGTCGAGAAGCCTCTTGGCTTCATCTCTTCGGCCCAGTTCAGCATAACAGGTAGAAAGCAGCAGCCTGGCCTGAGGGATAGCTGAATCAAGGCTGAGAGCCCTTTCCAGATAGGCAGCAGCTTCCTGGTATTTATCCTGATTGATCAAATCACCTGACCTTTGAATTAATTCATAAACCTCCAGCTTGTCTTTTGGATCAGCCAGTTCTCCTGCCGGCCTCGTTTTGAGCTTAACCGAGGCCCCAATATAACCCAGAGCCGCCAGCCGCTGGACGGTTTCAGCATCGAGGTCAGCGGCCTGCGGTTCAGGCGCCCCCTGGCTAATCTTTTCCAGCAAAGAATCCAGGTCTTTCTTAAAATTGAGTCCAGCTTGAGGAAATTTATTCTGAACATCAACATACTCATCAGGGTCATTTTTAAGGTCATAAAGTTCTGGCCGTGGAGCATCTATAAACTTAAACTGGCTGGTTCTTAAGCCCAGTAGAGGACTCCAACCATAATGCAAGCTAGGGCTCATTGACTCGCAGTAGGCAGGGATTTCCTTTTCTTTCCGGCCCGCCATCATTTGAACCAGAGAACGCCCCTGAGCAGCCCTGCCTTTCAAACCGGCCAGTTCGATTACCGTCGGGAAAATATCAACTGTACTGACTTCGAGAGAGACCCGTTTACCCTGAAACTTTTGGTCGGGAGTAGAAATGATGAGCGGAACGTGGACAGCATAATCATAAATAAAGTAGCCATGGGCCAGTTCACCGTGTTCGCCCAGACCTTCGCCATGATCGCCGACCAGAACGATAATGGTTTTCTCTTCGAGTCCGTTGGCTTTCAGCCACTTAGAAAGGCGGCCAATCTGTTCATCCATGAAGGCAATTTCCCCATCGTAGAGGCTGACCGGCGGTGAATAATTATATCTGGAAAAATAAGGTTCAGGCGGCTGGTATGGGAGATGAGGATCATAAAGATGAACCCAGGCAAAAAAAGGCTCCCTCTGATTCTTTTCGAGCCAGCTCAGTGCCGAGTCAACCACCTCATTACCCGGCCTCTGAACCAGGCCAAGGTCAAGCTGCTTGTATTTTTTCAAATCAAAGTGGTCATCATAATAATTAAAGCCCTGTTTGAGACCCCAGCGACCGTCAAGAACAAAAGCGCCTATAAAAGCCGCAGTCCCATAACCGGCAGACGAAAAAACTTCAGCCAGGGTGGTCAGGTCATCTCTCAAGGCATTATTGCCGTTAACCCTGACACCATGGTAAGGAGGATAAAAGCCGGTCAGAATCGAACAATGAGCCGGCAGGGTCAGAGGAGAAACGGTAGCACATTGCTCAAAGACCACCCCTTTCGAGCCAATCTCATCGAGATTCGGCGTTTCAACGGCAGAATACCCATAGAGAGACAGATGATCAGCCCGGGTCGTATCCATGGTCACCAGCAGAATATTTGGCTGGTTAACTCCTCTCTTTTTCCAGAAATCCAGAAGAGAGGATGAGGGATGAAAAACACGTTGATATAAAAAAACACCGATCACGACCAGAGCAATAATTGACAACAGGAAAGCAAGCTTTCTTTTCCTCCTCCAGACAACTTTCTCAAGAGGTGCTTTGGCTCGACTTTTATTAGCCTTTTTCTGGCTCATCTACCAAACTCCATCAATTAGCCACATATGGCCACCAAATTATAAAATGAAACGGCGGCGACTCATAGTTAACTGATCTTCTTATTTCCCTTATTTTATCAATCTTATTTTCTTCCCTCCTTTTATCTAATTTTATCTGGCTTCAGAACTTAGGAGAGACCGGTAAACTGCCCAGACTGCCCCCGGTCTCATATATTTCATTGCCCGGAATAGATTCTCGCCATAATTTTTAGCAGGATCATTCCAGAGCTTTTCCTCCGGATTAAGATAAGCCTCGGGCGTTTTAAAAAAATAGCCCTGTCCCTCGGGACTCCAGACAACCCGGTAAAGCCCGTAGATGGTCTGCCAGCCTTCTTTCTTCAGCCCGTGGAGGAAGCAGTTGGCAGCAAAAGCATAAGCTGTTCCAACCCAGACCTCATCACCCTGCTGACTCAAAAGCTGACTGCCATCTGAGCGGCGGCCATTAACCGCCCCCATCAGTCCGTCGCCATAACCAGCAACATTATTTTTAAAAATCGTCTGGAGACAGGCTTTAACCTGTTCAACCGGGAATAAAGGTTCAGGTTTATTGAGGCCAATCATCGCTCCATACCAGAGCCCGAAAAGCTGGTCAGTCATAATATCATCGGTTTCCGCGTCAATATGAAAATAATGGCGCTCGGAATCCCAGAGTCCGGCCAGGTCTTTCCGGCCCGCTTCAATCCATTGCTCATACCTTTTTCTGATATCTTTAATTTTTTGACGCCCTATTTCTTCAACGCCACTGGCCAATAGCAGCTCGCCCATTTTGTTTGCCGCCTGAAGAGAACTCAACCAGAGAAGGCCAACATAGGCGCTGGTCCCTTTCATTCGCCAGGTGTCATAAGTTTGATCGGGAATCCCTTCGTTCTGTGGAAGATGAGAGACTGGATCGCCGAATTTTTTTTCAAGCGTATCCAGAGCCAGGACCGAAGCCGACATCAGTTCTGCCAGCAAATCAATATCCTGCCGGCCTGAAGCCAGATAGTCACGCAGAGCGCGCAGGGGAAACTTCGGATTGAGATCTTTCCAGACATTGCCATTCTGCCAGTCAAAAGCATTGAGAACAACCAAAGGGCGAACTCGAGGGGAGCCCAGGTCATGAGGAATCATGCCCTTTTCTTTATTGATATTCCAGTAATAACCTTTTTTGCTGGCCGGGACCTCATTGGGATAAGTTTCGTTGTATTGATAAATCTTATAGGCCGGGTCAAACTGGTTTAAAGCCTCAGCAAAAAAGCGAATATTTCTCATCTCGAGTTCGGGCCAGAGCTCCAGTATCTGCCAGCAATAGGAGTCAACATCAAAGGTCCCGTACATTAAATAATCAGCACTCTCGAGATAGGTAAATAAATCAGTCGTCGCTTCCCACAGGCTGGTCTCACTCAAAACATAAAGTTCGTTAAAAAGGAGTTGTTTGAACCACGGTGGCCAATCTTTTCGATCGACAATTCCCTTCTGCCAGCTGACAATGGCCTTTTCCCACTCCTGATATTTATCCAGTGCTTCAAAGGCAATATTCATGGCCCGCTGCCCATCGGAGCCGAAAAATTCCGTATATTTTTTCCTGTATTTCACGCCTTTCTCGAATTCATCATAGGGAAAATCCCAGCTGATAACAAAAGGAATTTCCAGCTGTTGGCCGGGTCTCAATTTCAAGCTGAGGCAGAGAGCTGAAGCCACTCTTGAATTTTTACTGCTGCCTGCCTCTTTCGAAGGCAATCTTCCTGACGAGGAAAAAGGTCCCATAACTTCCCGGCCATCGCCGGTCGGATCAAAATCAGTCAGGTAGGTCACCTCGCTTCCCGGCACCTGCCAAGTGGCAATGGCCATGGTTCCTACCAATCCTGAATCGCGCCTGACATCCAGCCCCTGTCCCCTGAATATTATGCCCTGCTTCTGGCCATCAGCCATAAATTCGCTGTAGTTGCCGCCGCTCTTCTTATCCCAGACAAATTGAGTGGCAGGAACCATCCCTCCCGGCCAGTAAGCTTCCCAGCCGACCATATTTTCCCAGGTCAGCATGATGGAAACTTCAACCGGCTCAGAGGAAGTATTCCTGGCCAGCCATTTGTAAATGGCCACCGGGTAGCTCGATTCTTTATAGTTATGGGGAATAACAGGCGAAAATTGGACTACAGCCAGCTTGACCGGCCAGTCCTTCATTCTTTCCAGCGAAATACCGCTTCGAGGATAAAGAGCATAATAATCTGCCTGACCGGTTGCTCCCAGATAAGGCCAGCTCTGAAGAACTGAAGCTGGACGGTCAGTAGCTATCGTCCTGACAATTGTCTGTCTGCCTTTTTTTAGATAGACATGGAAGGCATCAGCGGGCAGATTATCGTCAACATACCAGCCAGATTTTAAAAACCAGTAACGGAAATTACCGCTTATCGTCCACTCAAAGCCGGGGGCACCCAGCCCTCCTACCGGACAAGCACTGCCTTCGGCATTATTATCAATATTGCCGGCGGCTGTGGTGTGGCCAAAAGAGTTCATTTTAAAGCCAAATGGTCGGGTAAAAGAACAGGCCGGAAATCCAGCCAGGTTGGGACCAGCCGGCTGAAATTTAAAATCAGACCAGGGATCTCTACCTGCAGCTTTAGCCGACTCAGGTGGCTCCACCGCCGCCGCTAACCGGGTTAAGCTGATGAGCCCGATAAAAAGGAGCCCGGTAAATAGAACAAAACCCGCTGCCCATTTTATTTTTTTCCTCATTATTTACCCCTCTCCTGTTTTTTAAAGTCCATGGTAGTTGAAGCTCTAGAGATGGCCGCCTTCTGCTGAATAAACTTTCTCTCCGCGCACAAAAGTGGCTACCGTCTCAAAATTTCTATCAAAGACAGCCACATTGGCTCTTTTACCCGGCTCAAGACTTCCGACCAGCTCTTCCAATCCGACACTCCTGGCCGGGGTTAAAGTCGCCATTCTAACCACCTCCGGCACAGACAGCCCTGTCCAGTTAAGGACATTCCACACCCCATGATTGAGATGAAGCACCGAGCCGGCCAGAACGCCGCTATCCTTGAGTCTTATTTCCCGGCCCTTGAGAACTACCTGCAGCTCACCCCAGGGATAAGTGCCATCAGGCAGGCCAACTTCCTTGAGAGAGTCAGTGATCAAGCAGACACGATCAACACCTTTACGGAAAACAGCCAGCCTGATGAAAGAAGGATGGATATGAACTCCATCGGCAATTAACTCCACCAGGACGTGATCTTCGTCAAGAGCTGCTCCTATTCCTCCCGGCTCGCGATGATGAAATTCACGCCAGGCGTTAAAAAGATGGGTAGCATGATTGGCGCCAGCCGCAAAGCCCTTGCGCGCCTCATCATAGGTGGCATCACTGTGACCGATCGAAACCGTCCAGCCGGCCTTAACCAGTTCTGGTATATAGTTTAAATTCTGACCGACCTCCGGGGCTAAGGTAATCATGGTTTTAAAGCCCTGCAGAGCAGACTGAAACTCCCGAATTTCTTTCTCTTCGATTTCCCGGACATAATTTGGGTCCTGAGCGCCTTTCCTCTTCTGGCTGATATAAGGACCTTCCAGATGAATGCCGAGAACTTCCGCCGGCAAGCTTTCCTCGCTGGCTTTTCTCACCGCTTCGACGGCCCGAAGAAGCGCTTCCTGACTGGCGGTCAGGGTGGTCGGGAAAAAGCCCGTCACACCGCAGGAGGCCTGATGCCTGGCCATTTCTCTGATGCTTTCCACCTCACCATCCATGGCTTCTTTGCCTCTCGCCCCATGAAGATGAACATCAATGAGGCCCGGTGTGACCCAGAAGCCACTGTAATCAATGATTTCAGATGGACCAAACAGCTTGGAAGCCTGGCTGGCTCCGAGCATCTCAGCTATACGGGCATCTTCCATGACAAGAAGGCCTTCTTCCACCACTTTTTCTGGCAAAACCAGATTGCCTTTAATGACTCGTCTGGTCATATTCTCACTCCATTCTTACTTAAATCTCAGCCGATTTCTATTTTACCACTTTACCACTTTTGTCGAGGAGACTTGAATTTTAAGATCGTCCAGCCCGTGCCTGACCATTTATCTTTGTCTTTAATGAGATGATCATCACCTGACCACTGCCCGGCCTTCAGCCTTTAGCTGGCGGTAATTCAACAATCTGATTTTTCTCTGGCTGATAACTTTTTTGACCTTCGGGCTGGTTATCGCTCTGACTTCAGCTGAACGGTAGCGGTAAACATTTTTGAGGCCGTCAGGATTCTGATCAACCAGAGCCCTTTCCTCCGGTGTATCCAGCCCGGGATGAACAACGAGAAGATAAAGTCCTGGCTTAGCGCTTTTTAGTTTTTCGATTAAGACCTTTTCTTTTTCTTCTGGCACAACATTATAAATATCAAAAAATTCTCGGTCTTCACCGCACCAGCCGGAGACAGGTAAGTCATATTCACGCGCCAGTTTTTTGACCACTTGCCTGAATTCTTCTTTTGTTTCCAGACTGTCCATGTGGGTGTCAAGATAATCAGGTTTAAGTCCGAAGGATAGTGCCAGTTCAATTTGCGCCCTGAGCTCTTTTTCCACTTCTTCCACTTTCGGTCCCGCCGCCAGAAAAGCCTCAGCTGTTGGATAAAAAAACCCATTCCTGTCAACCAGGCTCAAAACCTGATCATAAGGTAGAACCGGCCGCCAGCGGTAGTTTTTCCATTCAGCATTGACGCACAGATGTATGCCCACTGACCAATCCTGATGTTCGAGACATCTTCTGACCGCATCTTCAAACCAGGGAGAGGGAACAATTAACCCACCGCAGGTGATAATCCCCCGCTTAAAAGCCAGCTCAAAAGCTTCATTGGCCGAGTGGGTCATGCCCAGGTCGTCTCCACGGACGATAAGCTCTACCGCCGGCTTCTGAGCTTCAACCAGCCCGGCCGCCAGCAGAGAGAAAACGAGAAGCAAGCCTAAAATTAAGCTGCTACCCAGCCGGCTGGCTCTCTTTGATCCTATCCCTTTTATTGATCTTGGTGCCATCTTCCTCCTCTTTCTGTTCAGAGACTGAATTTATTTTTCATTCTGCCTTTATCCCTGGCTATTTAATAGAAATATTAAGTATTATCGGCCACCGTTTACCTTTCATTTGTTTCAATTTTTCGCCGCAGATATTTTCTGGCTCGACCTATCCCTGCTGAGAATGGTCTGAAGAACCATAATTAAAAACAGGCTGAAAACAGGGACAAGCAAACCAATCTGAAGTGAATAATGCTGGCTGAGCTGACCGACCAGCCAGGGAGAAATCATGCCACCGACCAGGCCGGTGCTGATGGCCAGAGAAAAAGCTGTTCCTGAAAAAGCCGGAAACTCATCGCCGATAACCGCCAGAGTGGTTGGATAGATGGCGGCCAGGCCGTAACCGGTGAGGAGAGAAAAAACCACGGCCAGGCCTTTAAGAGGCGAAAGCAACCAGCCACTGACTGAGACCAGGGCCAGAGCAGCGCTGATAAAAACGATGGTGTCTCTCTTCAGCCAGCGGTTGAGAAGCGGAAAAGTCAGGCGTCCCACCATCAGAAAAAACCAGTAGCCAGAAAGAATCAGAGCCGCTTGATCGAGGCCCAATTGAAATTTTTCCTGAAGGAAAGTGGTCAGCCAGCCGCCGATGGCAAATTCATTACCTGATTCAAAGAAAAGAATAAAAGCTCCCAGCCAGAGAAGCCTGGAACTGGCAATTTTTTTAATTTCTTTTAAAGGAAAGCCCTGAGGCTGCTTGGGCCGGGGAAAATAAAAAATAGAAAAAAGCACAAAAGGAATAAGACTCAAACCAGCGGCCATCAGAATAACAGAGCGCAATCCCAGCTGATGGAGAAAAGTGCCGATAATGAGGGGAATGAGCATGGCCCCGATGCCGAAAAAAATTCCCAGGAAGTTCAAAGCAGCTGCTCGCCGGGAGGGATGAAGATCATTAATCAGGGCATTGCTACCACCATTGATCACCCCACCGGCCAGACCGAGAACAATAACAGATAAAAGCACAGCATAATAACCGCCTGAAAAAGCCAGACCGACAAAAGACAGACTGACCAGAAGTGAGCTTCCGGCTAAAAAGATTTTAAAACCAAATCTATCCACCAGCGGGCCAAAAACAATAGAAGCAGCCAGCATTCCCAGGTTCATAAAAAAGAAAAGATTGCCAGCCTGGGCTTTATCCAGATGAAGAAGCGAGGTCAGCTGGGGTAAAATGGCGCCCAGAATAGCCATAATAATGCCGAAAATAAAAATGCCGGCTGAGCTGGCCATGGTTAACTTTCGGGCTAAGTCCTGAAGGTGATTGTTCTCTTCTTCTTTTTCAGCTTCTTCCCGGATCTCTTTCTCTTCGTCATTCTGGAGATTATTCATTCTTTCTCCTCCCTGAAGTAAAAACCTCACAGCCTAAAATGGGCTGATACCCCTTCTCTATTCTCTTTTTTATTTTTTATCAGCCCTTCCATTATCCTCTGGCTCACGGTGGCTGGCGAGTCAATTTTACATCGCACTAGACGCTTCAAACCTTGTTCGTTTTTCTGCCTTTCCCTGTTGAACGTCCGGATCCCTTTTGACCTTCAGGCGGCCGTTTGCTATCCAGTGGTTTTAACGGTCGGCTGTAGAAAAAGCGGGTAAAGGCCTCATAAACCCGGTCATTGTGGTCAGGTGCCACTCCCGGCACATTGGGAGAAACAAAGGTGGGGGTCAGCTTGCCCTGCTTCGCCAGCCGGGCGCCGGTCTCAGCGACGAGCGACATGGCCACCGACACAGCCGCTACAGTCGAACCTGCCCCGACCTTTTCCGGCTGGCCCACATCGATCAAAGCATCTTCGGGCGGAACACAATTATCAATAGCAATATCGGCCAGCTCCGACAAAAATTTGCCGGAAGAATGTGATGGTCTGGAAACCTTCATATTGGCCTGACTGGAGACACTGATGACTTTAACTCCCTTAGCTTTGACCCCCAGAGCAACTTCAATCGGAGCGGCATTTCGCCCGCCATGAGAGAAGATGATAATCACATCGCCCGGCCTGAAATCATAGCTTTGCAGGAAAATCTTTTCATAGCCTTCCTGTCTTTCAATCCAGAGCAATTCTCTTGCTCCACCTGGCCCGATGACATTATGCCACATGAGTCTCGGGTCATAGAGAGGATAAAAGCCAACGAAGCTACCGTAGCGCGGGAAAACATCCATGACCGGCAGGACTGAATGGCCGCTGCCAAAAAGATAGACCCGATGACCACTACCAATCGCCTCGGCCATGAGTTCCGCCGCCTGCTGAATTTTATCCTGCTGTGTTTTCTGAATTTTTGAAATAATAGCTTTGATTTTTTCTAAATATTCAATTCCTGCCATGACTTTCTCCTTCCTTTTTTTATCTTTATTTTCTAATCATCTTTGTTTTCTGATATTAGCTTTTTTATACTTTACGTCTTTCTTCCTTCCTGCCTTTAAGCGCCTTCTCATCAAGCAAGACTAAAGCCGAGCGGGCACAACCGAGTAGGGCTGCCTCCTGCCCGAGCGAGGAGAGGACAATTTCCACTTCACGGGCGGCCAGCGGTTGAGCCCAGAGCTTGAATTTTTTCTTAACCGGCTCAAAAAAAAGATCGGCTGACCGGAAGAGACCACCACCCAGAACAATCATTTCCGGATTAAACAGGCTGACCAGGTTGGCTACTCCCATGGCCAGATACTTTTGAATCTCACCGACCACCTTGACCGCTTCCGTCTGGCCGGCCCGCGCTGCCTCACACAAAATTTCAACCGGGTTTTTAACTGCCGCGGACGGGCGTGAGTGCTGACTGGCAAAAAGTTCAGGCTGCTTCCGGATAAATTCCTTTGATTTTTGAAAGAGAGCGCGGCCACTGGCCTCAGCTTCAAAACAGCCTGTTCTTTTATAAGCCGGTTTAAACTCCGGATTAAGCGCCAGCCAGCCGGCTGCACCAGCCAGGTCAGACTGACCATGGATGACACGGCCATCAACCATGATACCAGCCCCGATGCCTGTGCCAACGGCCAGATAGATGACGTTTTTCTTACCGCGAGCCACACCACGCCAGGCCTCACCTTCGACATAGGCAGTCCTGTCGCTCACGGCGGAGAATTGGCTATCGACTTTTTTCTCGAGCCAGGGCAGAAGCTTAAAATTTTTCCAGCCTTTGATATTTGGCGCCCAGATGAGGCCTGAAGCCGGGTTAACCAGACCAGGAATACAGAGGCCGATAGCCCCAACCCGGAGTTTCCGTTTTTTCGCCTCGGTTTGAAGCTGAAGAGCCAGGGAAATAATAGCTTCGGCCGCTTCTTTTCCTCCGGCAGGAGGAGTTTCGATTTGAGCCTTGTAAACGACCCGGCCGGAAGTACTGACCAGCCCCGAAGCAATTTTTGTCCCGCCAATATCAATAGCACCCAGGGCTGGTCTCCCATTTTCTATTCTTTTTCCAGTTTTGCCCGAGCCCTTATTAACGGTCATTATTTCCCTACCTTTCCAACCAGAAAAACCCGCACCTGCTGAGGCTCAAGCTCCAGGTCCAGAGAAGTACGATTGCCCTGCTGGCTGGCCGTCACTACCTGGTCCGTTTCCAGATCTTTACAGCTGGTTTCCTTCCAGGGAAGACTCATCAGTAGTTCGCTCTTAACTTTTTCTGCACTGCGATTGAAGACAAAGAGCAGACGATAATCAGGTCCATAGAGGTAGCGGGCTTCGACCGCTGAACCGGCCGGAGAAGCTTTTATCTCCGGCTCTGGTCTTATTCCCAGCCAGGCCGCCAGTCCGGCGAGAAAACGCTGATTATTCTTGTTCCCAAAATGATGATAGGCCAGACCCGGGAAAGAGCCGACCAGAAGAGCCCGGCCCTGTCCCTGTGATTTTAAAACAAGAAGTGGCTGACCATCCTGACTTCTGGCCAGGACCTCAGCTTTTTGATCATTAACCTCAAAACTCTCTTCAAAAAAGACCGTGTCCAGCTCATCACCTTTTTTAAGATAAGGTAAAGCCGGATGATTCTGACTGACAATCATTCGACCGGTTTTTTCTACCGGCAAAAGCCTTGCCTCCCGACAGCCAAAAACCCGGTCGAGATCGCCGCCCGGAATAACGGGGAAAGCCTGTCCTTTTTCATCCAGCCAGCCGGCTCTGGCTTCAGACAGAAGTGTCCCGCCGCCTTCCACATATTTGATCAATTCACTGATATAAGGACGGGAAATCATGATGGGATAAGGCAGAATCATCAGACGATAGTTTTTTGCCCTTTCTTTCAAATCACTCACATCCAGAAAATCAACCTTAATTCCCTGCTCATAAAAGGCCCGATGGAGACCCTGGAGAGATTCGCTCAAACTGTTATAGCCGACAGGTCGGCCTTCAGACGTAAAAGACTGCTGGCCGCCAGCCAGTTGAGACAGACGGTTATAAATGAGGGCCACCTCGGCCTGGGGCGGTTGGGCTTGTAAAAATAAATCCATGTTCCGGTCAACAAGGCTGGCAATTTTCCCCGCTGCCTCCGCTCGGGGCGTGATCCTGCCATCAAGATCAACCAGCCCGTAACCGCCGGCTTCATAGCCCGTAGACATAGGATAGTAGGCATAAATATTAATAGCCCGGGCTCCGCTTCCGATGAGACTCCACATCCAGTCGCGAAGATCATCAGCTGTCACCGGTACGCTGACTTTGAGTCCAAAAACGCCATAGCCAGCCTGAAGCTCGCCCACATAAAAGCCACTGTTTTCCCAGGCCATCGAGCGGACAAAATCAATTCCAGCCGCTCGGAAAAAAGGTGACCAGGGACGCAGTGCGCCAGCGTGCTTCGGATAGATGGAAACGCCATAATAATCAACGCTGTTATTCATCTTACGGTCATCAGGGGTTCCGTCCCAGGAGGGCTGGCTGAAGAGCCCGGGTATGGCCGAATGACTGGTCACCACTGTTTCCGGCAAAACCTGCTTGATAGCCCGGGCTTTAAGGGCCAGATCCTCGGCCAGCTTATCGGTAATAAATTCCTGCCAGTCAAGATAGTCGGTGTAGGTCAGAATGGTACCAAAGCGAGGCGGCTCAACTTCGGAGAAGGATTTAAAGGTGCGATGCCAGGCTTCATTGACCGCTTCAATCGTTCCATATTTCTTTTCCAGCCACAGTCTGAACCTGGCCTGGCTCGAAGGACAGTAGCAAAATTGAAGATAATTCAGGTTGCCCAGATGATAAACTTCCGACCAGTTAATAAGGTGGGGCTCGCTCCACAGATCCCAGCCATAAAAGGCCGGTTTTCCTTTGACCGCTCTGGCCGCAGCACTAAAATAGTTAAGAATTTTAGCCTGAACAGCGGGGTGATCAAAACAATAACCGGGAGCCGCCTGGGAGTGAACTTTTAAATCATTGGAAGCAACAAAAGCTGAGTCCGGATATTTCTGCCCGACCCAGTCAGGAGCAGAATCAATATAAACCTGGCAGATAACTTTGAGCCCAACCTCCCCGGCTAAATCGGTCAGGAGACTCAGGGCAGAAAAATCATAATGTCCTTCCTCCTTTTCATTGTAAGCCCATTCCAGCCAGCAGCGGACGGTGTTAAAACCAAGTTTTTTGATTTGCTCCAGATCCTTTTTCCAGATAGCGGCCGAAGCTGGCGTGACTTTTTCTATCATGGGAGCGCGGACTTTCCCACCGGTATACCAGACCGAGACGGGAAAGAAATCAGCCTTCTGCTTTGAGCTCTGAGGTTCAATGCCCGCGGCGCCGGCTTGTCGGGCAGCAGTTAATAATGGCCAGATAAACAGGGCGAGAAACAGACAGCCTAAAATCAAAATAATTTTTTTCATAAATTTTTTCCTCATAAATCACACTCCTCCTGGCATATGGCTAAAGCCAGCCTTTTGTCCTGACCTGGCCAGCCAATCTCGCCGTTTACTATTCTTCATAAGAACTTTATCATCATCTTCCCGGCTCAAAAACCTTTCCTGGCTCACTTGCCATTTACTCCAGCTAACTTTCCACCGACCGTTCTTCTTTCGAGACTGAAAGTAACAGGCCTTTGGCCGGATGGTTTTTTATTTATCTCCTTGATAATTAATGGACTGATAAACTACCGGCAGTAATTCCGCTCGACCATTGACCACATCAGCAGTAATTTCCCAGATGATAAAGCCAGCCGCCTTCTTAGCCAGCAGGTATTGTGCTTTCTTTTGAATGGATTTTTTATCATCAAAAGAGAGCAGTGTCTTTTTCGAAGGACTCAGAAGATAAGGGACCTCCGCACAGCTGTCCCAGTTGTATTTCCAGCCGGAGGCGATGAGCTTTTTAATTTCAGAATAGACGTAATATTGACTGTTAGTCGCCGGCTTATAGAGGCCAGCCGCCTCGAATGATCTCCCGTAAAAGGGAATGCCCAGCAGAATTTTCTTTAAAGGAATTTCCCTGATTAAGGCATAACTAAAAGTATCATCAACCGAGCCACAGCTGTCACCTCCACAGTTATAAAGAGGCGAATTATGCCCGGCATGATCCGTCCAGGGACCATGAAAGTCATAGGTCATGAAGCTGATAAAATCAAAATAAGGATGAAGCTCTTCAAAATCAATCCAGCGACCCCAGTAGGGACCGGCGGGAGCAGCCATAGTGAGAAGAAGCGGTGGATCTTGCGCCTTAAGAAGAACACTTAGTTCTTTGACCAGTGAAGAGAAGCCAGCCTTCTCTTCTTCATTGGAGACAAATTCCCAGTCGAGATCAACGCCATCATAACCATGTAGGAGACAGAAGTCTAAAACCTCCGAAATAAAGCGTGCTCGTTTTTCGCTGGAAGTGGCCATAGGCGGGAAACCATCACAATTCCCCCAGCCGCCAATGCTCATAATCACCTTAACCCCATTTTTGTGGGCAGCAGCCAGTAGCTCGGGATAAATAAACTTAGAGCTGACTATCAAATGGCCATCGCGGTCCGGCCAGACAAAAGCTTCAGCCAGATGGGTAAGGTAATCAAAGTTAATCTGGCGATAATCAACTACTGCCCTTTTCTCGCACGGATAATAGCCGATAATTACTTTTTCCATCCTGGGCGGTCTGGTCTGAGCAGGCCTTTTGGGATTAAAATTTCTTCCTGCCTTCTGACCGGCCAGCCCGCCGGCCAGGAGGAGGATTAAAGCCAGGAAGGTAAATAAACCAGAATGCTTTCTTAAGTGCATTTAAGCTCCGACTCCCTTTATAAATTTAAAGTCAATTTCAAGCGGGACTCACTTCCTATCATCTAAAACAGGCTGAAATCTTTATTATTTTTTATAATTGATTAGCTGGCTGTCTCTTTCCTCCATCGGCGGGAAATCAGTGGCAGCAGTAACTTAAGCAAATGTTATCATGTCCCGATTTTCTTATCAATAAAATTTGAAAGCAACTGGCGATCTTTGACTCCGGAAATCAATCCAATAGGGTTAAGCGCTGAAAAACCCGCCCGACTGACACCTGCTGAGGATGATAGCGGCTGTCCGGCTTTGATCTCGCTCCTGATTAGATTATAATTCTTAAACATTAATGTTGATCTGGAAGAAAGAGAGCACTTCGATGAGCAGGAGGTCAAGAACAGTTCTTTTTAAGTCTATTATTCTTATCTATTTACTAATAAATAGCGCTTTTTCACTTTGGGCCAAAGAGGAGCAAAACTGGCAGGAGGCCTCCGGTTTTGAGCCGGCAGTTTTACCGACTCTCTTTCCAGTCAGCACCTCGCCTGCCGCTTTGTCCCTGAATGATCTGGCCAGGCTGGTCAGCGGCTTGCCAACCGGACAGCCAGCTCTCAAGGCCATCGAAGAGGACCAGGCCTGGATTAAATACCGGGCCTTTTTAGATCAAGCCTGGAAAAAGCTCGAAACTCAACAACTCAGCCTGATAGAAGCCTGGTCGAAATCCGAACTATCCAGTGAGCGAGAAAAAACTGATTTCCTTTTTTACCCTTTTGGCGGACCGGATCTGGTTACCGCCCTGGCTTTCTTCCCGCAAACCAAGGTGTATTTGCTGGTGGGACTGGAGCCGGGTGGTTATCTTCCAGGACCAGATGACTTTCAGACCAGGTCCCTGGCCTCCTATTTTTCCGATCTGCAAACAATTTTATCTGACTATTTTCAGAAAGGTTATTTTATCACCAGAGAAATGACTGAAGACCTCAACCCGGGCAGGATCAACGGTGTTCTGCCGCTTCTCTGCCTGTTTCTGGAAAGGACCGGTCATACACTAACCGACCTGAAAAGAGTTGAATTCGATGAGCAGGGTCAGCTCTTTGAATCTGAATATGCTATTCCCAAACAGAGGATAAAAAGGCCAGTAGGTTTCAAGCTGACCTGCCTTCAGACCGACTCGGGCCAGAGCCAGGCAGTTTATTATATCTCCTGCGATCTATCCGATGAACGTTTCGGTCCAGGAACTAAGTTTTTTTCATATCTGAACAGCCTCGACCACTGGTCCTGCCTGATTAAATCGGCCTCCTACCTGCTGCACTTCAAAAATTTTCAACACTTGAGACAGTTGTTGCTCAACAAGAGCCAGATTATTATTCAGGATGATACCGGCGTTCCTTATAAGGACTTACTGGCCGACCACCGGCAGATCAAACTTTATGGACGCTATGGTGCCCCGGTTAAGGATTTTTCTAAAATGGAACAGAAAGAACTTCAGGCTGCTTATGAAAATAAAGACCGGGTCAAGCCTCTGCCTTTTCATTTTGGCTATCACTGGCGAAGCCACCTGGACAGCTTGATTATTGCTGAAAAAAACCCGTCCGGTGGACGCCAGGTCGAATAAAATAAAATAAAAATGAAAAATAAATTCAGTGGCTGGACAGCCGCCGCCCTGGTCGTGGCTAGCATGGTGGGGACAGGTGTCTTCACCAGCCTTGGTTTTCAGGTGGTCAGCCTTTCCTCCGGTCTGGCTGTTATTCTGCTCTGGATTCTGGGTGGAGTCCTGGCTTTAACCGGGGCTCTGACCTATGCCGAAGCAGCCGTTAGATGGCCCCGCTGTGGCGGTGAATATCATCTGCTGTCCACCATGTTTAGCCGGCCACTGGGATTTCTGGCCGGCTGGATATCCATCCTGGTGACTTTTGCCGCCCCGGTCGCTGCCTCGGCCATGGCTTTTGCCGCTTATTTTCAAAGGGCAGCCGGGGAAACCTTCCAGGCCAGGATGAACAGCTGGCTACCTGGCCTGAACAATGCCAAATTTTTAGCGGTAGCCGTGGTTCTCATCTTTACCCTCATTCATTCTTTGAATAAAGTTTTAGGCGGGCGAGTTCAACTGATTTTTACCCTGGTCGATATTTCAGTTATTGCTTTCCTGATATTTATCGGCCTGCGACATGCTCAGCCCGGGTTGGTCAGTTTCGCCCTGGATGACCGGGCTATCAAAGATATTTTGAGCCCCGCTTTTGCTATTTCAATGTACTTCGTCACCTACTCCTACTCGGGGTGGAACGCCGCTATTTACATTGCCGGCGAGGTGAAAAGGCCAGAAAAAAATCTGCCCTTCAGCTTGATTTCCGGTACCGGCCTGGTCATCATCCTGTATGTTCTCCTCAACTATGTCTTTCTGAAAAATATCCCGATTAGAGTTATGGCTGGTAAAGTCGAGGTCGGTCACCTTTTTGCCTCAGCCATCTTCGGGCCGGAGGGAGGAGCCATTATGTCGGCTGTTATCTCGCTCCTTCTGCTGGCTTCAATCTCTTCTATGACCATGGCCGGGCCCAGGGTCTCAATGACAGTCGGAGAAGATTATCACTACTTTCGCTGGCTGGCCAGACTTAATTCGAGAGAGGTTCCTTATCTGGCGGTTTTGATCCAGGGACTGATTTCTACTCTTTATATACTGACCTCCAGTTTTGAAAAAATGATCATCTTTACCGGCTTCACTCTTAACCTGTTTACCTTCCTGACTGTCCTCGGAGTCATGAAGAGCAGGCAGACTCAGCCCGAAGTGAAGCTCGCCTATCGCACCTGGGGTTACCCGCTGACGCCGATCATTTTTCTGACCTTTCAGGCCTGGATCCTGATCTACGGTCTGATTTACCGCCCAAAAGAATCGCTGGCCGGGGTACTGCTGACTTTATCCGGATTGATTTTTTATTATTTAAGTCCTCGCTCCCCAGAGAAAAAACCGCCACCCAACAGACAAAATTGATTCATAGCTTATAAAATTATAACCCGGGTAAGCTTCTGCCCTGGCTGCTGAAAGCTGGGTGAAAATTCTTTATTGCCGATTTTTTTCGACCGGTATAAGATGATTGAAGAAAGGGAAAAATATGGATAAGAAAACGAAGTCTCTCCTTTTATCTCTGGCTGTGTCACTAGCCTTTCTTTTTCTGGTCTTCAATCCCCTTCTGGCTGATGACCAATCTGCCTCCCGTCCCGGAGAAGACAAAATTGAAAGATCTCTCGAAGTGATCAGAGAATTGGCCACTATGAAAGATGAGGGAATTCCCATCAGCCTGTTGAAAAAAGCTCAAGGCCTGGCCATCCTGCCCGGAGTGGTTAAGGCTGCCTGGGCTCTGGGCGGACAGTACGGAAGTGGAATTGCCATAGTTAAAAAGGAAGATGGCAGCTGGAGCAACCCTATTTTTATCAAGCTGGCCGGAGGAAGTTTTGGCCTGCAGCTGGGCGTTCAGAAAGCCGACCTTGTCCTGGTTTTTAAAAACCGCCGGGGAGTGGAAGAAATAGCTGGAAATAAGATTACTCTGGGTGCCGATCTCAGCGTCACCGCCGGCCCGATTGGTCGCAGCGCTGAAGCCAGCACCGATCTCGAAATGGAAGCTGAAATCTATTCTTATTCAAAAAGCAAAGGGCTCTTTGCCGGATTGGCTCTCAAGGGTGGTTCTCTCCAGTTTGATAAAAAAGCTACCAGAAATTTTTATGATAGTGACCTTGCTGGCCAGAAAATTCTTTACGAAGTCCTCCCGACTCCCCCCATCGTCAAGAAGCTGCAGGAAACCCTGCGCCAGCTGTCAGAAGCCAGATAAAATATTCCTCGCAATTTATTCTTCTGACCTTAAATTCTGGTCTCTATTTACGGGTTCACCTCGAGGCCGGGAGGAAAACCGGCTGATGGTAAATTGACAGTTCAGCCAGCCGACTCTATACTGGAAAGAGGAGAAACAACACCGGCCTCAGGAGAAAAAAATGTGGGATTATACCGATAAAGTTATGGAACATTTCAAAAATCCGCGCAACGTCGGGGAAATTGAAAACCCTGATGCCGTGGGCGAAGTCGGCAGTATTGTCTGTGGCGACGTTTTGAAACTCACCCTGAAAATTAATCCTGAAAATCATTTAATAGAAGATGCTAAGTTTAAGACCTTTGGCTGTGCCAGCGCCATTGCTTCTTCCAGTGTTCTGACCGAAATGATCAAAGGGAAAACAGTGGAAGAAGCAGCCAGAATAACCAACAAAGACATTGCTGATTATCTGGGTGGACTTCCCGAGCAAAAAATGCATTGCTCGGTGATGGGCATGGAAGCTCTGCAGGCAGCTATTGAAAATTATAACACCAAAAAAGGCGTAAAAGTTTTCCCCGGGGAGCAGGAAAAAATAATCTGCAAGTGCTTCCAGGTCTCTGAGAAAACAATTTTAAAGGCGATCGAATTGAATGGTTTGAAGACCGTTGAACAGGTCACCGACTATACCAAAGCCGGCGGGAACTGCGGGCAGTGCCGAGGAGAAATTGAAAAAATCCTTAAAGATTACTGGGCCAGGCAAGGACAGCTGCCTTTTCAGCAATTAACGACCGTTGAAAAAATTAAACTCATCGAGAGAATACTTGAAGAAGAAATAAATCCGAAATTGAGGCAGGATGGTGGCTGGCTGGAGCTGGTAGATCTCGAAGGCCAGACGGTCAAAGTCAGGTTTTTAGGAGCCTGTTCCGGTTGCCAGCTGGCCAGTCAGACTTTTAAAGAAGTGGTCGAAAAAGCTTTAAGAGAAAAGGCGGCAGAAGACCTGGAAATAGTCCTTCTCTGAAGGCCGGTAGCTGGAGCTCATTAAAAGCCGACCGGGAAGGTTCGAGCCATGGTCAGTTTGAAATTAAATGGCTCCAGGTCAGAGCCAGAGAGGAACGAGAATGAATAAAATTATCTATTTTGACAATAATGCCACCACCCGGGTCAGTCCCGAAGTCAAGGAAGCTATGGACTTATTTTTGACCGAACTTTATGGCAACCCATCCAGCATGCATCAGTTCGGAGGCCAGGTAAAAAAACACCTGGAAGCGGCCAGAGGTCAGGTGGCCAGCCTGCTGGGCTGTCAGCCGGAAGAAATCATCTTTACCAGCTGTGGTACTGAAAGCGATTCAACCGCCATTTATTCAGCTCTAAACACTTTTCCTGAAAAAAAACACATTATTACGACTTCTGTTGAACATCCGGCTATCTACAATCTCTGCCGATATCTCGAAAGGCAGGGCTACCGGGTAACTTATTTAAGCGTTGACGAAGAAGGTCAGCTTAATCTCGATGAACTGAAGGAGGCGATCGGACCGGAAACGGCCCTTGTTTCCATCATGTGGGCTAATAATGAAACGGGCGTTGTTCTGCCGGTGGAAATGGCAGCGGAAATAGCTCACGAGAAAGGCGTTCTTTTCCATACAGATGCCGTCCAGGCGGCCGGTAAGATCCCAATTAACCTGGCGAGTAGCCGGATTGATCTGCTCTCCATCTCAGGCCACAAGCTTCATGCTCCAAAGGGGATAGGAGTTCTCTATGTGAGACAGGGAACTAAATTTGTGCCTTTTTTGCGGGGCGGTCATCAGGAAAATGGACGGCGGGCGGGAACCGAAAACGTTCCCGGAATAATTGGTCTGGGCAAAGCCAGCGAACTGGCCCTGAACAACCTGGAAAAGGAGCAGGCCTATGTCGCCCAGCTGCGAGACAGGCTGGAGAGAGGATTGTTAGAAAGGATTCCAGATATAAAAATAAATGGGGCCCGGGCTCGGCGCCTGCCAAATACTCTGAGTGTCAGTTTTGAGTTCGTCGAAGGTGAATCCATTTTGCTCCTTTTAAGCGATTATGGCATCTGTGCCTCCACCGGCTCAGCCTGCTCCAGCGGGTCACTTGAGCCTTCCCATGTCTTACAGGCCATGAAGATTCCTTTCACTTTTGCTCATGGCACCATCAGATTTTCTCTCAGTATTTATAACACTGAAGAAGAAGTGGATTATGTCCTTGAGATCCTGCCTGACGTTATCAAAAAACTGCGTGACATCTCGCCTTTTTCGTCGGCCAGTTCAGCTCAATAATTGCTCCTGTGGCAATTTCGATCGAAGGATTAAAGGATTATTTATTCAAGCCGAGTATTAACCAACAGCTATCATTGGCTTTGAAAAGAATGCCGGAGACCTGGAACATTGCCGACAAAGTCAATAGGCAGTCACTCTGGATGGTTGAGGTAGGTAAGCGATTAACGAAAAGAAACATAAAGTCGAGGAGCAGGAACCTATTTTATATCTCTAGAGGATGAAATCTGGCCGCCATGATCAAGATAAATTATAGGCATATAGCATTTTTCAAGCGGAAAAGATCAATTCAAAGTAGAGAAGATGGTTCACAAAGATAATTTCTGGCTTTCTCTGGATAGGCTGTAGGGCGATTTCTATTTATTATAGCTTCAGCAGGCTGATCGAGCCATTGGTCGTCTCGAGAGAAACTGTGATTTCACCACCCTGACCCAGCTTGCCTTCCAGTCTTCTTCTGGACACCGTACCTTCTACCGTTACCGGATATTCAACCTTGATACTGCCGTTGGTTGTCCTGGCCACAAGCCGGGCATCAGCTTCGTGGCCCAGAGCCAGTCTGATACTGCCGTTAGTCGTCCGGGCTCTGAAGTCAGCTGAAAGTTCATGGAGTTCAGCCTTTATGCTGCCATTGGTAGTTCTCAAATCAACCTTCCCCTTAACTCCAATCACCGCAATCGAACCATTGGTCGTACTGATGTCCAGCCAGCTGAAATCTCCTCTGGCTTCGACGCTGCCATTGGTCGTTTTAAGCTGAGCCCGGTCATATTTACCCGAGATCACAATTTTACCGTTAACAGTCCTGACCAGTTCCAGGGATAGGCCTTCGGGCACAGTAATATCATAATCAACTTTTACCCGGAGATTTTTTTTCTCATAAATGGTATTAACTTTGACTGCTCTTTCCCCCTGAATAACCTCAATTTTGATTTTATCGAGGTCGCTCTTTTCTCGTCTGGCGTGCTTGGTAGCTTTGATAACTACTTCTCTGGAGGGCAAGGTGGTGATAGTTACCGAGCCGTTAACATTTTCCAGCGAAAAAGAGCCAGCTTCTTTAAGAGCAATCGTTTTAGAAAAAGTTTCCTCAAATCTGTAATCTGAATCAATAAATTCATCACAGCTGATAAGCAGGGTTGAAATCATAAGCAGCATTAAGGCAATCAGTACAAAACTCTTTCCTCTCTGCTTATTAAAGCTTTTCTTGTCGGCTGGCATTCTTCTTCCTCCTAAAAATAATCAAGCCCTTATATGATCTTAAACGAAAATCGTCAGAAAAAAGTTCATTGGTCGCTGTTTTATATTTGAATTCCCATCGTAAATAGATTAAGTTTAATTTGGCTGAAATTAAATTCGCAGCCTGCTGTCTGGAGGAAGTAATGACATACCGAAAAATCAAAGTTAAAATTTTAATTTTATTTTTGATTATTTTTCAGGCCGCCCTTCCCAGCCTTCTTTCTCAGTCTGCCGATCTCAGTCAACAACTGGCCGCTCACTGGGAAGGAGCCATTGAGCTTCCCGGGATGAAGCTTGAGATCCTGGTTGATTTTAAATTGTCACCCGATAAAAAACTGGAAGGGCTGATTTCGATTCCTGTCCAGAAAGCCATTGACCTCCGACTGACTGATATAGCTGTATCTGATAAAGAGATAACTTTTGCCATTTCTGGCGTCCCCGGCAATGCAGTTTTTAAGGGAAGGCTCGATGACCGAGGACAGAAAATTACCGGCCAATTTACTCAGTCTGGTCAGACTTTTCCCTTTTATCTTAATAAAGGCGAAGATCCGGTAGCTAAAGCCAGAAATATGCTGGCTTCTCTCGACGGAACCATTAATAAAGCCATGGCTGATTTGAGAGTCCCGGGTTTAGCTCTGGCTGTCGTTAAGAATAAAGAAGTGATCTTTCTTCAGGGTTATGGACTCCGGGATGTGGAAAACAAATTGCCGATGACGCCTGATACTCTACTGGCCATCGGTTCTACCACCAAAGCTTTCACCACCTTTGCCCTGGCCAGGCTGGTAGATGAAGGTAAGATGATCTGGGACGAACCGGTCCGGAGTTATATTCCCTGGTTCAAATTGTCCGATCCGGTTATTACTGAAAGAATTACACCCCGGGATCTGGTCACTCACCGCTCCGGTCTGCCGCGTCACGATCTCCTCTGGTATAACAACTATCGCTCTTCACGGGAAGAGCTGGTCAGGCGTCTGGCTTATCTTCAGTTTACCGCCGATCTCAGGGAAAGATTTCAATATAACAATTTGATGTTTTTGACGGCCGGCTATCTCCTTGAAGTTTTAAGCGGAAAACCCTGGGAGGATTCGATACGGGAGCTGGTCCTTGAACCATTAGGGATGACCAGAACTAATTTTTCAGTTTCGGTTTCCCAGCAGGATAAAGACTATGCTCAGCCCTATGCATATCGTGATGGTAAGATTGAAAAAGTCCCCTTCCGCCAGCTGACCAATATGGGACCGGCCGGCTCAATAAATTCGACTGTTCGTGAGATGGCAAACTGGGTCATTGTCCATCTCAATTCTGGAAAATTCGGAGAAAAACAGCTTCTGGCTCCGGCCAGCCTCGAAGACCTCCATCTGCCTTATACTCCTATCGCCGGGGCTCCAGTCACGACTTATCTCAGTCCAGCCAGTTATGCTCTGGGCTGGTTTGTTGATTATTATCGCGGCCACCAGCGGGTTTATCATGGAGGCAACATTGATGGCTTTTCGGCTTTGGTCAGTTTCCTCCCTCAAGATGGCTATGGCTTTGTTGTCCTGACCAACAGAAACGGCAGTGTCCTGCCCGATCTTCTCCTCGAGACCATAACCGATAAATTGCTGGGTCTTGAACCTGTGGACTGGATTGGCGAAGCTGTCAAAAACCAGGCTAAGGGGGAAGAACTCGGAAAAAAGGCCGGAGAAAAAGCTGCGGCCAGGAGGATAGCTGGCACCAGGCCTTCTCATCCCCTGACTGACTATGCTGGAACTTACTTTCACCCCGGTTATGGCGAACTTAAGGTCAACCTCAAAGATGGCAAACTGTCATTCACTTATAACGAGATTACCACTCCCCTTGACCACTGGCATTATGATACCTTTAATGGCTTGAAAGGCGCTGATCCGGTTTTTGAAGATACCAAACTGACATTTCAGACTGACCCCAATGGTCGGGTGGCTGGCCTCACCGTTCCTCTGGAGCCAACAGCTGATGATATCGTTTTCAAAAAAAGACCGGAGGCGCGCTATTATGATCCGGAATTTCTTAAAAAGCTCACCGGTAATTATGTTCTGTTGAATCAGGCATCGACAGTTAGCTTACAGGGTAATACCCTGACTTTCTATGTTCCCGGACAACCGCTGTATGAGCTCGTTCCTGATCTTGGAGATGAGTTTTATTTAAAACAGGTTCCGGTGATCAGAGTTCGCTTTATTTTCGGGCCAAAGGGCGAAGTGACCGGGCTTGAAACCATCCAGCCCAATGGAGTTTTTGACTTCAAAAAGATGGATAAAAAAGAACCTGATCAAAAATAAGTTCCAGCCTCTTTTGCTGAGTAGCAGGCTTAAAGCCAAGAAGTGGAGACAGAATTTTAATCAGCTCATGGCCTCTTTTATGAGAGAAACAACTTCGCCCGGATCCTGAGCCTGCCGCAGGGCTTCTCGAAAGTCTTCATGGATTAGCTTCCTTGACAGTTGGGGCAAAAGCGACAGCTGTTGACTTACTCTGTCGCCAGCTGGAATGGCCAGAGAGACAATAAGATCAACCGGCAGCCCCTCTTTCGATTGCCAGTCCACCGGTTGAGCTAAGTGGAGGACTACGATGCTCGGCGTCCTGACTGCTTCTGACTGGCAGTGCGGGATGGCCAGCCCGAAGCCAATATCGGTAGCAACATCATCTTCCCTTTTCCACAGAGCCTGTTCCAATCTGGCTCGGTTGTCCACCCGCCCGGCCAGTTGAAGTTTGATGGCTATGTCTTGCAGGACCTCAGCCTTCGACCGACAGTCTGCCCGAAGCTCAACCAGCTCGCGACTTATAACTTCTTGAGAGAAATGTTCCTGATAAAATTGCTGAAGGAGTCTCTCATTTTCGCTGGTTGTAGCTGCTTCGATGGCTTTTCTCACCAGTTGTTGACAGTCATCGGTCTTCAATCTGGAAACAACCGCCTTGACCTGCGGAATAAAACCCGAACTCATGCTCAGCTCATCAAAACCCAGACCAACAAAAACCGGAGCCAGTCTGGAATCACCGGCTATTTCTCCGCACAGTCCAACCCACTTGCCTTTTTTATGAGCCTGCTCGATTGCCCCTTTTAAAAGCCTCAACAATGCCGGATTTAATGGCTGACTTAGATATCTGACCTTCGGATTACTCCGGTCAGCGGCAAAAAAGTATTGCATAAGATCATTCGAGCCAACACTGAAAAAATCAACTTCCTGAGCAAACTTATCAGCCAGAAGGGCAACTGAAGGTACTTCCAGCATAATGCCCGTTTCAATCCGGCCTTGAAAAGGTAGGCCCTCCATTTTAAGTTCCTCAGCCAGTTCTGCTATTTTTTCTTTAAGCCAGCGGACTTCTTCAATCAGACTGACCATCGGAAACATGATTTTAAGCTGGCCAGAGGCAGCCGCTCTCAGGATAGCTCTGACCTGATGGCGAAAAAGATCATAATTCTCCTGATAAATTCTTATTCCCCGGTAGCCAAGAAAAGGATTCGGTTCCGGCGGCAGGTGGAGAGAAGGTATGGGTTTATCTCCACCGATATCAAAAGTCCTGATAATTACCGGCCGGCCAGAAGCTTCTTCTGCTATTTTTTTATAAAGCAAATATTGCTCTTCTTCGGTCGGAAGCGTCGATTTACCGTAGAGGAGGAGTTCGGTGCGGAATATTCCTATCCCTTCTGCTCCATCTCGCCAGGCCTTTGACAGCTCTTCCGGCCGTCCGATATTAGCCACTATTTCTATTTTCTGGCCATCCGCGGTCAGACCGGGCAGAGCAGCCAGCTGTCGGTGTCGCTGACGAAGGAGGTCTTCAGTTTCCATCTCCTTCTGATAATATCTCCTCACCGCTTCACCCGGTGAAACAACGATGACTCCCCGATTTCCGTCAAGAATTACTTCTTCAGCCGCTCGTAACCGGCGGCAGGCCTGATCCACACCAGTTACGGCCGGTATGGCCTGACTTCTGGCCATAATCAGGGTATGGGAGGTCTGTCCGGCTTTTTCCAGGATTAATCCCAGCACCAGTTCTGGTTTAAGACTTAAGAAGTCCGAAGGAAAAAGGTCTTCCGCTACAATGATAGCCGGTTGACTCAGTCTGGCTTTTAACCTGATCGGGGCTGGGCCACCCAGATGTTCTAAAAGCCGCTCGGTGACATCCTGAATGTCAGCTGCCCTTTCTCGCAAATACTGGCTTTTGGCCTCCAGCAGTTGCTGACTGAATTCTTTAGCAGCCCGATAGACCGCCCGACTGGCTCGACATTTATCCTGGTCGATGAGGTTTATCACCCGTTCGATAAAAGTCCGGTCAGTGATGATCGACAGATGAGCCTGAAGAATATTCCTTTCGACCCCGTTTTTGTCGAGAAGAAGACGTTCTACTTCCTGCTGGACCTGTCGGCTTGCCCGTCGAAAAGCTTCCTTCTCGGCCTGGGGAGAAAAAGGCTCAAGCCCGGCCTCTTCACTTAAAAGATTATCCCAGTCAAAAGCAGTGGCGAAGAGAAAAGTTTTCCCTGAAGCAAGACCGGGCGAGGCCGGTTGGCCGGTCAGATAGATTTCTTTCTCAGCCAGCACCAGTCTGGGAATAAGAGCAGCAGCTGACGGCACGATCTCCAGTGCTTTTTCCTCTTTTAACTTTAAGTCCTCAAGTAGAAAACGCTTAAAACTGGCGGCGAACTCTTTCTCGCCTTCGCCGGAAATAACAAGCCGGCAGGGATCGCCAAACTGAGTGTCTGAGGTTATAAGGGACAGAATGCTTTTCGGGTCGGCGGCCCTTCCATTACGCTTGTTTTCCAGGACAATCTGGCCAGAAAAACTCTGGCAATAGTCCTGAATAAAAGCAGCTGGGCGAGCATGGAGCCCCAGGGGCAGAGGGAAGTCAAAAGTAAATTCAACCGCCAATTTGTTCCTTTACCTTCTGCAAAATCCCCTCAGTATTTTTAATGGCTTCCTGAACAGAAAACTCAAAGATTTTTTTCCCTTCGAATCTTTCGCTTTTCTGAATGGGAATACCGGTAGCCAGGATCACCGCCGCTGCTTCCCTGATCTCGTCAGGATCAAGCTCATTTTCAATACCCATGGCCCCCTGGGTTTCAACTTTAATTGACAAACCCATCTTCCTGGCCACCCGCTCCAGTTGCTCAGCTGCCATATAAGTGTGAGCAATGCCTGTTGGACAGGCAGTAACCGCCACCAGTTTCATGTCCGCCTCCATTTGTTACATTCTAAATGATTAACTTTTATTTTAACATTTATCCGCTAATTTAAAAGTCTGGCCGCCTTTTCTGTCGGCCGCCTCTCATCTGCCTTTCGGCTTTGCTTTTATTTTGGAGAACTTCCCCCTGACCTTCTGCTCCTGGCCTTAATTAATGTCATCAAACCAGCTACCAGTAGAGTGCCGGCAATTATAGACACGATATACATAAGTTTATTATCAACGACCGGCAAAACTATTGGCCCGCCGTGAGGAGCATGATCTCCAACCTGTCCCAGCATGGCCAGCACAGAACCAAGACTCGAACCCGCCATAATGACTGGAATTACCCGGAAGGGGTCGGCGGCGGCAAAAGGAATGGCCCCCTCGGTTATACCAATAGCTCCCATGGCCAGAGCCGCCAGGCCAGCGTCTCGTTCCTGCTCGGTCCACAGCTTTCGATTGATCAGGGTGGCCAGGCCAAGGCCAAGAGGTGGGATGCAGATAGCTGAGGCGCAGGCCCCCATGATCAGATAATTTCCCTGCTGAATCATCGCCGCCCCGAAAAAGAAAGCTACCTTGTTGACCGGTCCACCCATATCAAAGGCGATCATCGATCCAAGGATAATTCCCAGAATAATTTTATTGCCGGTATGCATGACCTGTAACCAGCTGGTAATACTGGCCATTAAATCATGAATAGGAGCACCAACCACCTGATACATGACTATCCCGACAATTAATGAGGAAATAACCGGATAAATCAAAATAGGCATAACCGGTCGGATATAGCTCGGGACTTTGATTTTCTTGAGAAAGAAGACCAGAAAGCCGGCCAGCAAACCTGAAACCAGACCGCCCAGAAAACCGGCACCAACCTGATTGGCGATATAGCCGCCGACAAAGCCCGGTACCAGACCGGGTCGATCGCTGATCCCAAAAGCAATATAGCCAGAAAGAACAGGAATCAACAAAGAAAAAGCGGCTGTGCCAATATCATTTATTAACTTTAGAAAAGGAGCCTGGCTGAAATCCGGTCCGCCGGGGCCCATCGGAGCCAGAGCTATCGACAGAGCAATTAATATTCCGCCTGAAGCGACAAAGGGAATAGCATAAGAGACCCCGGATAAAAGATATTTTTGCAAATTACCAACTTTCATTCTGACCTTCTTTCCGGAAATTTTCCCCTCAATTATAAAAAAAGGCGTGGAGCCTGGCAACATAGCTTGCCTCAGCCAATAAAATGTGCTAAAGTCAAAAAAATTTTAAAGGATACACAGACGAAATACGGAGTTTTAGTCCTCAAAGACGGTACGGTTTTTGAGGGTAAAGGGTTTGGCGCCAGTGGCAGAACATGGGGGGAAGTTGTTTTTAATACCGGCCTGGTCGGTTATGTAGAATCTATTACTGACCCCTCCTATCATGGTCAGATTCTCGTTCAGACTTATCCTCTCATTGGAAACTATGGAGTTAATCCAGACTTCTTTGAATCTTCCCACCCCCGGATAAAAGGCTATGTCGTCGCTGAATATACTGATAAGCCATCACATCATAGCTCACGCCTGTCTATTGATCACTGGTTAGAAGCCAGTCGGATTCCAGCCATTTCCGGTCTTGACACCAGAGCCCTGGTTAAACGCCTGCGCGAAGACGGGGTAATTCCGGGTCTCCTGGTTGTGTCAGATAAACCACTCAAGCTGTCACCCCTGGTTCGTGAAGCCAGACAGCTGCCCGATCCAAATGCGGCCAATCTGGTGGCAGAAGTCTCCAGTCCAGATCTCCATGTTTATCAGCCTGGCCGGACAAAGAGAATAGTTCTTATTGACTGCGGAACAAAACTGGGCATTATCAGCCAGCTTACCAGGCGAGGGCTGAGTGTCATCAGGGTTCCTCACAATACCAGTCCCGAAACTATCCTGTCCTTTAAACCCAGCGGCCTGGTCATCTCCAATGGTCCCGGTAATCCTGAGCTCTGTTTGGCAGTGAAAACTGTTGCTGCTTTATTAACAGAAAATCTGCCCATGCTGGGCATCTGTCTCGGGCATCAAATACTGGCTTTAGCGGCCGGGGCCAGAACTTATAAACTTAAATTCGGTCATCGTTCACAGAACCAACCCTGTCTGGAGATGGGCAGCCAGCGTTGCTATTTAACCAGCCAGAATCATGGTTATGCCGTCGATCAAAAGTCACTACCAGCTGACTGGCAGCCCTGGCTGGTCAATGCTAATGATGGAACCAATGAAGGCATAAAGCACAAACGCCAGCCCTTTTTTGGTGTTCAATTTCATCCCGAGGCCTGTCCAGGCCCGACTGATACTGAATTCATTTTTGATCTCCTGGTGGAGCAGCTGCGATGAAAAAGCCGGAGAAAGTCCTCCTGCTGGGCAGTGGGGCGATCAAAATCGGTGAAGCCGGTGAGTTTGATTACTCTGGCAGCCAGGCCATCAAAGCTCTTAAAGAAGAAAATATCGAAGTAGTGCTGGTCAATCCCAACATAGCTACTTTTCAGACTTCAGATTTCCTGGCTGATAAAGTTTATTTTATGCCGGTGGAGTCATCGCTGGTGGAGAAAATCATCGCCAGAGAACAACCGCAGGCTTTGTTGATATCTTTCGGCGGTCAAACTGCTCTTAACTGCGGACTGGAGCTGGCCCGGGATGGTCTCCTTGATAAGTATAAAATCCGGGTCCTTGGCCCGCCACTCAAAGCGGTAGAAATCACCGAAGATCGCGGTCTATTTAATGCAGTTCTGGCCTCAGCTTCTCTCAAGACTCCCCGCGGTCAGGCCGTTTCTTCGCTGGCGGAAGGATTGACTGCCGCTCAAAAGATTGGTTTTCCGGTAATGCTGCGGTCAGCGTTCGCTCTCGGCGGTCAGGGCAGCTCTCTTTGCTCTAATCAGGCAGAACTCACCGAAAAACTTTTCCTGGCTTTGTCCCGGTCCAATCAGGTTTTAATCGAAGAGTATCTTGAGGGCTGGAAGGAAATCGAATATGAAATAATCCGTGACCAGGCTGATAATTGCCTGGCTATCTGCAACATGGAAAATCTTGATCCAATGGGGATTCATACCGGTGAAAGCGTGGTTGTAGCCCCTTCTCAAACCCTGACCAATCGCGAATATCACGGCCTGCGGGAGATTGCCTTTAAAACTGTCAGGACGCTGGGCATTATCGGAGAATGCAATATTCAATTTGCCTTAAATCCGGTCAATAGCGATTACCGGATTATTGAGGTCAATGCCAGGCTATCCCGCTCCTCAGCCCTGGCCTCCAAAGCTACCGGCTATCCGCTGGCTTTCATCGCTGCCAAGTTGATGCTGGGCTATACCCTCCCTGAGCTGAAAAATTCGGTGACGGGAACAACCACCGCCTGCTTTGAGCCGGCCCTCGATTATGTCACGGTGAAGATTCCTCGCTGGGACCTGAAAAAATTTGCCAGGGTTTCCAAGAAAATAGGCTCTGAAATGAAATCGGTGGGTGAAGTCATGGCCATTGGTCGGAGCTTTGAAGAAGCCCTGCAAAAAGCAATTCGCATGCTTCAGGTCGGCATGTATGGCTTTGTTGGCAATGAAAACTATTCTTTCCAAAACCTGGAGAAAGAGCTTTATCAACCAACAGATGAAAGACTTTTCGGTCTGGCCGAGGCCTTTAAAAAAGGCTGGTCAGTCGAAAAAGTAGCTGCTCTGACTAAAATTGATCCCTGGTTTTTATACAAAATGAAAGGTCTGGTCGAGCTGGAAGAAAGGATCAGAAAATATGCTCTCAAAGAATTGCCGGCTGCTCTCTGGCTGGAAGCCAAGAAGAAAGGTTTTTCGGACAAACAGCTGGCTATCTTTAGCCGGACAACTGAAGATGAAGTCCGTCAAAAACGGGAGAGTCTTAAACTCCGACCGGCAGTCAAACAGATTGATACCTTAGCTGCGGAATATCCTGCCAGAACTAACTATCTTTATCTTACCTACAATGGCCAGGAAGATGATTTAAATTTCAACCATTTAAAGAAAAAAATTATGGTTCTGGGCTCTGGCCCATATAGTATCGGTTCGTCGGTGGAGTTTGATTGGTGCTGCGTTAATACTTCTCTGGCTTTGCGACAGCTGGGCTATCAAACGATCATGGTCAATTACAATCCAGAGACGGTTTCGACTGACTATGATATGTGCGATCGACTTTATTTTGATGAACTCAGTCTGGAAAGAGTTTTCGATATTTACCAGAAAGAAAAACCGGCCGGGATCATTGTCTCGATGGGCGGGCAGGTACCAAACAATCTGGCTTTAAAACTACACCGGGCAAGTCTTCATCTTCTCGGTACCTCGCCGGAAGATATTGACCGGGCAGAAGACCGCCGCCAGTTTTCGAGACTTTTAGATGAACTCCAGATTGACCAGCCACCCTGGAAAGAAGTGACCAGCCTGGAAGAAGCCCGAAGATTCTGCCAGGAAATTGGTTATCCGGTCATAATCCGTCCTTCTTATGTATTGAGCGGGGCAGCCATGAGCCTGGTTTTTGAAGAAAAATTTCTGGACAGGTATTTAAAGCGGGCTTCACTGGTCTCGCCCGAGCACCCGGTAGTTATTTCCAAGTTTATTCTCGGGGCCAAGGAAATTGAACTGGAAGCAGTGGCCAATCAAGGCCGAATTGTAGCTTCGGCCATCATTGAACATATAGAAAATGCCGGGGTTCATTCCGGCGATGCCACCATGGTTGTTCCGCCTCAAAAGCTTTATCTGGAAACCGTCCGCCGGATAAGAATAATCGGAGAAAAAATTGCCCGGGCTTTAAAAATAACCGGGCCATTCAACCTGCAGTTGCTGGCCAGAGACAATGCCCTTAAAGTCATTGAATGCAATCTGCGGGCTTCTCGTTCTTTGCCTTTTGTTTCCAAGGTTTCACGGATCCCTTTTATTGAGCTGGCGGTTAAATCCATGCTGGGGCTGCCGGTTAGCCCGAGTCGCTCGATTTTTGAACTAAATTATGTTGGCGTCAAAGCTCCACAATTTTCTTTTTCGAGGCTTAAAGGAGCTGATCCCTGCCTGGGAGTCGAAATGGCCTCGACCGGTGAAGTTGCCTGCCTGGGCGATGATCTCCAGGAGGCTCTGCTCAAGGCGATGCTGGCGGCCGGCTTCAGGTTACCTCAAAAGTCAATTTTGTTGAGTCTGGGCGGCGAAGAAAATAAACAGAGGTTTTTGGCCGCAGCCCGGGAGCTGGCCGGCACCGGACTTAAAATCTATGCCACCGAAGGGACTGCCAGATTTTTGCGAAGGAATGGAATCGAAACTACCAGGCTCTTTAAAATTCATCAGAAGCAAGAGCCAAATCTCAAAGAGTTCCTGATGGAAAAGAAAATTGACTTTTTGATTTCTATTCCTCATACCGGTAAAAGGATTGAATTCGATTCAGACTATAAAATGAGACGCCTGTCTGTTGACCTGGGAATACCGGTTATCACCAACCTGCAGCTGGCTGAAGCCTTTGTTCAGGCTTTTGTCTCAAAAAAGATAGACGACCTAAAAATCAAGCACTGGGCCGAATATCAGTGACTGTAGCTGGTTGATTAATTATTCCAGGTAAAAAGTTTCTTCCCGACCGCTTTCTTAACCTTCACTTCCAAACCCATTGCTTCAACTCCCGGCTAATCTCTCCATCGAATCTGGCTTCAATCTTAGCCAGAAGGCAAAAGATTCTCGTGTAGATTTTCTCGTGAAGCAACTAATCACTTTTAAGTAGATTTTAAGTGAGGCAATTCGAATAATTGACAGGCGCAGGACAGTTTAGCTAAAATATAAAATAAAAGGAGGTGGGCGATGAAAAAGGCTGGCCTGTTCCTGGCTTTTGTTTTTATTATCAGTCAGTTCGGCTGTTCTCCACAATCCTCTTCTAATTTTGAATTATATCTGACAGATGCTCCAGCTCCTAACCTGCAGAACTTTTATATCACCCTGGAGGCTATATATCTTCGGAATGAAGATCGCCAGAGCTGGACAGATAATCTTTTAACCGAACCAAAGCGAATTGATCTCCTGCCTCTTCGCGGCCGAGAAGAGAGGCTGGCTGTCCTGAATTTGCCCGAGGGAACTTATTCCGGTCTCAAGCTGGTCATCTCCAGGGTAGAGATTATCACCACTGAAAGAACTTTTACCATTGATATGACACCGGCGATAACCGTGGCCTTACCCTGCCACTTTACGATTGCCAAAGATACGACCACCAAGCTGACCCTCGATTTTGATGCTGAACGCTCTCACAGCTGGACTGGCAGCGGGTACATTTTTAATCCCTATATTACTGTAAAAAATATAGTTCAGCATCGCTGATGGACTGGAGTGGCAAGATCAGCTCGGACTGCACAAAAGCCCGGAATGGATGGATTTGAATTTTTGTCTATAGATCAGCCAATTTGATGGTTTCGGCATAAACCAGTCGCTTAAATTTTTTGGGTACAGCGGTGACGGTGGCTGTGGTCCTGTCCAGTTCATCAGTGTCAAAAATTTCATATTCTCTTATGGTCAGCCGATAGTCCCGAACTTTTATTTCCTTCGGCAGTTTCAGACATCCTTTCCAGACATACCAACTGCTTTCCCTTGCCCCGGAGCTCTGGGGCTTAAGGGTAATTGAAGTTTCTGGAACTTCTTCCCAGCCGATTTCTTCGGGTAGATTGAGTTTCCTCGTTTCGAGAGAGACTTCGACCACTCCCGGCCCGTCAGCCCCGTATCCCCTGTTATACGAAATCCCGGACAAAGTAAAACCTATCTCCGCCAGATTAGATGGATTAAAAGTGACGCCCAGCACCCGCTCAGGCAGAATTTGCCCAAAATTAGTTACCACCACTTTCGACAAATGAGCTCCAGGAACTGAGTCAGGCTGAAATCTGGCCAGAGCCAGTCTGATAAATGGGAAATAAGCTTGACCCGGGTCAAGCTCTAAATCACAATACCAGAGTCCCCGCTCCTTATCATATTCTACTTCATGGCCAACTGCGATGAACTTTTTTTCTTCGGGCATTTCCAGCAGAGGCAGCTCCCCCATTATTTCTACTGCCGCCGGAAAAGCCTCGGGTGATGGATATTCCGGAGGCCAGGTGCTGCCTGATTTCCAGAGCGGATCAGCTCCCCACATGCTAACATATGGTCTGTATTCCGTAGCCACAGCCGGAAAGTGGAGTGAAACAGGTGACTGGGTAATTTTTTTCTGGACCTGGGGCCGGACCTGGACTGGCGGCTGTGTTCCCCCGGCAGTGACGGTTTGATCTTTTACTCCACCTGTCACCACGGTCCCGCTACGCTTTTTGGGCGTAACCCCCAGCCCGGGAGGCAGAATAACGGCCAGAAGTTCGCCTTCGCCCGAAGAATACCAGGGCCTTTCGATATAAACCCGCAAAGCGCTTTTTCTGGTGCTCTGGATCTGATTTCGGTCACGTTTCCTCTCCCATTTAAATGAGGGAATAACGTAAGCAACTTTGGGCATGGCCGGTGGGGCTGAGTTTAATACTTTGACTTCAACTGGCTGGCTACTTCTGGTATAAATAGCTTCCCTGGGCAGTTCGCTGGCTGGAAATTGTTCCTGATATCTGGTCGTCGCTATCAGGCTGTAATTAACCCGTCGGAACCTGGTATCTCCAAACTCCTGCCGATAAACGGGGGTAGGCAGACCAATGACCGCCGCACTGGTTATCGGCCTGGGTACCTGTTGCTGATTATCTGAATCCTCGATCCGTCTCTCCCCTGTCTTTGGAGTAAGTGAGATTGAGCTCATCTCGGGAGTGACGGTCAACTCGAGAACATGAGCCCGGCTTTCAAGAACTTTTGGTTCCGGTTCATTCAGATCGTCAACTGGCTCTGACCAGCTGGCTATCAACTCAACTCTGGAAGTACTCTGGCCATGAATTCCAAATTCCCCGAAGAGAATAGCGGCGGTCTGCCCATAACTTTTCTGAGCCTCCAGAAATCTGGCTTGAGGGCGACCCACTGGCTGAAGAGTGGCATGACTCAGGGTAATCTCTTCAAAAGGTGTTATCAGCCAGTTTTTTCCCTGCAGAGAAATAGTCCTGAGCCGGTTCAGGTCTATTCTTGGTACCTGAAGAGTCTTTAATGTCTGTACCTGTCCTGCAGGCAAGCCACGTGGTGGCTTCATCACTTTGGGTGGCAGTATTCTTTCTGGCTTTTCCAGCCAGCGATAAAACCCCTGAATTTCGAGATATCTCTCCGGGAAATAGCAGCTGAGACGAAGCCTCACCGACTCTCCCTTTTTAAGATAGACTGTTAGCACTCGCGAAGAATCAGACCAGCGGGCAGGCTGGCTACCTTCCTCCAGTCTCAGGCGGAAAGGCCGGAAATCAGGCCAGTCGCCGACAAAAGGAATCAGCCAGGGATCCGGCGCTCCATAAGGTAAGCCACGCAGACAAACTCCTCTCGCCCAGGGGTCTGGAAAATAGGGTAGCTCAACCTCATCTCCCGGCTCGAGTTCATTAAATCTACCAGCATCTTTCTGACAGATTAGAGAATAAACCTCAGGCTTAAGACCGGAAGGACTATCAAACAGCCCATGAAGTTCAGAGTCAAATTGAGAGATTTTGGGCGGAGCCAGATGCCGGTCAGATGTCTGAGAGGTAGGTTCATTGTCCCCGTCAATAGAATCATTAAAGCTTTTGATAACCAGATGGCTCACCGTCTCGCCTGTTTTTGGTTCTTCTCTGGGGATAATAACTGGAGAAGCAACAGGATCAAAGCGACTGAAAATAAAAGGCGGATTGGCTGGCCCCGGGATTGCCTGCCGATCATCATTGTTTTCAAGCGGCTGACTGTTTCCAGCCAGATCTACCGTTCTGGCTCTCAACCGGTAGCCGGTGCCGTAGCGCAGCTTCGGCAGTGATCTGGAGACAGGCTTGAATTTGGTTTCGAGCAAAAAATCACTCAGGGCTTTGTTTTCTATAGTTTGGGGGGCATCATCCCGGTCAATAGTCTTGCCGGGCCTGGTAGCTACCAGACTCCAGCCATCCCAGTGAAACAGAGCTTCGTGAACATAGATTTCATTGGATGATTCATCAGCTGCCTGGGTGACAGCCGGTGACAGGAAGCCTTCATCCTCCAGAGTGATTTCCTTATCTAGCCTGACCAATCGATAAGTTCCTTCTCTCTGGCAGAGAGAGTGCCATTTTTGCGACTTATCGTCCCAGACATCAATCCGATAGCCCTGGATCAGGTCTTCAGCAAAAAGTGTGATTTCTTGCTTCCTGATTAAATCGTTATTGAGTTCGACAGCTTTAACCAGGATTTCAGCTACATTTTTTGCCTGTTCATTTCTGATCACCCCCAGCCCACTTGAACGCAGGCCGGGAAGGTCAGCCTTTTCCCTGGTCTCAGCTGTGTCGGCCAGCTCAGCCGTCTGGAGGGCAACAGCGTCAACATCGAGCTGGATCAGCTCATATCTTTCCTCATCAGCCAGGTTTAGAAAACCATGGACAACTTCAGGTGGCTGCTGGTGGCTGGCAGCTTCAAAAATTCCACCTGAGGCATCATAGTTATAAGCAGTCCTTAGAGTTTCATCACTTCTTCCTTCTGGAATTAATTTAATCCAGCCAGCTGCTGGAAAGTCAGGCGGGACTTCCAGTTCAAAGTCGAGCACCAAACCGAGTAACCTTTCGAGAGCTGGATAGCTGGTCAGGAAGGCCAGAACCTGGTGAAAATCGGGCTGAGGTCGAGTAACAGGGACTCGTTGGGCTATCGGTTGTCTGGTTTTGGGATCAATGGTCACCCTGTTTTTTGGTTTGTAAAATTCTCTGAGCAGATAAAAGTCCCGGGGAGGCTGAGGCAAAGGAGAAACCTGAACAGCTTTGAATTTCTGGCCTTCGGCTTCGCGCCTGACTGACTGAGCCATAATCGGCTGGGTTGTTTTAAGCTGAACGGTCTTGGCATAGCGGTGGTCGGTAATTGGCTTCAGGCGAATCTGAGCCAGTCCATCAGTATGAAAAACTCTGGCTATGGGCGGCGGTTCTTCCGGAGATTCAGCTGCTACATTCAGGTACTGAGCAGCCACGAAGGTCATAACATTTCTCACCGGATAGGAAATGACCAGGTTTTTACTGAGGTCAGCCAGCTGGTAGGAGAAAACCGGAGCCTCTGGCTTGAATATGGCCTGCCAGAGTTCCAGCTCAGGCTCGGGAGAAATTCTTTTTATCGCCAGTGGCTCCCGGCTTTTTTTCTTATCATAGATCACCCCGAAATTTAAAGCTCGAACAGTTTCCGGCCAGTTCAGGATATCTGGAAATAAATTCAGGCTGGGCGTTCTCCCTCTGCCCTCCTCTTCCAGGCGGATAGAGACTACCGCCGACAACTGCAATTTCCCATCTTTTATACCATTAGGACATAGCGTCCATATAACAGTTGATTTTGGCATTTTCGTCTTCCCTTTCAGGCAAAGGCCTGACAATAGGCCAGCCAGTCATTCTCTTCCATCAGGTCGCTGAAAAGCGGTGGAGGTGAGGCGCCAAATTCTCTTTCGACATGCAGAGTTACCTTTGTACTGAAAAATAAGAGTTTGATTTTGACGGTGAGCGAAGCCTGACCCCAGACTTTATTTTTTAGTTCCTCATAGTTAAGCTCAAGATAGAATTCAGCTGAAATGCTGATCAGACCCAGGACATCAAGTTCTCCTGTACAGCGCACATAACCTGAAATATTAACGGCATTTTCTTCATATCTGAAATAGATTCCAGCCATTAAAGCCATCCCGCCGCTGGCCACCCCTAAATTCATGGCAAAACTACCACCAAACTCAAGTGAGCCTTCCACCAGCTTAATACCGTTCGGCTCCAGGACCAGGGAGAAAAATCCACCACCACCAAACATCGCCACTGTCACCAGGAAGCGATTGCTTTTTTCATTAAAGGCGAACTTCAGAGAAACCGGTTCCCCCGTAAAAGGTAAGCTGATTTCACCGCCGAATTTGAGATTTTGCAGGCTAAAGACGCCAAAACCAACATCAGGTACTGAAAGAGAATAACCCAGTCTAATTCCTTCCGGTTCAACCTTAACCACGGGCTTCCCACCAAATCCCGACCGGCTGCCGAAGTTACCAGGGAGTGGAATTGCCTTGAGAAGACCTTCGATGAATTTAAAAGGACCACTGAATTCCAGAGAGGCAATTTCCGGGTTAACGTCTGGTTTCTGTCCATTCTGGGCGGTAAAGGTAAAGCGAGAGAATTTGACCCGGACAAAAGTCTTGATATCTTTAATCAAGTCCAGCGTAAAATCAGTTAATTCACCCTTGACCTGATAAGTTGCTTCTTTCCCATTGAAATAGGATACTGCTTCGACATTCAGGGTGAGCCTGGATTTAGACCTGTCGCGGCTGGCTATGAAAATAGAAAAGTCATGCAGACCTGGTGTCCACTTAAGAAAAGTTTTGACTCCAACCGGCAGCTGACCACTACCTTCAAAGACCGGCTCGGTTTTAATTTTGAGAGCCGGAGACAAATCTCCGGCCAGCTGCTGCCCTTTGTCAAGAGCGTCTTTTACTGGACTGGCAAAATCTTCGACCTTATCAACCACATCTTTGAGCAAAATGCCGCCCAGTATTTTGGCCTTGCTGTCAAAGAATTTTTCCGGATAGAATTTACCTTCAACCGCCTCCTTAAGAGCTTCCTTTATATCCTTTTCATCCAGAACTTTCTGGTCAGCGTCTGCTCGTGGACCAGAAGACCAATCTGGCTGCGGTTCAGCCGAAGCCGAACCAATCTGTCCACCCACCGGGCCCAGGATTCTGGATAGCCCGACCAGATAAAAATTCGGCGTAGCCAGGCCACCTGATTTTTCTGCCCGGCCGCCAGCTGTAAAATCCAGCAATGGTGGGTTTTCGAGAATCTGGATAAAAATCTCCCCTTTATTGGCTGAAGGGTTGAAACCATTTTGGATATACGTCTCAGCAAACCTGACAGTGGTCCGGCCTAAACCCAGCAGGTTTTTCAGAGCCGGAATGGCTATAACCGCCCTGTCCATAGCCGGGAAACACATGGGCTGATCGGCCAGCTCAAAAGCCTGTTTGGATCCAGCCTGGACAGCTTCTCTCAACTCGAAAGTCATAGACTCGGCCTCAAAGGTTGTATCTTTTTCCATCCGCTCTGCAGCCAGAGATAGACTCTGCCCGCGAAGGTCAGGTTTTCTTCTTTTAACTGCCCCTTCATCCTCAGAATTATAAATTCCAACTAAGGACTTCAGGCTGGTCACATCAAAAGCATATTGATTGTCAATAAACATCATCGGCAGCTGAAACTCAATTTCATGACCTTCAACATCAGTTGCCGTGACCTGAAATTGAAAGTCTTTTTTGCCGACTTTTGGCCAGAAAGCCTTCTGGCCCGAATTGGAAAGAACCTGGCTATCTTCAGGGCGGTCGAGAGGTGGTGTCTGGAGACTGGTAATTTTAACCAGCCGAAATGGTATTTCCCGACCTTCGTTGGGCTGAAAAGGAGCAGGAAAAGTCTTCTCGGGCTGGCTGACCGCAATATACATTTTCTGCAGGAGGTAGGCAAAATTCTGGCCATCTGAGGCCTTATAAAATTTTCTCTCAGTTACCTTAACAAGGGAGGCTCGATGACCGAAAGGCAGCAGATAGCCCTTATAGACAACCCGGACATAATGATCCCGGCCCATTGTCGCCAGGTGTTGCCAGGTAACTACCGATAGAGGTGAAACCGGAGACCAGTTACCTATCGAATCAAGCCAGGCTCCAAGAGAGCTGAGCATCATTCTGTTAACCCGGATAGGCTGCGGTTCGTAAGGACTCTGGTCAGGTTTTTTTAGTGTAAAATTACTGCTGAGGTGAACGATCTGGTGACGATCATTTGCGGTCAGGGGCAGACGGACTTCCTCTGATGAAAGAGGGCCGGTCAGGTTATTCAGATCTACATCTGGCGACCAGACCGCTCTCAGGGCTAAATAAGGATTATCTGATTCACTTATCGAGCCATCAGGATTTAGAGCTGCCAGTCTCGTCTGCCAGAGCTCCGTCCAACCATTAATCGAAACAGGCTTAACCGCATGAACCCAGATATTGTAGACATTTGGTGACAGGATGAGCCGGTAAGGCATCTCAATAGCTGTCTGATTTTTCTGCGGGGCAGCAGGTTTAAGTAACAACCTGTTTAGCTGGCTGTACTGGACCCGGGCCAGCTGGTCTCTCTGACTATGAAGATTCTGACCGGCTGGACCGCTGGCAACCAGAACAGATCTGGCCGCAGAATTAGAACTCCCTTTTCCAGAAGTGGCAACTCTCCTTGTTATCCGGGAGGAAGCATCGGGTGGCAGTGCCACCGGGACCAGGCTGGGCTGATAAAGCTGCCAGGCTAAAAGAGATTCAAGCGTCAGCGGGATTTCATTGATTTCATCCGGAATGATGAAGCTCAGGCGAGCCGGTCCTGATATCCTTGAAAAGATGGGAGGGGGCTGGGGGAGTTCGGGCTGACCGGTATCTTTTAGTTCCGGAGTCGTCTCATAGAAGACTTTTTCAGCCACACTTTGCGGCGGGAAATGTACAATCATATAAGCAGGCTGCTGACGATTCTCTTTAACCAGATGAGGCCTGGGTAGATTGAGTACCTTAAAATTAATAAACTCGAAATCCAGGCAGAGTAAGTCGTCCGGTCTCAGGACATTAAAAATCAGCCCCGCCGGCTGGATATAAATTTTCGCCTGGCTGACTATTTTTTTCTGAACTTTTGGCAGCTGCGCGACAAAAGGAGAAGCACCTAATACGCCGGCATAAGATAAAAACTTTCTTCTGGTTATAGCTGGCGTCTTTGGCTTCTCGCCTGACTGGTCAGCTTTCTTAAGGTGAGCATCAGACATCTTGCCCTCCTCAACAGATAAGCAGACTAATTCTCTTTTATTTGGGAAGTTATGCCCTAACCCTTCTGCAGTGTAAATTCTGCACTTAATTTGATCTCTGCCTTACTTATATTTATACCTGACAAAAGTCAAGAATATTTTCTCCACCATTTTTTAATTTGTCTCTTTTAATAAGTTTTGTTATTTATAAAACATAATGAATGCAAAACGACAGCATCTGGGTTTCACCCCGCTCCTGGTAGGTCCCTTAAGTGGCTTGCTGGGCGGAATATGTCTGGGTGAATGGAATGTTCTTCTTGAAAGGCTGAAGGGAAACTCAATTTTTGATTTCACCGACCTGGCTGGTATTGCCATCTGGCACGGTTTGCTCTGGCTGGTCATCGGCCTGGCTGCCGGCCTGGCCTGGACTATCTGGCTGGCTGTCAGGAGAAGACCACAGGAAACAAATTGTTTAGCCTGGTTTATTATCTTCTGTTATTTTGCTGCCTGGCTTTTAGGCCAGGGTTTTATCAATATTTATATTTTCGCAGGCATTCTGAACCGGTCGGCTATTGCCTTAAATGCCATTATTTTCATTCTGGCTGTGGCTGGCCTTGTTCTTCTCGGGCGAAAGTTCAAAAAAAAGGCACCATCATTTAATCTCTTCTGGAAAAGTTATCTGGCTATTCACCTGGCTGTTTTACTGGCTGGTTTGGTGGCACTTTTGACCCAGACTAATATCCGCCAGCACAGGCTGGGGAATGAAGAACAGGCTTTAACCCCTGTTTCCGGACAATCAGCTAAAAACGTTGTCCTCGTCGTCTGGGATGCCGTTCGAGCCGATCATTTAAGCTGCTATGGTTATCCTCGCCAAACTTCCCCTTTTCTGGATCAACTGGCCAGCCGGGGAATATTGTTTGAACAGGCCATAGCTGCTTCTTCTCATACAGTCGAATCCATACCTTCACTTCTTTCCTCGACACTGCCCACCTCCCACCAGATGAATGACATCACCTCCTATCTTCCATCGAGCCTCATCATTATGCCTCAGGTTTTTAAGACCCTCGGGTATAATACGGCGGCTTTTTCCTTTAATCCATATTTCTCACCGGCCTATGGATACAATAAAGGTCTGGACCGTTTTTTTGCCCCGGACGAATTCTCCGTAAAAGCCTATAAGACGATTTTTGGTCATATTCTCGACCGCTCTAGGCGCCTGCCGGTGGTCAGCCAGGGACTAAAACCAGTTTATCTTCTGAGCCAGAAACTGGCTACTCTTAGCTTTGGAGAAACCGAGCTGGCCTCAACTGACCCGGAAGCCATGACTTCGAGAGTGACCAACTGGATTAAAAATCATGCCCATAAGCCATTTTTCCTGCTGGCTCATCTGGAAGGAGGACATGCCCCTTATCTGGCTCCAACTGCCTTCATCAAAAAATTCTGGCCAGAAGAAAACCTACCAGAAAGCCAGAGCTGGCCAACGACTTTTCCTCAAGGACTGGGATTGTTTTTACCATTTAGATCAGGTCCGGAGATAGCTGAAGCCGACCGGCAAAAGATGATAGCTTTTTATGACGCCAAGATTGCTTACCATGATTACTGGCTCGGCCAGCTGCTTGAATTTCTCCAGACTGAAGATAAATTAAAAGATACGCTGCTCCTTGTCACCGCTGATCATGGTGAAGAATTCTTTGATCACCGTGGTTGGGGTCATGGGCATTCCCTCTATCAGGAGCTCATTCGCGTTCCACTCATCATGTGCGGAGAAGGCTGGTTACCTGCCGGCCTGAAAATCAGCACAACAGTTTCCCTGCTGGATTTATTTCCAACCTTATTCTATCTACTTGGCCTGAATGAGGTCATCAGCTTAGCTTATCCTCTGGAAGGAGAGGATTTGAGCCAGGCCCTTGGTGAGGGAAGAGAGCCGGAGAAAAAACAACCAATCTGTTCAGAACTAACTCAGGGTTCTCAACGGGCCTGGTCGCTCGTCAGTTACCCCTGGAAAATCATCCATTCGGTTTTTAGTTCAGAGGAAGTGACGGAGCTCTATAATCTGGCCGATGACCCTCAGGAAAAAAACGATCTGTCAGCCACTTATCCCGAAGAAACGATGAAGCTGCTGACCTCTCTCCATAAAATAATAAATCTAGCGGGACAAAAGGTATTCAAAAGTCAACGTCGCTGGATAAGCCCGGCTGAAAAAGAGAAACTCCGCTCCCTCGGCTATATTGATTAGCAGAAAAGTCAGCCAGGCCAGTCAACTGACTTACCCCTCAATCAGTCGGGCTGCTAACAACAACTGGCTAAAAACAGAAGAGGATTTAATACTTTGATATCAGTCCAGCAGTGGCTACAACCAGAAATTAAATCTTAATTCAGATCTGAATAGCCTGAATTTTCTTTTTTCTCAAAATAAGAATTGAATCAATTTTAATCCAGATCAGCCCGGCCGTCAGAATTAGAGTCAGGGGCCAGAGCTGCGGCAAAAAGATGAGGAGAAGGGGAATAACAGTTGAATTAACAAATTTACCTGGTTGACTGAAATTAAACTTGAAAACTTTTTGGTCAACCAGATAAAAAAAATCAACTGAAATTAGATCAAACTTAATAAATTGATAGCTCAAATAAAAGTCAATAAAGGCAAAGTTTAGCATGTAAAGAGCAACAGGCAAAACCAGGGCTGGATGGAAAGAAATGAAGTTGATAAAGAAAAAGAGGCTTTCCACCCGATCGGCGATAATGTCTATCTCTGCTCCCAGAATTGTTCTCTGTTTAAAGGTTTTAGCCCAGAAGCCGTCCAGCCAGTCGCCCAGCCAGTGAAGACCGAGACCGAGATAATTATACAGTTCACGGTGATAGACAGCAGCCAGGAAGAAAAACAGAAGCGAAGAAAACAAGCGAAGAAGTGTAATCAGATTGGCTCCACTAGCCAGGCTCTCCGGTTTGGTTGATTTGAAGATGGCCATCCTCACCAGCCAATTCTTGTTTATCTGAGGGCGATGTCAATATGCACCGCCACCTGTTCCGATTTTTGATTATTGTAACAGATAAAGTCCAGATTATAAAACCAATGCCCGGCCGGTCAAAATATTGCTGGCAAAGTAAATAATAACAAGAAAAATTGGACCAGAAAGGATGGTGTTATGCACATTGTCTGGACAATCCTTCTTGGACTGGCTGCCGGAGTTATCGCTAAATTGATCTTTCCCGGTAAAGAAAATATGGGCTGGATCATGACCACCTTGCTGGGCATTGCTGGCTCATTTTTATCCACTTATCTGGGTCAGTTTCTGAAAATTTATGAGCCAGGAGAGACGGCCGGTTTTATCGGGGCTATAATCGGAGCTCTTATCATCCTTTTCATTATCAGCTTATTTAGAAGAAAGGCCCGCTGAGCAGCTCAAATTCGCTTTTGCTTGGCCGGTGAGTTCTCGTCATCACTGGAGATCAGAGACCCGGACAGACATGATTCTTTGACCATAAACAAGATAAGTAAGCAGTCTGATGGCCACCGGAAATTTTATCTTTATTCCATCCAGGAAGTTTCTTAAATTTCTCTGGATTATAAAATTGAGTCAAGTTAGAATGGAATCAGACATGAGGAGCAAACATATATATAATTTGCCCATTGGTTCCCGCCTGTTGACTCTTTTAATTTTGTTCTGTCTATTTTCGACCTGGGCAAGAGGAGTTCCAGAGATGCACAGTAACCAGGAGATTAATCTGCCGGAAACCATTGATGGCTGGAAGGTGGAGGGACCGCCTCAGAGAATTGACCACACTACCATCTTTGATTATATGGATGGCGGCGGCGAGCTTTACCTGGCCTATAAATTCAAAAGTCTCCTGGTTTACCGTTATAACAGGGAACCCGAGGAAGAGATGCTGGTCGAAATCTACCAGATGGAAACCCCTGATGAGACGTTTGGCCTGCTGTCTCTCGACTGGACGGGTGAACCCGTCAACCTGAGCTCCGCTCCTGCTGTCCGGTCCGAAAACCCCGTTTGCCCGGATTACACCGCTTTATATGGTGAGGGATTGTTGCGGGCCAGAGCTGATAGTCTTTATCTCCGAATATTAGCTTCGAGAGAAACACCTGATGTCAGGGAGACAATTTTAAAGCTGGGAAAAATCCTGGCCGGCAAAAGCCCCGCTCAGCCTCCACCGGCTATACTCGACGTCGTTGTTCCTTCCACCGACTCTGCCTGGAAAATACGACCGGATAGAACCGCCTATTTTCATTCACATCTGGTTCTAAACTCGCTTTATTACCTGAGTCATGAAAATATTCTAAATTTGAATCACTCCACCGAAGGCTTGTTCATTTGCTTTGAAAAAAAGGAAAGACAGCCCGGGAGCCAGCTGGCTAAACTTATTGTCATCCATTATCCCGAAGCTCCAGCTGCACTGGCTGCTCTTACCTCTTTCTTTCAATCGTATTTGCCCGAAAAGACAGATCAGGTTGACCTCAGTCCGGGTTTGCTCAAAACAGGCAGTACCAGGGTTGAAGATGGCTGGCTGGGCTGGACATTGTTCGGTAACTATCTGGCTTTTGCCTTTGAATGTCCAGACCAGAAAGCGGTTACTGATATTTTCAGTCAGCTGAACTTTAAAACAATTAAAAGCACCTGAGTAATGGAGGAAAGAAAAGTGAAGATTAAAAAAGAAGTTATAACCAGGAGAGACTTTCTGCGCGGGACGGCAGCTACGGCCCTGGGCCTGACTGTGCTGCCTGATTGGCTCAAAGCCGGGACTGGAAAAATGGGGATCAAATCAGCTGCCGACCAGAAAAGCCTGGTTCTTGTTGTCCGCAATGAACATGTTCTTGACAGCAGCCAGAAAGTAGATAAAAAAGTTATGGAAGCCATGGTTGGAGAGGTCATGACTGCTCTGACGGGCGAAAAGGAAATGAAAAAGGCCTGGTTAAAACTTTTCAGTCCAAAAGATGTCGTCGGGCTGGTACCAACCTCGGTCATGAACCCGACCCATAATGAACTCCTGGAAATCGTCCAGGAATCTTTGCTGGCGATCGGTCTGCCCGAGGCGAATATCAGGCTGGCCCAGGGACGCTCAGTTGATCTTGGCTCTATCACCGCTTTGATTTCCCTGCCTGGTCTAAAGGCCCACTGGCTGACCGGAATCGGCACAGTGATAAAAAATTACATCCTGTATTCTGGCGCCCCCCGAAATTATCATTATGAAGATAGCACCAAGCTGGGCGAGATCTGGCACCTGCCGTCGGTCAAAGGGAAAACCAGGTTAATAATTGTTGACGCTCTGCTTCCGGTCTGTGATCGGGGACCGCAATTTGATCCAAGATACAGATGGCCTTATAAAGGGCTGCTGGCCGGAACCGATCCGGTTGCTCTCGATGCAGTTGGGTTGAAGATCATCCAGACCAAAAGAGACGAACTCAGAGGGGAGCCCTGGCCAATCTCTCCCCCGCCGATTTCGATCGAAGCAGCTGATAAAATTTATAAGCTCGGGCACAGCCAGTTGGAAAATATTGAGATAAGGACCATGGGCTGGGCTCAAGAACTGCTGCTTTAATCGAGCTCCATCTCCTCCGCTGTAGTTTTAGAAGGCATCAGAAATCTTAGAGCCAATTCTCTATCTGTACCTGTTTTTAGACATCAAAAAGTTTGCCAGGGAAAGTGAGGGTATTGACTTTGGAGTCCCGGGGAAGAAGGCGCCCGTTTTCAACCTATAGATCAAATAAATGCCCAAAAAGACCGGCTTCAGAAGAAATCTCACTCCAGAAAACTAATTATCACAGGGCAAATCCATTCTGATCTGATCTGATCTAACCTAAAACAAAGCCCTGAAATAAAAAAAAGTCATCAGGCCAGAAGCAATGAGTCTTACAAGTAGAGAGACAAAATAGCCCAGCAAAACTCCCCAGCCGGCTCTCAGAGCAGAAGATTCACTTTTGCCGGCCAGTAACTCGCCGCTGATAGCTCCGGCCAGGGCTCCAATGATCAAACCAAAAGGCGGAAAGAAAAAGACGCCGATAACCATTCCAAAAAAGGCACCCCAGCTTCCCCAGCTGGTGGAACCATATTTTTTCGCCCCCCTGACTGGCAGAAAATAATCAACAAAAACAGAAACAATGGTCAGAGCTGCCAGGCTAAACAATAGTGGCCGGCTGAAAGTCTCCCAGCCCCGGGCCAGGCCAAGCAAAATAATACCCAGAAAATTAAGAGGAGGACCGGCCAGTACGGGTAAAATGCTTCCGGCTAAACCAAGCAGCTGAAGCAAAGAACCGGCAACTAACAAAACTGTTTCAAGCATGTCTAACTCAGCAGAAAATATTAGCTTTTATGTTGCCCTTTTCACCGACCCCAGGCCAGCCAGAAAACTTTTGACCGTCTTGACCGTCATCATCCATATCTATTATTGGCTCCCGGCTTCAGTCTGAAGAAGATAGGGAACAGCATACGGGCCTTCCCGGATGAAAGCCATGGACAGCGGAAGACCTGAAGATTCCCGCCGGGCTACCGCCAGTAGCACCGCCTTCTGGGTCATCTCCGTGGCTTTTTTCACTAATGTCATCGGAATATCTTCTTCCAGCAATTCCAGACCACTCCTCCCCGGCAGAAGATCGTAATCTTTTCGGTTGATTTCCGGCGAACAATAAATCAGTCCTTCTTCTCCGACTTTTCTTAAAACCTTCCCCCAGACTTCTGGCTCCCACTGGTCTCGGGTAAATTTCCAGCCAGGAGACTGAAGCAAGTTAAGGTAGCCGTCGGGTCCCTGCAGCTTCAGGAGGTGAAGGAGGGTTCTATATTCGGGTGAACCAACCGGGTCAAAAGGATCTCTGTTATTAGCCACAATTATAATTGTGCCCCCTTTTTTAACTGCCGGCAAAGCTCCAGCCGCTGCTTTGGCCGTTTGATAATGATTCTGCCCGACATATCCGCCATGAGTCAGAACCAGGTCGTATTCTCTGTCAAGAGGAATCGCTACATAATTCTTGATAAACTGGAAGGCCTGGAGGTTGGACTCAACCAGATCTCCGGCGAACACAGCGGTAAGTTTCAAATCTTTATTCAGAGTTACGTTGATAGAAAAATCTACACCGACTCTCTGAGCGATCTCCAGGGCTTCTTCATGGCAGGGATTACCGTCAAGAATGAGATTGGTGGCCAGCGGGTTTTCCAGATACTCAGGACCATGAAATTTTTCTATGGTTTTGACATCGACCAGACCAGGACAGATGGCTTTCCGACCGCCGGAAATACCGGCAAAAAAGTGGCTCTCAACCAGCCCGGTAACTATTTTGAGATCAGAAAGATAGAAGTGGCGGTTAATCGAAAGCGCCGTTCCCCGGCTGGTCACACCCAGCCTGAGGAAAAGGTCCGGATCATCAGCCTTATGATCTATTATTTGATAGTTACGGACTACTTCTGCCCCGTACATGGCCAGTTTTTCCTGACCTGTAGTCGGGCGGTGTAAACCGGTGGCGACAATGATTTTAATATTTTCTTTTCGAATTCCTGCTGCTTCCAGTCTTTTGAGGAGTGGAGGCAGAAGGCCACTTTCTCCCTGATACGGAACCGGTCTGGTAATATCAGAGACTGCTATGGCCACAGACAGGTTGCTCACCGGTTTGTTTTTTCCCTGGATAATTTCTTCCAGGCGGGGGCTGGCTAGCGGGTAAGAAAGGGCTTCTTCCACCACCTGCCCGGGATGAGCCGCGGGTGGAACTTCTTTCATGCTCAGTTCCTGACAATCAGGCGGGACTTCAATCTCCAGATAGTCAGGGCCAAATTCAATTTGAATCTTCTTCCAGCCTTCAGTTTTAATCGTATTAATCAGCCTGTTAAACTCTGGTTTCATTTTGATTAACTCTACCTTGCCCTGGCCAGGCTATTATCCGGGTTAGTTCTTCCATTTATCTGCTTCATCAGAAGTAACCTGATCATCACCGCCAAACTCATCGACATTAGAAAAAATTCCCAGGAGTGCCGTCGCTTCCTCTCTTCACTCTCATATACCCGATTCCATTTTACAACCATTCTCCCCATTTTATCTTCAGGAGCGAGCGGGGCTATTTACCTGGAAAGCATCCGTTAGACTTTTACCGGCTAATGGCTGTTGTTTATTTTCATTTCCCAGGTAACCTCTAAGGCCTTCCGGTAAGTGGCACTGACCCCGCAGTATCTGTCCTGGGACAGCTCGATCGCTCTTTTCAGCTTATCTTCTGGCAAATCTTTCCCGGTAAATTCATAAACCAGGTGCATCTTATAAAATTGTTTCGGGTGTTCTTCTGTCACCAGGCCTTCGACTGTTATCCTGAACTTTTCAACCTCTACCCTCATTTTCCCCAGAATAGAAATGACATCCATTCCAGTACAGCCGGCCAGAGCCACCAGCATCAATGGCTTGGGCGGCGGGCCAAGACCCTGACCACCCGCCTCGGGAGGGACGTCCATTATTATCTGGTGTTCACCCACCGAGGCTTCAAAAGCCAGACCTGCCAGCCAATCGGCTACAATCGAGATTTTATTATCATCATCGTTAGAGCTCATTGACGCCATCCTTACTGTTTTTCCCATTTTATTTTACCAGAAGAAGGAACTTTTCAGCCAGATTTATTTCGCCCCTGTTATGTCCTGTCCGGGTGGACAGCAGGCCTCCTGGCTGAACAGAAGACTAACCGGCTCGCAGACTTACCTCCTGAGTCAAAGTCGGTTGTAACTTATATTACATAAATCCGATAGGAATAATATAAATTTCGCCAGTTAATGAGTCAGTAAATCTTCCTGCCAGCCCGACTCCAGCCAGCCCTGTCCGGACTTAAGTCCAGCAGAAATAATCTGACAACTTGAATAACTAACCAACTGAATAGTATATTAAAGCAGACGGAAAGACCAAAAATATGTTCAGGTCAATTAAGACTCCGAGGAGGTTAGAGGTGAAGGCTCACAGGAAAATAATTTCTATTTTTATCCTTGTTTTTATCTTTTTAGTTGCTGCTGGTCTGGGGGTCAACGCCCTTAATCAGGCTGACCCTGACCGGGACCAGTTCAACTGCTACACCATTCTTGTTGGAAAAAAGGCCAGTGCCGACGGCTCGGTCATGATTGCCCATAATGAGGATGATTACGGTGAGATTGTCGTCAATGTCAGAAAAATGGCTCCAAAAAATTATGGCCAGAAAGTTAAAATAAATCTCGGCCAGGGCGGAGTTTATGAGACCAGCGGTCAGGTCAATGGCTTTCTCTGGATTGAGGCTACCGAACAGGAATTTGCTGATAGTTTCATCAATGATCAGGGAGTGGTCATCACCTCCAATAGCTGTCCTTCCCGGGAAGAAGGCGAAGATTTCACCGCTGGTGGAATCGGTTACATGTTGCGAAGGATTGTAGCCGAAAAAGCTGGCAGTGCCCGAGAAGCAGTCAAACTGGCCGGAGAACTGATTGAAAAATATGGCTACCGCAGTTCTGGTCGGACCTATTCCATTGCCGATAAAGATGAAGCCTGGATGCTGGCCGTTATCAAGGGGCGACACTGGCTGGCACAAAGAGTGCCTGACAACGCAGTGGCTGTCATTCCTAATTTCTACACCATAAGGCAGATTCGTCTTGACGATCCGGACAACTTCCTGGGCAGTCCCGACCTGATTGAATATGCCCGGAAAAATGGCTGGTATGATGAAAAAAGAGACGGGCCTTTTGATTTTAAAAAAGTTTTCAACCGGCCGACCAAAAGAGAGCCAGTCTTTGATGGCAACACTCTGAGAATGTGGCGTGGGCTGTCTCTGCTCAGCGGACAAAAATGGGAGATAACCGATGATTTTCCATTTTCTTTTGAACCGGCCAACCCGATCACCGTGGAGAAACTGATGTCTGTACTGCGCGATCACTATGAAGGAACAGAATATGATGCTACCGACGGCTATAAGCTGGGCAGCCCCAATAAAACTAAATTCAGAACAATTTGTACCTCTTCCACTATCAATTCTTTCGTAGTCTGTTTAAACAAGCAGAAGCCAGAACCAATCTCAGCTTTAACCTGGCTGGCTTTTGGCAAGCCTGATACGACACTTTATCTTCCGCTCTATTCTGGGCTGGAAACACTTCCTCCTGGAGCCGGTTTTGGCCCCAACCACCATGATTACGAACTTCTTTATCAGCAGCATTTTGATCCGGTTGACATCAAGGCGGCGAGCCACGAGCTCCTATCCACCAGGGTTCGGCAGTATGAAAACCTGGTTGAAGCCAATTATGGTCAGATGATCGAGTTGGTCAGAAAAAACTTCTGGTCAGTTGAAGAGGAATATCTGAAGACCAGCCGGGAATTTGAAAACAAGTTCTCCACTCTTTATACCCGGGACAAAAAAGCGGCTCAAAAACTGCTCACTGATTATGAGCTGAATATTTTCCAGAAAATTATCGGCCTCTACGATAAGCTTCTTGAAGAGAATAGACCTGCCGTTGCCGCCCCGGCCTCAGAAACTTAATTTCAGGCAATGAAGATAAGATTATTTCCTGGCAGCGATTCGCTGGATCTTTCTCACTCGTGGTTTATCTGACATAAATTTCATCAACCAGGAGCCAGGCCTTGCGACCGGCCCGGCGGAAGCCAGCAGGCACAGTCCCGATATTGGTCGCAGTCAGCCTGATAAACCGGGCCTGACGGCCTCGAAGACCGAAAGCCAGACTCCTCAGAGCTGCGTCGCGGCTTTTGCCTGCTTCCGGCTGTGGTAATTGCTGCTCGACCACAGTCTCAAACTTTTTTCCATCCAGGGAAAGCTCAATTTTAACCGCAGCTGGAAGAAAGATGCCGGCATTATTATCTTCTAATAGACTGAGCTCCAGTTCATACACATCTTTCTTTTCCCCGAGATCAAGCACTACCTGCAGGTCATCACCCTCAAAACCCTGCCAGTTGTCATCGGCAGCCTCCGGCCTGGCCCTGACCAGATCAATTAATGTCTTCTCCTCGGCGGCCCCAATTTTATTTTTAGCCGGTGGATTGAAATAGATAATGTCCGCTATCGGTAACGATTGACTGTAATAAGCAGTAGCTACTACACTTGGCAATCTCACCGGATGGAAAGCCCTCGCTTTGAGAATTTTATTCCCGCTTAGGCTCAGTTCCTCTGTATAAAGTGGTGATTTTACAGTTGGTTCGCTGCCATCCAGTGTATAGTGAATTTCAGCTCCGTCCAGAGGGACAGTTATCGAGACCGATGCTGGTCGGCCCGGACTGACATGAGCGGTAGCTGGCTTTATGACCGGTTCCGGTACCACCGCCCACCTCTCATAATCTTCCTGCTGGCGATCCAGACGATCAAACAGATTTTGGGCTGGCTTCGGCTCCTTGTGATCATTTAAAGCAACAGTTAAGGCCAGGATTTTTATTGAACTGTTTCGGGGCAGAACAACTTCTTTAACTCCCAGCGGCAGGTCGATTTGATATTTAAAGACATAGCCGTAGATATAAGGTTCATTGCCTTCTTTGCCACTCACCGGTCGATGCAGATGAGTGGTAAAAAAGGCTACTTCGTCCTGACGGATATAACCGGGAGTGACACCAATATAAGTAAAGCGATCCTGATCAAAATCAAGGCTGGCAGCCGGGCCTTCCGCCCAGAGCCGGTTATCCCACTGGCCGATGAAACCAGACCAGTAGCCAACCGGTATTTCTACTTCTTTCTGGCCGAGTCTGAAGACTCCTTTTTGGTTTTTCTCGGAACTTGCCGCCAGTATATAGAGGCAATTGAAATTTCCCGGAGGTAAGCTAATGACCTGACCTTCACAGGTCAAAGCATTTTTGGCTCCATCAAACTTCGGTCCAAGCTGAAAACTTACCCGGCCAGCCTTGATTGAATCAGGCATTAATTCGGCAGGGTAACTCCAACCGTCGGCTCCAAAACCGCCGTCAGTCCGGTCATGATCATAACTCATGACATCAAGATTATAAGGCAGCTCGACCGATTTGAAGACCGGCCTGGCCAGTTGCTGACCAGGAGGATTTATTTCTACAGCTATGGTTTTCAAACCATAAGCTTCGAGATCAAAGGTCAGTTTATTTGCTTTAAATTGAACTTCACCTAATCTATCCTCAACTCCATTAACTTCTTTAGCAGATTTAATGGCCGAGGGAAAAGTCAGACTGGCTTTTTTTACAGACCGACCTCTAGTTTCCACCAGGCGGACAATGATCTCTTCTGAATTTTCAGCCTTTTTGAGCGCCAGAAGTCTTACCCCCTCTGGCTCAACCGCCAGAAAGCTGAATTTTTTACCAAACGGCCCGGGGTGGGCCTGAGTTTCAAAAGCAATTAACGGTTGATTAAGCCTCAACGCCTGCTCGCCTGTTCGGCCCTGACGCCAGTCACCCTGGTGACCATAAAGGGCGTAAAGAATTTCATGCTGACCAAAATCCTGCGTGGCCTGTTCTTTGGGCCAGCTTCTCACACCCGGGGTGTAGAGGAGAGTCAGGCGGAGGATGTTATCGGCCGGTTTATCTGAGCCGTATTTACAATCTTCGAGAACTGAGACACCATAGGAACCGGTTTTGTCGGTCAGATCAAACCACAGATGGGACGGAACTTCAAATTTTTTTGGATCATTGTTGCCTCTTTCCAGAGTACCCACCTCCCAGTTATAAGTGGCTATCGGATTAGCCACAGTCAGGGGAAAAACTGCCTTAAGAGAGGATTCAGCTGTGGCCCAATCAATTTGATTACTCCACTCCACCCGCTCACCGGCTTCGCCGGCTGCCAATCTTATTGTCTGGATAAACTTTGAATGTCTCGATTCACGCTCAATTTTGATGGCTATCCGGGCAGGCCCGTTTTCGAGGACGGTTATTTCAGCTGGACCTTCTACATAGCCAACCGGAGGTTTGATTCTGTCTTCCCAGTCCATATTCCAGGCAGGCCACTGCTGTGGTTTCTCATAGTGAAAAGATAAGCGCGCTGGCGAGGCCAGTAATTCCTTCTTGGCCTTCTTATCATAAAGGCTGGATACGTCCCCGTCGCGGTTAATCTTAATCACATAACGCAGGTTTTCCAGACTGGTTTTATCCACTTTGAGGCCAGTGCTCAACCGGCAGGGCTCTGCCGACGGCCTGATATCATAGACGCTGTAGCCAAGTGAAGGAACTCTGGCCAGAAAAATGACCTTGAGCCTGTTTCCCTTAATTTCTTTGATCTGGGAAGGAGTTTCCAGACCATCGGGGCCAAAAACACGACAGCTGGTCACTGTCTCAGGAAATTCTATTTCAGCCTCGACCACATCTTCCCGGTCAAAGGCCAGCGGATTGTATATGGCCAGAGGGCGTCCGGTTACCCTGGTATCAAGAGCGTCAATCACCGCCCCGGCTGAACTTTTCAGCACCTGCTCAAACTGATTGGCAGCCAGGACTTCATCATTCCAGGAAAACTCATAGGCCCGGGGAATGCTCGTTCCGGGCAGTATATCATGAAACTGAGCCCCGAGAACCAGCCGCCAGGCCTCGTTCAGCCTGGTCCGATCGTAATTGATCCCACCTGTCCAGTCGCCGATAACAGCTGCCGCTTCAGCCGAGTAAGCCAGAAATTCATTTTTCCTGTTCCAGCGCTTCATAGCTGCCTGGGAAGTGATAGATCCGGCCGAGTGATTGGTCAGCAGGAATTCTCCTCGGTAAACAGGTAATTTTTGTTTCTGATCAGGAGTGATGGTCACAAACAGCTCCTCGGCCTTAGAAGCAGCTATCTTTATTTCGCTTTCCTGGTTGCTGGCCAGACTTTTTCCCAGATTAACAACTGAGTCCTCATCCGGTGCGCCACCCACGTCACCTGTCCCATAATACATATAATCGGCATAAACACCATATTTCTGGCCATTTTCTTTCACCCGGTTCATCCAGGTTTCATTCCTGGTTAAATCACCGGTGATTTTGCTGACATAATCGCCCGGATTAAGGGCAGCTATGACCGATTGCCCATCAGGCCCGGCCCAAACACCAAGGTTAAAAGGCATACCGACCGCCGATCCCCAGGACAGCTTCTGCGTAGAAAAACCATTCAGGCCGCAGTGGGCCAGGATGGAAGGCAGCGAAGCCGGGAAACCAAAGCAATCAGGTAAAATATATTCCCGGCTGCTGAAGCCGAATTCCCGGCGAAAATAATGAGTTCCATAGAGAATCTGTCGAATAATGGATTCGGCCGAGGGAGCCATCACATCATTTTCTTCCATCGAAGAACCGGCTGGAAACCATCGCCCCTGAGCAACATAGTCTTTAACTTTTTTATACTCTTCTGGATAATATTCATTCATCATCCGATAGCGGTTAGCACCACTGAAGTTAAAAACATAATATGGGTATTTCTCAAGGAGAGAAAAATTATCAACCATCGTGTTCCAGATGTATTCCCTGATCGTTTTCTGATAATCCCAGCGCCATTGAGTATCAAGGTGGGCATAACCAACAGTAAACAGGATTTTATCACGGCTTAAATCTGGCTTGCCCTGAGCCTGGGTTAGAAGCGGCCAGGCCAGAGATAGACCGACCAGAATTAAGACAAAAAATAAAACGGCAGACTTCCTGCCCTTAAAAGTTTTAAAGCTGAGCATAGTAAACCTCATTTAATTTTTTTATTAAAATTCCCTCTTCTCAATTTAAAAAATTTTGAGCAGGCTGCCTTGAGGTTCAATCATAATATTCAAGTCCAAGGTGAGTGATGAGCTCTTCGCCTTTCATATAGCGCAGTGTGTTTTTCAGTTTCATTAATTGAATGAACAGATCATGCTCTGGATAAAGCTCGGGAGCACACATCGGACTTTTAAAATAGAATGACAGCCATTCCTGAATACCACGAAAACCTGCCCTCTGAGCCAGGTCAATAAACAGGACCAGATCCAGGACAATGGGCGCGGCCAGGATACTATCCCGGCAAAGAAAATCAATTTTGATCTGCATCGGATAACCAAGCCAGCCAAAGATATCAATATTATCCCAGCCCTCTTTATTATCGCCGCGAGGAGGATAATAATTTATCCGGACTTTATGATAAAAATGACCATAAAGTTCGGGGTAAACGTCAGGCTGAAGAATATATTCAAGTGAACCCAGCTTGCTTTCCTCCTTGGTTTTAAAAGACTCTGGATCGTCCAGAACCTCGCCATCCCGGTTACCCAGGATATTAGTTGAAAACCAGCCGTCCAGACCGATCAGCCGCGCTTTGAGACCGGGAGCAATAATGGTCTTCATCAAAGTCTGACCTGTTTTATAGTCCTTACCGGCCACCGGCAAATTTTGCTGTTTGGCCAGCTCCACCATGGCTGGAATATCAACTGTCAGGTTAGGTGCTCCGTTGACAAAAGGCACACCGGATTGAAGCGCGGCATAAGCATAAATCATGCTGGGAGAAATAGCCGGGTGATTTTCTTTCATAGCTTTTTCTAAGGAGTCGATCGTCTGATGAACAGGATCAGGCTTCATAAAAATCTCAGTCGAGGCACACCAGATCATGACCAGTCGGTTGACCTGGTTTTCTTCTTTGAATCTTTTGATATCATCCATTAACTGCAGAGCCAGATCATACTTGGTCGCACCTTTTTTCTTGTTAGGCCCGTCCAGTTTTTTAACATAATTCCGGTCGAAAACAGCCGGGCTGGGCTTGATTTTTTCCAGCTCTTCTTTAATGGGATCAAGGTGTTCCTTTCTCAGCACGCCGGCTTTAAGAGCCGCTTCATAAGCATTATCGGGGAAAATATCCCAGGCACCGAAAACCAGATCACCCAGTTCTGCCAGTTCGACAAAATCCTTTATCCTGGGTACTCGCTTCTCAGTTCTTTTACCCAGCCTGATCGTCCCCATCTGGGTGAGTGAACCAAAAGGCTGGCCCAGCCCGCGGCGAACAAGCATGGTGCCCGCGATAAAAGTCGTGGCCACCGCCCCCAGTCCGGGCAGCAGGACGCCTAATTTGCCTTCCGGTTTTTTGATCTCGATTTTATCTTTCATATCTTTGTCCTCCAGGCAGAGATTTTTGGGCTAAAATAATAGAAAAACATATCACAGGCCGCTTTTTTCTTCAACTTAAGAACTGAGATCAGCTAGTGCCGGAGGTCTTTGCCAGACCCAGATATTCTTTATCCTGCTCCTCTCATCCGGCCAGATCGATCCTGTCCAGGACAGCCCGGCCACCTGATCGGAGCCCGATCAAAGGGAACAAAGCCGAAAAAAACTACTAACGATCACCGTACAGAATATTGATATTAATGGTCTGAACTCCTATAATCTATAGGCAATGGTCACCTACGAGAATAAGGGATTTAGATTTTTACCTAGAGGTCTGATTGTTTTTACTTTAAAAATCTTTGACCGGATGTCTCTCTTTTTTGTTCAGTTAAAAATTAATCCAAACCATCTCAGCCTGGCCGGATTGATAGCGGGTTTACTGGTTGGTCTTTTTTATGCCCTGGGCTATCCAGCCTGGGCCTTAATTTTCCTGTTGATTTCCGGCATGATGGATATCCTCGATGGCAAAGTAGCTACCAATGGCAACAGGAAAACCCGTTTCGGAGCCGTTTTTGATTCCAGCTTGGACCGGTATTCAGAATTTGCCATGTATCTTGGACTTGGCTTTTATTTCCGCCATCACTGGATTCTCTGGGTACTGGCTCTGGCTTTTCTCGGTTCGACCATGGTCAGTTATACCAAGGCCAGAGCAGAAGGGCTTGGTCTCCAGTGCCAGCTGGGAATTATGCAGAGGGCCGAACGGCTGGTTCTTTTGATTCTGGGAACACTGATCGGCCTGATTATTCAGCGCTTTGATCAGGCCATGATTATAACTATCATCATTCTTGCCCTGGCTTCCAATATAACTGCAATTCAGAGAATAATATTTGTCTATCAGCAGGAACGTCAGGAAGGAAATAAAATCTGATTCTGCTTACTTGCCCGGCTGATCTTTTTCTTTTTTCCTGAGCTCAATCAGCGCTCTCCGCTTTCTGGCCCAACCCTTCTTTTCGACCTGGCGCGCCCGGGCAATAGCCAGAGCCTCAGGCGAAACATTATCAGTAATGGTTGAACCGGCAGCAATATAGGCACCACGACCGATTTTGACCGGAGCTACCAGCTCTGTACCTGAACCAACAAAGGTCTCGCGACCAATGGTGGTCTTATTCTTTTTTTCGCCGTCATAATTGCAGGTTATTGTTCCGGCCCCAATATTTACTCTATCTCCAACCTGAGCATCACCCAGATAACTGAGATGCATAGCTTTTGATTCCTGGCCAAAAACCGTTTTCTTCATTTCGACAAAGTTACCTACCCGGCTGCCTGCTTTCAATCTGGTTTCCGGCCGCAGACGAGAAAAAGGTCCCACCTGGACTGCCTTTTCCAGATAAGAACCTTCGATGACTGTTGAACTGAAAACTTTTACTCCGTCACTGATCTGGCTGTCAATGATATGGCTGTGTGGGTAAAGGCGGCAATGGCTGCCGATTCTGGTCCGGCCTTCGATTATCACCCAGGGATAAACAATGCTCCCCCGGCCGATCTGAACTTCAGGATCAATCCAGGTCTCTTCCGGCGATAAAAAAATCACCCCTTGCTTTTCAAGTTCGGCCACCTTCAGTCTGCTCAAAATGGAGGCTGCCCGACTCCAGTCAGCCGGGCCCACTATGACCAGAAAACTTCCTTTTTCCTCGTCGCCAATCCAGTCAAAACCAAGGCCGTCATAATCCGGTTTCAAATAATCAGTCAGCCTGACCACATCTAATTCACCTGAAGGCTTAAAGCTTTTTTCAAGCACGAGATGTCTGTTCTCTTCATCAAGATTAACTACAGCCAGCCCGGGATAAACGAAATAATCATCGCCAGCCCGTCCTGCTTCCGTCTTCTGCCTTCCGGCCAGCAAAGTCAGACTGTAGCTATTTTCCCGGTGAGTCTTTAAAGCTTTTAGAAAAATATCGCTGCTGACCGGGAAAAACTCGGTGGAAAGAAGAAGCAGATCCCCTTCTCTTTTCAGTGAAGACAGATAGTTTGTTAGCTGATTTTCTCCTGCTGTCTGTTCCCTCTGGACAAACAATAAGCGGTCAGTTTTATTTTTTGTTTTTCTGGCTGGTTGAGGCGGAAGCTCGCTGGAAATAATTACTACCCGGTCCGGTCGGAGTTCCAGACAGACTTTTATCAAATGATTCAGCCTGGCCCGGGCTGAGAGCAGCTCGGGCAGCTTTTCTCCCTCACCGCTTTCGGCCCTTAGCTGGCTGATTAAGACCTGGAGCTTCTTTCTCATGAAAGTTTAACCAGAACTTTAAATCTCTTGTCTTCCCACAGCGGCTCAAAGTCGGTTTCATTTTGAGCCAGAACAGCCAGGGATTTATCTTTCTGAATGGCTTTTTTTAAGGCTTCGAGACCCTCCTCCTGGCGGTTACTCTGGACATAAGCAATAGCCATCAGATAATAAATCCTGGCTTCTTCCTTTTTAAATTCAAGGGCTTTTTCCAGCAACTTAAAAGCACCTTCATAATCGGCCTGATTGATTTTCATCTGAGCATAAAAGAGATAGTCTTCGACCGTCTTCAGGTTAACTGATTCCTTTTTCTGGCTTTTCTGGCAGATGGTAAGATAAACGCGTGCTCTGTCCACCAGTTCATGCTCTTCTGGAAACTTCTCTATCAGGCTTTCGAAAGAAGAAACAGCTTTCTCCAGGTCCCGTCGGCGAAAATCTTTTATTCCCTGACTGTAAAGACTGAGGGCTTTCTGATAATCATCCTTTTTCTTGAGTTCGCTCACCTTGTTCTCCTGACCACCAAAGGTTAAATCGGAGGTATTTTACAATAAGCCCGGGCAATTTGACAAGTTTGACCGGCGATATTTACTTAATATAGTCTTTTTAGACTGTAATCTCCGCCTTTGGGCAGAAAATAGGTACAGCAACTTCCCGGCAAAAAAAACCGGTGTCGAGACTACCATTCAGGTTTTTTTATGTTAGAATTAAAAAGTGAAAGTGCTTCTGACTGAGATCTTAGAAAATCTTTATCAGCAAAAGCTCACTCCCGAGCAAGCCTTACAGAAACTAAACGGATTTCCTTATGAAGATCTGGACTTTGCCAAGGTCGATCATGCCCGGGAGTTGCGCCGGGGCACACCTGAAGTCGTTTTCGGCCAGGGGAAAACAACCCGGCAGATTCTCCAGATCAGCCGGTCAATCCTGAAAAAAGGGAGTAATCTGCTAATTACCAGACTGTCAGTGGAAGCTTATAAGGACCTTAAAAGGCAGTTGCCTCAGGGTAAATATAATGAGCTGGCCCGCTCACTGACTGTAATTAAAAAGAAGCCGGCAGCCGGACGAGGCCCTATAGCCATCCTGACCGCCGGCACTTCCGATATTCCGGTAGCGGAAGAAGCTGCGGTCACCTGTGATTTTCTGGGCAACGATGTCATCAAAATTTTTGATGTGGGAGTAGCCGGTTTGCACCGCCTTTTGAGTCATTATGATGAGCTACAGCAGGCCCGGATAATCATCGCTGTAGCCGGCCTGGAAGGGGCGCTACCCAGTGTGGTCGCCGGTCTGGTCAAGGCGCCCGTTATAGCGGTCCCAACCAGTGTGGGCTACGGGGCCAGCTTTCATGGCCTGGCTGCCCTTCTGGCCATGCTTAACTCCTGTCCGGGCGGAGTAGCCGTGGTCAACATTGACAATGGCTTTGGCGCTGGTTACCTGGCCAGCTTGATTAACCATTTAGAATGAAACTGAAGGAAAAAAATAGTTTATTTGAGGTCGGCTTCTTGACAACAAGCAGCCTCGAAACTATTTTATATAAAAAAGGCAGGCCAGTTTTCGGCTGATGGAAATAACCGAAAAAATAAAACAGGTTGCTTCTATAGTTGAAATAGCCTCGCAGTATACTACCCTCAAAAAAAGAGGAAAAAAATGGGTTGGACTCTGTCCTTTTCATTCCGAGAAGACTCCTTCCTTTACGGTTGACGAAGAAAAACAGCTATTTCACTGCTTCGGCTGCGGAGCCGGTGGCGATCTTTTTTCTCTTATTATGGAAAAAGAAAACCTGACCTTTCCTGAGGCCGTTAGATTTCTGGCTGATAGATATCATCTACCCTGGCCGGAAAGCCACCAGACTTCCAGTCAGACCCGCCTGGAAGAAAAAATTTTCGAAATAAATGAGAAAGCCCTGGCCTGGTTCAGACATAATCTGTGGGAAATGCCTGAAGGGCAGGAAGCTCTTAATTATCTGAAAGGACGCCAGTTCTCGGAAGAGACGATCAGAAAACTCAGGCTCGGTTATGCTTTAAATTCGTGGGATTCACTCTATAATGCCTTTAAAACCAGTTACAGCCCGCTGGATCTGGAAAAAGCTGGTTTGATTCTACGCAGCCAAAAGGGCGGAGAATTTCGTGACCGTTTCCGAGGACGGATTATTTTTCCTATTTTCACTTTGACCGGTCGGGTGGTGGCCTTTGGTGGTAGAACCATCTTTGAGGCTCAACCCAAATACCTCAATTCCCCTGAGACTCAGACTTTCGTTAAAGGCAGCCTGCTTTATGGTCTCAACTTCACCAAAGAAGAGATCAGAAAGGTGGGAGAACTCGTTCTCGTCGAAGGCTATGCTGATTTTGCTTCACTCTATCAGGCTGGTATCAGGAATATTGCCGCCTCGATGGGCACCAGCCTTACTCCTCAGCAAATAGCCCAGGCCAGGCGTTATGCGGCCAGCATCATTATTAACTATGATGGCGATGAAGCCGGAATTAAGGCCGCTTTGAGGGCTGTACCTCTGTGCCTCGAACATGGTCTGAGAACGAGGGTTTTGCTTTTGCCTGAAAAGCTCGACCCGGATGGGTATCTAAGAAAACATGGTCCGGACAGATACCGGCAGCTGATCAAGAAAAGCTATGACGGTTTCCATTTTTTGCTTCGTCATTACACCAGAAATGTTGATCTCGGTATAGCTGAAGAAAAAAGCCGTGTAGCGAGAACGATTATAGACGAAATAAAGCGCCTGCCCGATCCTCTCGTTCAAAGCGAATATCTTCAGCAGACAGCCGAGTTCCTCCAGATTGACGAGAGTTTGCTCAGGAAAATAATTGAAGCCGAGTCAAGGGTGGCGCAGCCCAAAACCAGCCGGGAAGAGGAAGAATTATTCTGCCCGGCCGAAAAGAGACTGTTGCAGCTGCTGTTCAACCAACCGGAATTGTTGCTGCCCCTGGCCAATGAGCTTGAGGCCGAATGCTTTGCAGGACTCCCCAGTGAACCCGTCTTCCGTTGCCTCTGCGAGTCCCTTAAAAGCGGCCAGGCCCTGGACTTTAGCCAGCTGCAGGGTACAATTAAGCCTGGTCTCCTCAGTCATCTATCCAGAACTCTCCAGGAAGAGGTTCCAGCTGGCTCTCTGGGCGAGGCCCTGGATTGCCTCAATACACTGAGAAAAGTTAGCTTGCAGAAAAAACTGAAGGAAATCCAGAGAGAAATAACCTTAAGTGAGAAGAGAGGAGATAAGGAGAAGCTAACTGCCCTGCTCTATCAGAAGCATGAAATTACCAGGCAAATATTAACTCTCTAAGAGTTAGCTATATAAATAAAAATTTAAATAAAAAAAGTTGCCAGCCGGCACCAGGAGGAGGTTTCAAGGTGGCATCTGATGAAAAATATCAGAAAGAAGAAATCAGCCAGTTAATCTCCAAAGGCAAAAGGCAAGGTTTTCTATCGTGGGAAGAGATCGACCAGACTTTTTCTGACGAAATCGGGCCTGAAGATGATTTTGATAACTTTCTATCGTCAATGGATAGTTATGGAATCAAAATCCTCGACTCTCAGCAAAGAGAAATTCTGTCTTTTTCCCACAAAAAAAACACCGCCTGCCTTCATGGCCTGGAACGAACAACTGACCCGGTAAAATTATACCTGCGGGAGATGGGCAATATTCCCCTGTTGACCAGAGAGGGAGAAATTTCCATTGCTCGCGAAATTGAGCGGGGGGAAAAGGCTATTATTAAGGCTCTGTCCAAAACCAGACTGGTCCTCAATTATCTGCTGGAAATAGAACAAAGGATAACCGATTATCCTGAAACTATTCAGAAATATTTTGATTTTAATGATGAAGAAGTAGCTGAAGATAAGCTGGCTGAAAAGCAGAAAGAACTGATAGAGAAAATAGAAGTCATCAGAGACCTCAGCCAGAAAGTGGACAGTCTGCCCAAAAGCAAAAAATATAATTTTGCCCGCGGACGGTTGATTATCAGGATAAGCCAGTTAATCAGGGATCTCAATCTGCAGCCCAGCCTGAGAGAGGTGGTGATTGAGCAGCTCAAGGACAGGTTAAGAGAAATGAACGAACTGGAGTACAGGCGGGAGCAGCTTAAGACTTCCCTGTCGCGAAAGAAGGAGACCTCTGGTCAGTCCAGAGGGAAAATCCAGGCCGTCCGCAAAGCTGCCGCCAGGCAGGGACGGGAGAGAAAATCAACCGAAAATGAAATCAAAAAGATAAACCAGGAAATTAAAAAACTGGAGAAGGAAGTCGGGCTCGATTCGGCTGCTCTCAAGAAAGCAGTCAGAACTATCACGATGGGGAAAAGTACCAGTGAACAGGCCAAAAAACAGCTAGTTGAAGCCAACTTAAGACTGGTCGTGTCAATAGCTAAAAAGTACAGTAACCGTGGGCTGCAATTTCTTGATTTAATCCAGGAAGGCAATATGGGCCTGATGAAGGCAGTGGATAAATTTGAGTACCGCCGCGGCTATAAATTTTCCACTTACGCCACCTGGTGGATCAGGCAGGCCATTACCCGGGCTATTGCCGACCAGGCCAGAACTATCAGAATCCCCGTCCATATGATAGAGACCATTAACAAACTGGTCAGAGTCAGCCGGCAATTAGTCCAGGAGCTGGGACGGGAACCAAGCTGTGAAGAAATCGCTAAAAAAATGGATATGCCGGTTAGCAAAGTGAGGAAAATCATTAAAATTGCTCAGGAGCCAATTTCTCTCGAAACGCCCATCGGCGAGGAAGAAGACAGCCATCTGGGTGATTTCATTGAAGACAAAATTCTGCCTTCCCCGCCTGAGGCCGTCATCCACCAGAGCCTCCGTGAACACATTGAGGAAGCTCTGAAAACTCTAACCGATCGGGAGGGACGTGTTCTGAAGATGCGCTTCGGCCTGGGCGATGGTAACGAACATACCCTGGAAGAGGTTGGGCAGCAATTTAAAGTCACCAGAGAGCGTATCAGACAGATTGAAGCCAAAGCTCTGAGAAAGTTGAAACACCCCACCCGCAGCCGGAAGCTCAAATCCTTTACCAACAGCTTCTGACCCGGGCCTTAATTGACTAAGTGGTGATTATCTGATATAAAAAGGCACATGGGCCTATAGCTCAGCGGCAGAGCTACCGGCTCATAACCGGCAGGTCCCAGGTTCGAATCCTGGTAGGCCCATTTTAAAATCAGTTAGTTCGAGAGGCAAAGTGGACGGAGAAGATGTTGAGTTTGAAAAGCTGATCCAGCTGCAGGAGCTGGATATATCATTGAAACAGTTGACGTCTGAACTGTCTGATATTCCTGGCTTGATCGCCGAGATTGAAAAGAAGATGAAGACCAGCTCGGATTACGTCCTTCAGGCCCAAGAGCGGCTCAGCAAAAATCAAAAAAGTAGACGCGAGCTGGAAGCTCAGGTCAAGGACCTGCGGGCTCAGTTATCCAAACTCAAACATCAATTGAACGAAGTTAAGACCAACAAAGAATACACGTCTTTTCTCAAAGAAATTCAGGAGACTCAAAATAAAATTGACAGCTTAGAAGAAGAAATTATTAAAGAGTTACTGGTCGCCGATGAAATTGAAGAAGAAATAAGGACAGCCCTGCGCCAGCAAAAAGAAGAATCGGAACATTTGAAGCAAGAAATTGAAGCTTTAAATCAGCGTAAAAAGCTTCTTGAAGAGCAAAAGGAAACCTTAAGCAAAAAGAGAAGCGAATTACTCCCATCCATTCCCAGAGCTCAGTTGCAGCAATATTTGAGCATTGCCAGGAAAAGAGGTGGTATTGCTCTGTCCAGAGTAGTTGATGAATTTTGCTCGATGTGTCAGGTAAGAATCAGACCTCAAATGCTTAATGAGATAAAGGACAGGTCAAAAATTTACCTGTGCGAAAGCTGCGGCCGCATCCTTTATTTTGAACCGCCAGCTGAGACGGCAGGCCAAGAAGAGGAAGGCTCTTCCGGCTAAAGGTTGCCAGTTAACTCCTGGTTATGGCTTTTAACCCGTGCTGGTCTGACCTTTAAAGTGGGGATAATCTTTTCTTTATCAATTTCAAAATTATGGTCGTTATGCTTTTCTAAACCAGGGCCAGTTCTAAGCAAGTCAGAACTGAACAACAATTAGATTTCAGGCAGGTACAGGCTCAGTCTTCTCGCACCTTGGCTATCGAGCAGACCCGGTCGCCTTCCTCCAGCTGGATGATTTTTACCCCTTGTGTGGCCCGGCTTAACGGTCTGAAATCAGTCGTTTTTATTCTGATGACCTTGCCACTGATGGTAATAACCAGCAAATCATCTTCATTGACATCAACCATAGCCAGAGCCGGCCCGGTTTTCTCAGTTATCTTTAAATTGATTACTCCCTGACCACCGCGGCGGTGTACGGGATAATCTTCAATCGGCGTCTTTTTACCATAGCCGTTTTCGGAGGCAGTAAAAATGTACCTATCGTCATCACTGACCACAATCATGCTGATTACTCTGTCTTTTGGCTTCAGAGTGATGGCTTTAACTCCAGCTGCCTGACGGCCCATCGGCCGAACATCACTTTCCTTAAACCTGATGGCCTTACCCATTCTCGTCCCAATAATGATGTCGTTTTTGCCGCTGGTCAGAGCTGCAGTGAAAAGATTAGTCCCGGGCTTGAGATTCATGGCAATAATGCCACCTTTCCGGACATGCTGAAATTCACTCAGCCTGGTCTTTTTGATCAGTCCATGATCTGACAGGACTACAACAAATTGATCATTTCTAAACTCCTTGACAGCCAGGATGGACTGAACTTTTTCTTCAGGCTGAAATTCCAGCAGGTTGGCGATAGCTTTCCCTCGACCTGACGGTCCGGCATCCGGCACATCCAGCGCTCTCAGCCAGTACAGGCGGCCCTTGTTGGTAAAAACCAGCAGATAGGAATGAGTCGAGCCGACAAATAAATTATCCACCACATCTTCTGCCTTCATATCAATGCCCTTCCGCCCCTTGCCACCCCGGCTTTGAAAGCGGTAGGCACTCAGAGAAGTTCTTTTAATATAACCTGAGCTGGTATAAACGATAGCCACATCTTCTTCTTTGATTAAATCTTCAGCTTTGATATCGGTTATAACCTCATCCCTTATTTCTGTTCTTCTCTCATCCTGATATTGATCCTTTAGCTGTTTCAGCTCGTCTTTTATAATCTCCAGAACAAGGTCATGATTTTTGAGGATCAATTTAAGCTTTTTAATCAGTTCTTTTAGTTCCTGATGCTCCTGGACTAACTTCTGCCTTTCCAGACCGGTCAACCGCTGCAGTTGCATTTCCAGTATGGCCTGAGCCTGAATCGCGGTCAGCTTAAATTTGCTTATCAGGCCAGTCTTGGCTTCTTCGACTGTCCTGGATGACCTGATGAGTTCAATGACCGCATCCAGATAATCAAGGGCAATTAACAGGCCTTCCAGAATATGGGCCCGATGCTCAGCTTTTTTCAGGTCATAGCGGGTTCTTCTGATAATCACTTCCTGGCGGTGAGCCAGAAAATAATTCATCATTTCCAGCAGGTTAAGGAGCTTGGGCTGTTTGTCAACAATGGCCAGCATGATGATTCCGAACGAAGACTGCAGGGCGGTGTGCTTGTAAAGGTTATTAAGAATAATCTCTGGTACTTCTCCCCTTTTGAGTTCAATCACCACCCTGATTCCCTGCCGGTCAGATTCATCACGGATATCGGCTATCCCCTCAATTTTCTTGGTGTTGACCAGTTCAGCAATGTTTTCTAGGAGCCTGGCTTTGTTGACCCCATAAGGAATCTCGGTTATGACTATTTTGTCTTTCTCACCCTTTTCTCCACGTTCAATCGTGCTTTTGGCTCTCAGGTGAATAACGCCCTTGCCTTCCTGATAGGCCTGGCGGATATTCTGACGGTTAAAAACATAACCGCCCGTGGGGAAATCAGGCCCCGGAATAAACTTCATAATGTCATCCACCGTTGCCTCAGGATGATCAACCAGATATATCAATCCGTCACAGACCTCAGCCAGATTGTGAGGCGGAATATTACTGGCCATACCGACCGCGATTCCAGATGAACCGTTGACCAGAAGGTTAGGAAATTTGGCTGGCAGCACTTCTGGCATCAGCAAGCTCTCGTCATAGTTGGGAACAAACTTGACTGTATCTTTATCGATGTCAGCCAGGAGTTCTTCGGCCAGACGTGTCATTCTGACTTCGGTATAGCGCATGGCTGCTGGCGGGTCGCCATCGACCGAACCAAAATTACCCTGCCCGTCAACCAGCGGATAGCGAAGGCTGAAGTCCTGAGCCATTCTGACCAGAGCATCATAGACCGCTGCATCGCCATGTGGATGATATTTACCAATGACATCGCCGACAATGCGGGCTGATTTCTTATAAGGTTTGTTGTGAAGTGTGCCGGTCTCCCACATAGCATAAAGAACACGGCGATGAACAGGTTTAAGACCATCCCTGATATCGGGAATAGCCCGGCCAATGATGACACTCAGGGCATAGTCCAGATAGGACTTTTTCATTTCCTCTTCAAGGCTGACTACTGACAGGCTTCTGGCTATCGGGGGCGGAGTGCCACCGTTCTTCCCCCCACTCCGGCTGGCCTGTTCTGCGTTCTCGTTTTGAGTACCAGTCGTTTGTGGCTTTTCTTTGTCCTGAGTCTTATCCTTATCTTCTCTTTTCCGGGGCATAGTCTTAAACCTTTCTGGCTTTCTCCTGCCTGGCTGAAGATGTCATCAGATATCTAGATTTTGAGCCAGGAGGGCGTTCTCCTCTATAAACTGCTTCCTTCTTTCGACTTCTTCTCCCATTAAAATAGAAAAAACCTTATCAGCTTCGACCGCATCCTGGATGGAGACCTTGAGCAAAGACCTCTTCTCCGGATCCATCGTCGTCTCCCATAGTTGCTGGGCTGTCATTTCTCCCAGGCCCTTATACCGCTGAATGGTTACCCCCTTTTTTGCTCTTTCAAATAGATAGTCCAGCAGCTTACTCTCATTTTCGATGGTAAAAGTCTCAGTACTGTTGATGACCTCATAGGGAGGCTTGAATTCATCCAGTTCCTTGACGATTCTGAACAGATTTTTATATTCAATTGAATTAATCAGATCAAAATTAATCCTGGTCCGGCTGGCCATCCCATTAACCTGATAGCTGGCCATAATCTCATAGCTATCATATTCATCGTCATAAATGAGTTCGGTTTTAAAGCCAAGGCTATCAATCATCCCCTGCAGCCTCTTCATGTTCTTTTTGTCCCTGAGAGCTTCCAATTCGATAATATTTTCGTTGATGAGCAGATCGATCAGGCCTGAAGGAATATTTTTCTTTTCCAGATAGTTCAGATAATTCTTCTTCTGCATGACTTTGAGAATAAATTTTCTGAATTTTTCGCCTTCTAATAGCTCCGAGCTGCCTTTGACCCGCAGTTTAAAATCCTCCGAAATTTTTTTTACCACCCATTTTTCATATTCTCGCTCTTCCTTGAGATACTGAACTTCTTTCCCGCGGGTAATCTTATAGAGTGGTGGCTGGGCAATATAAATATGACCGTTCTCAATAAGCGGCCTCATCTGACGATAAAAGAAAGTCATGAGCAGAGTTCTGATATGAGAGCCGTCGACATCGGCATCAGTCATGATAATGATTTTATGATAGCGAAGTTTTTCCAGGCTGAAGCTTTCTTCGCCGGCACTGGTGCCGAGGGCAGCAATAATGGTGCCAATTTCCTCATTATGAAAAATCTTATCAGGTTGGGCTTTCCAGACATTCAGAATCTTCCCCCGCAGGGGTAGAATTGCCTGATAACGGCGATCACGGCCCTGCTTGGCTGATCCACCAGCACTGTCTCCTTCGACAATAAATAATTCGGCCAGAGCCGGGTCTCGCTCCTGACAGTCAGCCAGTTTGCCTGGAAGCGAGGCTGATTCCAGAACACTTTTTCGCCTGGCCAGCTCTCTCGCCTTACGAGCTGCTTCCCTGGCCCGGGCAGCCTCAACTGCCTTAGCCACGATCCTTTTAGCATTGGTGGGATTTTCTTCCAGATAAGCGGTCAATTTCTCGTTGACCAGCGATTCTACTATACCTTTTATCTCAGAGTTGCCCAGTCTGGTTTTAGTCTGACCTTCAAACTGCGGATTGCGCATCTTGATGCTTAAAACCGCTGTTAAACCCTCGCGTGCGTCTTCACCTGAGATGTTGCTCATCCCCATATCTTTAAGCAGATTATGAGTTTCGGCATAAGTGTTAAGACATCTGGTCAGAGCTGATTTAAAACCAATCAGATGGGTTCCGCCCTCAATCGTATTGATATTATTAACAAAGGTAAAAATATTTTCGGTATAACCGGTATTATACTGGAAAGCGACTTCTACAATGATATCATCCTTCTGGGCTTCAAAGTAGACCGGACGTGGATTTAAAACAGTCTTATCCTGATTTAGATATTGAACAAATTCCAGGATTCCACCCTTGTATTGAAATTCGTGGCTTTTGTTTATCCTTTCGTCCGTAATGGTAATTTTCAATCCCCGATTGAGAAAGGACAACTCTCTCATTCTCTGGGTTAAAACTTCAAAATTAAATTCAGTTGTGTCAAATATTTCTTCATCCGGCCAGAAAGTAATCTTGGTCCCGGTCTTATTGGTCTTACCTATTTTCTTCAGCGGGGTAACTGGGTTGCCTCGTTCAAAAGCCTGGGTATAAATGCCGCCGTCTCGCTTGATCTCCATCTCGAGCCGCTTGGACAGGGCATTGACCACTGACACCCCAACTCCATGTAACCCGCCCGAAACCTTGTAGCTTTTATCATCAAATTTTCCTCCGGCATGTAGAACCGTTAGAACGACCTCGGCCGCCGGCCTTTTTTCCTTGGGGTGCATTTCAACCGGAATACCACGGCCATCATCGATAACCGTCACGGAATTGTCAACATGAATAATGACATCAATCCGGCTGCAGTAACCGGCCAGAGCTTCGTCCACTGAATTGTCTACAACTTCATACACCAGGTGATGAAGGCCATCAGGCCCGGTGCTGCCAATATACATGGCCGGCCTCTTGCGTACGGCCTCCAGTCCCTTCAAAACTTTTATACTATCGGCTGTATACTTTTCATCTTTCATTTCTGCCACCTGTCAGGATAAGATCAGGGTTTAATTAGAAGGAAAATCCGAACAACCCTGCGACCATTTCCGATTTAAATTATAGCTTAAATCACTCTTAAAGTAAAGAAAAAACTACCATAAAAACTGCCGGATATCTACCTGCATCATATTAATTATCAATATCTTAACTAAACCTATGGCTGTGGCCAGCCATAAGCAGCAAAATAATAACGTTTTTGCTATTATTTTACCATTAGAAAAGACGGAGTTAGACCTTAAAGTTTCTCGCTCAAATTCTATTCTATGGGACCAAAAAGCTTGAATTTTTTCCACCAGACCAGGGCGATGAAGCCCATCACTACCGGACCTTTCCTGATCCGGTTGCCCGGGTTCGGCCATTAGACGAACCAGCTATCTTTTGATCAGGAAGCGGGACTGGCTTCTGCTTTTAATTTTTCCGGTGAGACGGTGGCCAGTTCCATCACTCCCATAAAGAGCAGCCTAGCCAGATCTTCAAGAATTTCCGGATTGATTATTGACGGGTTATCGCGTGTATTATGGTAAGTCGGATAGGGCAACTCCAGCCCGGAAACAGAAAATGATAAAGAAGGAATATTCTTATCAAGGAAGCGGGCCGCATCCAGGCGAGGGCGGGCCACATTACTCCAGTAATTGGTACCCAGCTGGCGGTGAATATAGCTGCTGTTGGCCCTGTCCAGCGGAGCGTAGAGCCAGGGGAAGTTTTTCCCGGCCAGGACAAAAATTCTGTCGCCTGAACCGACCCCATCGAGATTGATCAGTCCGATAGTTTTGTTTAAGTCGAACACCGGGTGCTCCAGGTAGAATTCTGAACCTTTAACTCCCTGTTCTTCGGCCCCAAAAAAAGCAAACAGAACCGTTCTTTTTGGTTTGACTTCGCTTTTCATCATAGCTTGGGCCACCCCCATCATCACCGCTACGGCAGAGGCATTATCGTCGGCACCGGGCATCAGGTCAGGACAGCTGCCCACATGATCCAGATGTCCGCCAATAATTATTACCTCATCTTTAAGAACCGGATCCTGACCTTCTACTTTGGCCAGCAGGTTATAGCCCAGACCCTCTGGATGATACTCAGTCTTGTTTTTAATGGTAAAAATTTTACCAGTCGCAAAAGACCGAGGCTTAAGACTCTTTCTTATGGCTGCTGCAGTTTCCTCATAAGTCTGGCCGCTGCCAGCAAAGATATCATCGACCACACTGCGGCCGACGTGGCTGTAGAGGAAGCCCTCGATATAATCATTATTAGGATTAACTATTGGCCCATAGTAATATAGAAGCCCCTTCGCCCCGTGCGCAGCAGCATTTTGAAGCTTATATTGATGAAATGAATAGGGTCGCCATTTCTTGAACGTTTCCGGATTTTTATCCGGGCTGACTGGCACTTCACTTTCCATTAAAACTATTTTCCCCCGGACATCAACTCCCTGGTAATCATCATAGCCCAGTTCAGGAGCGGTAATACCAAAGCCGACATAAATCACTTCGGCCGTGACCTCCCCTGAGGCTGAAGTCCCCCCGGGAAAATACTCATCTTCATAGCGGTAGTATTTCTTTATTTCTGCAGACTTTTTTTTATTGCCGGCCGCCACGGGCAGGTGAAGTGAAACCTCCCCCCGATCAAGAACTAAGGTATAAGGATTAGGAAAAGCCTGGAGAAAAGTGCCCTGGTCACCGGCTGGCTGGAGACCCCAGGAGGATAAAAACGAGATGACCCAGCGGGCCGCTTGATCAAAACCCTCTGTTCCTGTCAGACGTCCCTGGTATTTTTCAGAGCTCAACTCTTTCACCCAGTCGTAAAGAGGCTGGCTGGAAATCTGATGAAAAGCCTTAAGTAACTTTGTTTCTTCTCCGCTTCTCTGGTTCTGAGCCGACAGCTGGCCAGAGGCCAGGAAAAGAGAGATACAAAGGATAAGGAATAGCAGAAAGATCGATGGTAGTTGATAATTTTTGCTTCGTTGGCCGGTCATGAACTCCCTCCTTAAGGCAAGTTCCAGGTCTGGCCTGATTCTAAGTCCTTATAGCCAGACCTCCTCGTAAAATGAAGCCATCAAAAAAGCCAGCTTCAAGGCAGAAACTGAGTGACCTGGAAATTCTGGCTCTGAAACCAATATCCATTTGAACCAGGGGTAAAAAGTTAAGAGAAAAACTCTTACCAGCGGCCAGCCTTTCATCTTTTATGTCACCAAGAGTTTTATTAGCCGACTGGCTATATTCACGAGTTGAATTATCAGGCAAAGTCAAAGTCCCGGAATAAGAATATTCATAGCTGGCATCCAAAAAACTCCGGCTGGTAGAAAGTCCGGCACCAAGGGTGATAAAAGGAGAGACTACTCTGGCTGGCCATAGTTCCCAGCGTAAGTTCAGATGAAAAGATAAAGGTTTGATAATGAATCTGGCCTGAGCCAGGGCCTGAAAATTAGCTGTCTGGTCAAGACTCCGGTCAATCAAATCAAGCTCTGCCTCAACTTCCGAAAAGCTGACTTTCATCGAACTCTTTTCAATACCCAGACCAAGACTGAAAGCACCCTGTCTCCCGCCAGGATAAAACCTTAATTCGAAACCAAAATTATGGCCAGGGGCATCAAAAGTTATTTGCTGGCTGTAAGCATTTTCAACCAGGCCGGGATAATCAGACTGAATCTGAGTTAAAAATCTATCTTTAAGGTCACTCTCCAGAACATCACTGACCATATTTTCTACCAGGCCTCTGGCGACATTCAGACTCCAGCCTGAATAGTGAAGATTGAATTCCAGCCGCCCATCAGCCCGAAGAGGCCCGGCCAGAAAAAACAACAGGCAGCTCAATCCTAATAATTTAGATTTGTTCATTATTTAATTTCTCATTTATCCGTGGCCTCGGTTATTTTATTTGCAGCTCATTATAGATGTCAAGGATAGACTGCGCTGGTGAATCCGGGAACTTATTTTTTAAAAAATTATGGGACTCGTTCTTTCCACAATATTCTTAGCTATCGTTCAGATCATCAGATCAAAATTAATAGGCTCCGTTCCCTATAATAATCGGGCCAGCGGGAGGAATGTCAGGTAATCCACCGACCGGGCTGATGGCTGAACATCTCAGGCAGCCTGGTGATAGACATAGCTGAACCTGATTGGCCTGAGGGTATTTCCACCAGGGGAATCTCTGTCGCCTTGCTGGCTTTGACCGGGCCACTTTTCTTTTTGAACCACTTATCAGCTACAACATAAAAAGGAGAGACAACCACCAGACTCAGAATAGTCGAGACGACCAATCCCCCGAAAACCGCAATAGACATTGGTTTTCTGATTTCTGAACCAGAGCCAAGGCCTAAAGCCGGCGGAATAGCGGCCATCAAAGTAGCCACTGCCGTCATTAAGATTGGTCTCAGGCGGAGCGGGCCAGCTTTGGTCATTGCCTTCCTGGCAAGCAATCCAGATTGCCTGAACGCATTGGCCTAATCGACGTGGATAATGGAATCCTTCTCGACTATTCCCATCAACAGCAGCAGGCCAATCATGCTGAACACATTGATGCTCTGCCCGGCAATGAGGAGGGTAAAAACAGCCCCGGGCATGGTTAAGGGTAGAATCGTAATAATAGTAACTGGATCAATATAAGAATTAAACTGCGAAGCCAAAATCATATAAGCAATAATGACTCCGAGACCCATGGCAAATAACAAGCTGCTCATTGATTCTTTAAAAGCATTTGAGGAGCCACCCAGCACCAACCGGTAGCCCACGAGGAGACTGCGGCTCAGGCTTTCAATATAGCTGAGTGCTTCATTTTGCGAGTGCCCGGGAGCAATGTTGGCAAAAACAGACACAGCTCTCTCCCGATCTCTCCTGTTAATGACCTGAATGGCCGTTCTCTCTTCATAGGCCACAAGAGCTGTAAGAGGAATGATGCCTCTGACCCGGAGGCAGGCAATATCTTCCGAGCGGTAACGCTGGGCTGCCAGCAACTTTAGCCTGACATCTATTCTCCGGCCGCCAGTGCTGGACTTGCCGACTCTGACTCCACCCACCAGAGCATTGGGAGTGTTAGCTATATCATCAATGGCCCCCCAGGTGAACTGTCAGCTGACGGTCAGGTTTAATTTCCAGCTCGGGCATGCCCACTTGATAATCAGTATCAAGATCAGTTACCAGGCCGCTGGCCCTCAACTTTTCCATGACCTCCTGACTGACCTTGATCAGTTCATCCCAGTTGGCCCCTCTAACCGAAAACTCCACGGGAAAACCACGCTGAGCTGTCAGACCCTGCGGAGAGAGGTCCTGAACCACGGCTCTGATCTCCGGTAAATGATCGCCGGTGTCTTTTTTGAACCAGATGAAATAGCCATCTCCCGGGCCAGAAATGAATTATTCATCTTGTTTTTAGATTTATGGCAATCATTTTCCTTCATTTTTTATCATTTTTTGATATCCGCTGAGAGGCGGATCAAAATTTGATTATTTTATTCTTATTTGTTATGTTAGACTGAAAAATTGGAGGTGTGACATGAACAAATGGACTTTAGCTGTTATCAGTCTCCTGACTCTGTCTTTAGCCTTACCAGCCTTAGCTGCCAATCCCAAGGTTTTAATGAAAACATCCAAAGGAGATATTGTTATCGAGCTTTATCCAGATAAAGCACCGGTAACGGTCGAGAACTTTCTGGCTTATGTTGACAGCAAATTTTATGACGGGACAATTTTTCACCGGGTTATAAAAGGCTTCATGATCCAGGGCGGCGGCCTAACACCTGAGATGAAAGAAAAAGGAACAAAAAGACCGCCCATTAAAAATGAAGCGGATAACGGCTTAAAAAATCTTCGCGGAACGATAGCCATGGCCAGAACAGCTGATATCAACAGTGCTACCTGCCAGTTTTTTATAAATCTCGTTGACAATGCTTTTCTGGATCATGTGCCAGGTGATCCAGCCAAATTCGGTTATGCTGTTTTTGGCAAGGTAATTAAGGGTATGGAAGTTGTCGACGCCATTGCCAGCGTTCCAACCACCGCCAAGGGTATGCACCGGGATGTGCCGGTTGAACCGGTGGTAATCATTTCGGTCAGCCGCCTGGATTAACCCTGGTTGGCAGTCAGGCTGAGAGACAGATAAATATAAATAAAGAAATCTGCCAGGCGAGCCGGATTGATGTTTAGCTGGATTTTTGCCCTGGTTCATTTCTGTCTTTATCTCGGGTTGCTGGCTTATTCTATTTATTCCATGTTCACGGGGCGCTGGGCAGCGGGCTTGATTCTACTGGCTTTCCTCGCAGTTTATTATTTCCTGGTTCTCCACCAGGCAGTGCTTAAAGAAATCAAAAGGAAAAAAAGAACTGCCAGTGCGAAAAAATAATTAAGAGGCCACCAGTTCCACTTAGCTGGAGGCGAATGTTATATTAATGGCGATCATGATCGGTTATAAAATCAAATAAATATAAGAGGTCAAGAATGAAAAGAAAAGCAGCGATTGTTTTCAGCAGCCTGATTTTATTCTGGGCAGCAGTCGGGCCACTTCTGGGCCAGACGCCAGCCAGTCTAAAAAAGGCAGTAGCGGCTATTGATCCTATTCTTCCCTATCAGCTGGCCCGGACCATGGCTTCACCTGAGTTTGCAGGCAGACTGACGGGAGACGAGGGTTATACCAGAGCAGCCAGATGGGCGGCTGGTAAATTCAAAGAGTGGGGTCTTCAGCCATATGATAGTAAAGCTGGTTATCTTCAGTCGTATCCTTCTCCCTATACACTGATTGATGAGGCAGCTATGACTCTTTACCTGCCTGATAAGCCCGGCCAGGATGGACAGCCAACCTTCCAGAAAGTTGAGTTAAAGCCCGAAAGAGACTTCTTACCGCTCTTATTTTCTGATAGCGGAGACAAAACGGGTGAGTTGGTTTTCGCCGGCTGGGGCATTTCGGCACCTGAGCTGAACTATGATGACTACGCTGGACTGGAGGTTAAAGGGAAATACGTTCTCTGTTTCCGGGGAACGCCAGAACCTGGCCGAGCGGAATTCCAGTATTATGACGAACATCGAACCAGGATGAAAACGGCCAGAGACAAAGGCGCACTCGGCTTGATTTATATCTACCCGGAAGTTCAGGCCAATCCCAATGGTGACTGGCTGCCAGGTTTTATGCCGGGCATGATTAGCGACAAAACGGCTGATGCCATATTTAAGGAAATGAATTCGACTACTTCTGAACTGAAAAAGGCTCTCCAGACTTACCACCGCCCAATCTCTTTTCCTCTGAAATCAAAGCTGGCCTACTCAGTCCAATCCAAACATTTTCCAGAGGGCCTAGGTTATAACATTGTCGGTTGGGTAGCAGGTTCCGATCCGGAACTTAAAAAAGAGTTGATCATAGTCGGGGGGCATTTTGATCACTGTGGCCGGCACCTGGGGCTTGTCTTTCCCGGTGCCGATGACAACGCCAGCGGTTCAGCGGTCGTTATGACTCTGGCCAGGGCATTCAGCACCAGCCGGGTCAAACCTAAAAGGTCAATTATGTTTGTTCTTTTTGGCGGCGAAGAGATGGGCCTGCAGGGTTCAAATTATTTTGCCGAACATCTGCCGGCTGGATTTACCAGAGTAGCTGCTATGTTTAATTTTGATATGGAAGGCGAAGGCGATGGCGCCTGGTGCGGATTGAGCGCAGAGCCTACAGCTCTCAGAGAATCGGTGGAAAAAGCCAATCAGGAAATTGATATAATAAGAGGAATTAACATTATAAGAAGAGTTGGCGTCAGAGGATCTGATTTTGCCCCCTTCTTCATAAAGGGTATTCCAGTGGTCAGCTTTGGCTCCAATGGCCCTCATTTAGCCTATCATGGAACAGGCGATACAATTTACCGTCTTAATCCCGAGATTATGGGCGATATTGCCAGAGTTTCTTTCCTATCTATCTTTTATCTGGCTGATAGATGACTTATATTAAAGATGGTATGACTGGAAAAGAGCAGAAACGATGAAACTGGCAGCAGAAGGCCTCGTTTTCTATCTTCCGCCACTAATCATGGCTGCTGGGCTGTTGGTTCCAGGTTGGTGGGCAGGAAGTATTTTCTTTTTTCTTCTGGCTGTAGCTTTCGCCTTTTTTTTCCGTGATCCGTTACGCCAGCCGCCAGCTGAGCCCGGGCTTGTTCTGTCACCAGCTGATGGACAGGTCTTGAAAATAGAACCTTTTGATAGCCAGGCAGAGATAGCCGGACCGGGTCAGAAGATCAGTATTTTCCTTTCATTACTTGATGTCCATTTCACGCGTTCACCCCTGGGGGCCGAGATTGTTAAAGTTGATTATCAGCCTGGAAAATTTTTTCCCGCTTATCGGGAGGAAGCCAGCAGCCAGAATGAATCAAATACTCTGTTGCTAAAAACCGAAGTCGGCCAGCTGATTTTAAAACAAACAGTCGGAGTTGCCGCCAGACGAATTAAGTGCTATGTTAAGCCCGGAGATAGAGTTGAGGCCGGTCAGAAAATCGGGTTAATGTACTTTGGCTCGAGGGTTGATCTTTATCTGCCGACCAGCATTGAGCTAAAAGTCAGCCCGGGACAAAAGGTCAAAGGCGGGTTGACGGTCATAGGAGAAATTAAAAATGAAAGTCAAGATTAAAAAGACTGTTCCCAAAATATATTTTCTGCCGAGCCTGTTTACTCTGACCAATGTATTTTTAGGTTTTCTGAGTTTAACTGCTACTTTTTATGGCAAGTACCGCTGGGCAGCCCTGTGGATCATTTTTGCGGCCTGTCTTGATGGCCTGGACGGTCTGGTGGCCAGAGCTACCAAAAGTTCTTCCGAATTCGGCCTGCAGCTGGATTCTCTGGCTGATGCTGTTTCTTTTGCTACCTCCACCTCATTGCTTATTTATTTCTGGGCGCTGAAGCCAGCTCATTATGCTGGTGTTTTCTTCAGTTTTCTCTTTGCCGCGGCTGGCCTGTTAAGACTGGCCCGATTCAATGTAAAAACTAAAAGTGCTCCTGACAAGAAATACTACCAGGGATTGACCGTTCCTTCTGCTTCAGTTTTTATCGCTGCTCTGGTCATCTTCCACCCTGCCCCAAATTATGATCCGATGGTAGCTATTTATATGGCTATCATGGTGGCAATCATCAGCCTCTTGATGGTCAGTTCTATTCGCTACCATAATTTTATTAACTACTTTGTTAACCGGCCAATTGATATTAAAAGTGCCCTGGCTCTGGCTGTTATTATTGGTGGTTTGCTGTTCAAACCAAAATACCTCTTACTCATTGGCTTAACATTTAATGTCCTGTCCGGGCCTTTTAATTATCTGTGGACTCTGAGCAAAAAGAAGTTGCTGAAAAAACGGCAGGCTGAAAAGCCGTTGAAGACAGCTGATCAAAATCATTAATCTCAATTTCTCGAGCTTAACGGTGAAGATGAATCACAGGAAAGCCAGAAGGATAACTTTATTTTGTTGTCTGGTAGTGGCCATCATCTTAATCCTTTTTTTCTCCTCTGATCACAGGAGGCAATCAACAAAGAAGGAAGCTAAATTTCCGTCAGCTGACGTTGTTCTATCTGAACCTCCAGTTGAGGTAGAGAAAATCATCGTGCCTGCCGGTCAGACAATCACGGACCTTTTAACAACCAGAGGGTTAAGTGTCGCCCGGGTATTATCAATCCGCAATCAGGTTAAGCCAGTCTATGATCTGGCCAGGATTCCGGCCGGTCGGGAGTTAAGGCTTCTTAAACAGGAAAATCAGTTAATTGGACTGCAGCTGGATCTTGATGCTGAACGCTATCTTGATATCAATCTCAGGCCAGAGCAGGTAACAGCTAGAATTGTTAATTACCCGGTTCAAAAACAGCTGGTTCTGATAGAAGGAATCATTGAGGATTCACTTATTTCGGCCGTAAATAAGGCAGGTGAACAGGATCTTCTGGCTCTGATGCTGGCCGATATCTTTGGCTGGCAAATAGATTTTTATATCGACCTCAGAAAAGGAGATGCCTTCCGGCTGCTGGTCGAAAAAAAATATATCAATGGCCGCTTCAGCAGCTACGAACAGATTCAAGCTGCTTATTTTTTCAATCAAGGTCGGCTGTATGAGGCTTATCGTTTCACCAATTCTGATTCTGGCCAGACAGATTATTTTGACTCCAGGGGGAATTCACTTCGGCGCGAGTTTTTGAAGTCACCGCTAAAATATACCAGGATTTCATCCAGGTTCAGTATGAGGCGCTTACATCCGATCAGGAAAATTTACCGTCCCCATTATGGGGTCGATTTCGCCGCTCCGGTTGGAACTCCAGTTCAAGCTACGGCTGATGGAGTTGTGACCTTTGCTGGCTGGAATGGTGGAGCCGGCCGGATGGTTAAAATCAAGCACAGCCATTCTTACGAAACAATGTATTTACACTTAAGCCGTTTAGGGCCAGGAATTTACCAGGGAGCCAGGGTTAAGGGTGGGCAGATTATTGGCTATGTCGGGTCAAGCGGTGAATCTACCGGTCCTCACCTTGATTACCGCCTTATTTACCATGGCCAGTATGTTAATCCTCTTAGCTGGAAATTTCAGCCGGCAGAACCTTTAAAAGAAAAATACCAGGATGAATTCAAGCAGCAGACCTCCAACCTCGTCTGGCTACTATCTTTTCCGCTGGTTTTGTTTAAATATTAGCTGACCACATTACCCCTGCCCTTAACGATTCGACCTCAAACTCAATGATGGTATTAAGCCATCACTGGCAAGTCACCTCCTCCTTTCTACCTGGCCAGGTTATATAAAAATTTTAAGTTGACTTTTTTCATTCTATCCATTTAAAATCTTTCTTGTCAGAAAAAGATCCGAGGAGGTATTTTATGAAAATCACCATCAGTGTTTTAAAAGCTGATATTGGAAGTATAGGCGGGCACATCAAGCCCAGCCAGAAAGTAATAGAGGCAGTTAGAAGCTATGTTGATTCACAGGCCAGGAATTTGCTCATCGATTATTATCTGAGTTCTACCGGAGATGACATCGCTATTCTGTGCACCCATACCAAGGGCGCCGGTCATTCCGATATCCACCGCCTGGCCTGGGAAGCTTTTCTAGCCGGAACGGAGGTCGCCAAAAAGAGCGGCCTGTATGGCGCCGGACAGGATCTGCTGAAGGATGCTTTTTCGGGCAATGTCAAGGGAATGGGTCCGGCTGTGGCTGAATTAGAGATTGAAGAAAGAGAAAACGAAGCTTTTATCTTTTTTGCTGCCGACAAAACTGATCCCGGTGCTTACAATCTCCCCTTTTATCTGGCCTTTGCTGACCCCATGTATTGTTCCGGGTTAATTCTCAGTCCCAAGATAAGCCAGGGATTCAAATTCAGGGTAATGGACGTTGGCTATGTTGAAAAGAATAAAACCATCGAACTCCATGTCCCAGAAGATCTGTATGATCTGGCTGCTCTGCTCAGAGATACAGAAAGGTATGTAATTGAAAGCATTTTTTCGCGGGCGACCGGCCATCAAGCAGTAGCCATTTCGACCCAGCGTCTTCATAATATCGCCGGAAAATATACCGGAAAAGATGACCCGGTAGCTCTGGTCAGAACACAGGGAGAGTTTCCTGCTACCGGCGAGATCCTGGCTCCCTTTAATATCGGACATTACGTAGCTGGATTTATGCGTGGCAGCCATATCGGGCCATTGATGCCCTGTCGGCTCAACACAACTATTTCTTATTTTGATGGCCCGCCGGTAGTTACTGGTGCAGCCTTTTCGATGAAAGAAGGCATATTATCAGAACCGGCCGATGTTTTTGATCATCCATACTGGGAGGCGGTCAGGCTGGATGTTGCCAGGAAAGCGACAGAAATAAGACGTCAGGGATTTTGCGGGGCCTCGATGCTCCCCTATTCAGAGCTGGAATACGGTGGGGTGGTGGAAAAGCTCACACAGCTCGAAAAAAGATTTGTTATCTCTGATTGACTTTTACTGGTTCAGCCTGTATTTTAGCTTTGAAGGCTGACCAAACTGATGACTGAAAGAAAACATCCGCTACCAACAGTAGATCTGATTATAGAAATCAGGCTGCCGGACAGCCGGGTGGGATTGGTTTTAATCGAAAGAAAAAACCCACCTCTGGGCTGGGCTCTCCCCGGTGGCTTTGTAGAATACGGCGAGACTCTGGAGGAAGCGGCTGTCCGCGAGGCTAAAGAAGAAACTTCTTTAGAGGTCAGACTTGTTCAGCAATTTCACACTTATTCTGACCCCAGCCGCGACCCGCGGTTCCATACGATTTCAACCGTATTTATAGCGACGGCCGTAGGGCTGCCCCAGGGTGGTGATGATGCCGGCCAGGCCAGAGTTTTCAGCCGCGAAGAGATCACTTTTCCACTGGCCTTTGATCACAGCCGGATCCTTAAAGATTACTTTTCCTGGCGAGATAGACAACAGCAAATTTACCGTGATTTCACTGGCCTCGAGGGAGCAGAATCAATATGGCCCGAAACCACCGCTGAAACTGATGAGCTCAGGGAAGAGGATCTGGTGGAATTAACCCGGGTCTGGAGCCTGGCCGAGGCTGAGGTGATAAAGAGCTTTCTGGGAAGTAATGGCGTGATGTGTCTGCTTAAAGGACAGATTGTCCATTCGATTTACCCTTTTACTCTGGACGGACTGGGTGAAACACTGGTGCTGGTCCTGAAAAAGGACTTTGAGCGGGCCAAAGAACTGCTCGAGGATTATACTACCTCTCAGTCAGATCAATAGCGCCTGACAGGCATTTTTTTTACCCTCCAAAATATTTTATTTCCAGGGATGGTTTTTTCTTGACTTTTATATTTTTCTTTTCTATATTTAAGACCAAACGGGATAAAACGGGACAAAATGGGAAAAGAAGTTGCTACTAACCAGTTGATCGGAAGCTACTCGGCCAGGCTTGATCCCAGTGGAAGACTGAAGATTCCTGAGAAGTTCCGGGATATCATAGAAAAAGCGTATGGCCAGGATGTTTTTATCACCTCTCTAACTGATGAAGCTATTCAGATTTATCCTCTGTCAGTCTGGGAAGAAATGACCAGTGTGGCCAGCGAGGGTGCTCTTCACCTGCGGCCCGATATTAGAAAATTTTTATTGAGGGTAAATCTGAAGGGCAGTCACCATCAGATTGATGCTAAAGGAAGGGTCTTAATCAACCAGACACTGAGAGAAAAAGCCAGGTTGAACACAGAGGTAGAAGTTATTGGCCTGAATAATCACTTAGAAATCTGGAATAAGGATGTTCTTAATTCAGTCATTGAGGAAAAACCGCTGACTGATGAGGATTTTGAAAGCATTGCCCGTCTTGTCCCTCGAGGAAAGACTGAATGACAGGCTATGGGCATACGCCGGTTCTGCTTGAAGAAACCCTGTTTTTTCTTCAGGCTTCAAGGCCGGGAGTCTACCTCGATGGGACTTTTGGGCTGGGCGGCCACAGCCTGGAAATTTTAAAGAGAAATCCCTCCGCCCGGATTATTGGCTTTGACCGGGACGAAGCCTCGCTACGGGCAGCAGCCGGTCGGCTCAAGGATTATGCCGAGCGGATAAATCTCTATCAGGCTGATTTTCGCCAGCTGCTGGAGCTCGATGACCTTATTCCCTGGAATGAAGTCAAAGGGGCTCTATTTGACCTGGGGCTATCTTCCTACCAGCTGGCTGATCCCACCCGCGGCTTCAGCTTCAATCTGGAAGGGCCACTGGACATGAGAATGGATACCAGACAAAAAGTTACAGCTGAAAAAATTTTGATGACTTACCCGGAAGATCGTCTGGCTGAACTGTTTAAGAAATATGGAGAACTTCATCAATCGAAGCTTCTGGCCAGGAAAATTGTCAGTTTAAGAAAACTCGGTCTGTTAAAGACAACCACTGACTTGAGGAAGCTGGTGGAAGAAACCTATCACTGGATTCCTCAGAAAAACCGCCTCCATCCAGCAGCCAAGGTTTTTCAAGCACTGAGAATTGAGGTCAATCAAGAGCTTGATGGTCTGGACACTTTTCTGGAAGAACTCGCCAGGAAGTGCCTGCCAGGGACCAGGCTGGCAGTTATTTCCTTCCATTCCCTGGAAGACAGGCTGGTCAAGACTGCCTGGCAGCGCCTGGCCTCGTCAGAAAGAGATCAGCCGGTTATAAAAATTCTGACCAAAAAGCCAGTCCAACCGACTCCTGAAGAAATTGAAGCCAATCCGCGCAGCCATTCGGCCAAATTGCGAGCGGTGGAAAGGATCTGACCATGGTCAGAAAAAAATACTCATGGAAACATGTACTGCTGGTGGCCGGGCTGGCCATTCTTTTCCTGGGCAATATAACCTTTTATATCTGGTATCAGAGTGAATCAATCAGACTTGGCTATAAAATCCATGATCTGGAAAACCAATTAGAAAAACGCCAGGAAGAAATTAAACTGCTGGAAGCCAAAAAAGAAGCGCTGCTGTCTCCCGACCGGATTGACCGCCTGGCTAAAGATGAATTGAACCTGCAGGAAGTTAAACCAGAGCAGATTATTTTCGAGGGCGAGATAGAAAAATGAAGATCGTGGTTGACCGGAGTCCAGTCCTTTCCGGCCAGAACCGGAAGAAAACCAGGATGATCTTTATCTTTCTGCTGGCCTGGTTTCTGGTTATTGGCTTCAGATTAATCGACCTTCAGGTTTTGAATCACAAAAAATTAAAGCAGGAAGTTATTGAACAGAACCAGGATTTAATTACTATCTGGCCGACAAGAGGTACAATTTTTGATCGTCAGGGACGGATTCTGGCCAGAAGTCTGCCAGCCGTCTCCATTTTTTTCTCACCAACCAGAGGTGAGGATTTAAAAGACCAGCTCAAATCCATATATGAGCTGAAATCAATACTGAACCTGTCTGAAACAGAGATTAATCGCCTGGTAAATTCGATAGAAAAAAGGAAAAGATTTACCTGGGTCAAGAGAAAAATCCCTCTGGAACAGGCCGAAAAAATCAAAGGACTCAAACTGAGTGGCATTTATCTGATCAATGAAAATAAGCGCTTTTATCCCCAGGGGCGGCTGGCTGCTCACGTGCTGGGTGGGGTCAATATTGACGATGCCGGACTGGCCGGAGTCGAGTATTACTATGATTCTGCCTTAAGGGGACGAGAAGGTCAGCAGCTCATTATGAGAGATGCCCGGCGGAAAGAATACTACATTGAGACCATTAAAGAGACCCAGCCCGGGCAGGATATCTATCTGACCATTGATTCCAATCTCCAGTATCTGGCGGAAAAGGAACTGAGGCAGGCCATAGAAAAATTCAAAGCCAGCTGGGGGACAGTTATCATCATGTCTCCAGCCAGCGGCGAAATTCTGGCCATGGCCAGCTACCCTGACTATGACCCGAACTATTTCCCTCCGCCGCCAGAAGCCATGGTCAACCGGGCTATTCAATACACTTACGAGCCTGGCTCCACAGCTAAGGTGGTCACCGCGGCCGCCGCCCGGGAACTGGCTGGCATCAGCTATAATACTTATTATGATTGCCGCACCGGTTCCATGACCTTTGGAGGGACAAGTGTTAGAGATCATGTCCGGCTGGGTATTTTGAGCTTCCCCGATGTGTTCATTCATTCTTCTAATGTCGGTTCAATTCAAATTGCTGAGATTATAGGCGAGAAAAATCTCTACCACATGTTTAAAGCTTTTCAATTTGGCGAAAAAACCGGGATAGATCTTCCCGGTGAGGAAGCAGGCATCGTCCACCCGCTGGAAAAATGGAGAAAATCATCTCTGCGAGTGGCTATTGGTTACGAACTGGCTGCTACTCCCCTGCAGATTCTCAGGGCAATGAATGTCTATGCGACCGGTGGCTATCTGGTCAGACCGAAAGTTGGATTGATTGGTCCCTATACGCAGCAAAACATCTCAGATGGCAGTTTGAGGTCAGATGAATCTCGGCAGCCAGTGATTTCAGAAAAAACTGCTCGCGAGTTGGTGGACCTGGTTTTTAAGCCAGCTGTGGAAAGAGGTACAGGTAACCAGGCCAGACTGGATGGTTATGAACTGGCCGGCAAGACCGGTACCGCTCAGAAATTTGATCCAGCTCTTAGAGCTTATTCTATTTCCAGGCATGTTGCTTCATTTGTTGGTTTCGCCCCGGCCGACCATCCACTGATTTCCATGATTGTCGTCATTGATGAACCCAAAGGTCCTCAGTATGGTGGTCAGGTAGCAGCTCCAGTTTTCAGAGAAATAGCCCGCAAAGCCCTGCTTTATTACCATGAGCCACCGCAAAAATTGCCCGAAAATATGATCCTGGCCAGGCAGACGAAAGAATCAGGAGTTACTGACTGAAATGACACTTAAAGAACTTCTATCTGAAATTCAGGTGGTCAGATTCTGGGGCCAGCCTGATCTGGATATTTCAGGCATTGCCTATTCTTCCCATCTGGTTGAACCGGGTAACATCTTCGTGGCGGTCAAAGGTCTTAAAGCAGATGGCTATGATTTTATTCCTGAAGCTAAGCAGAAAGGCGCTACAGCCATTGTCTCAGAGCGTCAGAAGCCAGAAGAATTAGACCTGACCTGGATTCAAGTGCCAGATGCCAGGGAAGCTCTGGCTTTAATTTCGGCAACCTTTTATGGTCATCCAGCACTTAAGCTAAAGACAATCGGCATTACCGGCACCAAGGGTAAGACGACGGTCAGTTATATCCTCGAAGCTATTCTCCAGGCCGCCGGACTGAATCCTGGAGTTATCGGGACGATTGACTATCGCTGGAATAATCAGCGTTGTGCCGCTCCCAGAACAACTCCAGAAGCGCCAGATATTCAAAAGATATTAAAGCAAATGGTTGATTCTGGTGTGAGCCATTGTGTGCTGGAAGTTTCTTCCCATTCCCTGGAGTTAAAGAGAGTCCTGGGGATAGGTTTTGACCTGGCCATTTTTACTAATCTCAGCGGCGAACATCTCGATTATCATCAGACAATGGAAAATTACTTTGAAGCTAAAAAAAAGCTTTTCTTCCTGAATCACAAGAGGCAGGCCTCAATAGTTAACATCGATGATGTCTGGGGCCAGAAGCTGATTTCAGAGCTGCCGATGAGAACCATCACCTTCGGTTTCAGGCCAGAAGCTCTGGTCCGAATTGAAAGCTTTGAGATCGCCGGCCGGGAAATGAAAGCTCAGGTCTCTTATCCGGGTGGACGGCTTAATTTCAAAACAAAACTGATTGGACGTCATAATTTATATAATTTTCTGGCAGCCACTTCGGCTGCCCTCGTCCTGGGAATCAGCCCCCAGGCTATTGTCAAAGGAATAAGCCAGCTGGAATCCATACCAGGTCGGCTGGAATTTGTACCTAATTCTCTTGGCCTGTCCGTTATCGTGGATTATGCCCATACCGATAACGCCCTGGAAAATTTGCTGCTGGCCGTGAGGAGTCTAAATCCGACCAGAATCATATTAATTTTTGGCTGCGGTGGGGATCGGGATCGAAGCAAGCGCCCACGAATGGGAGAAGTGGCGGCCCATTTGGCTGACTGGACTATCATTACCTCCGATAATCCCCGCTCCGAAGACCCGGAAAAAATTATTAAGGATATCGAGCAGGGTTTTCTCAAAGTCGGAAGCAAAAATTACGAATCGATTGTTGACCGGCGGTCAGCAATTCAAAAAGCCCTGGTCATGGCTGCTCCTGGCGATTTCGTGGTGATAGCCGGTAAAGGCCATGAGACCTATCAAATCTTTAAAGATCAAACTCTTCCTTTTAGCGACTATGGGATAGCTCTGGAGATAATAAAGAAACTCGAGGAGAAAAAATAGGATGGCTTCTTTATCTCTTGCCCGTCTGGCCGAGCTCACCGGCGGGAAAATAATTCAAGGTGAGCCAGGAACCAGAATAGTGGCCTACACTTTCGATTCCAGGCAGGCCAGGCCGGGTTCTTTGTTTTTTGCTCTGAAGGGAATTAGAGATGGCCACGATTACCTGACTGAAGCCAGAAAAAAAGGGGCGGTAGCTGCCTGTATCTCCAGGGAAGTAAGAGATCTGCCACCAGACTTCGGCTTAATTCAAGTGGCCGATACCCTTCAAGCTCTTCAACAACTGGCGGCCAGGGTGCTGGCCGAAAGTCAGCTCCGGGTGGTAGGTATAACTGGAAGTATAGGCAAAACTTCCACCAAGGAATTGACTGCCAGTCTGCTTTCCGCACGTTTTTCTGTGCTCAGATCGATGGGTAATTATAATAATCAGATCGGCTTACCTATTTCCATTCTCGCCCTGAACGATTCTCACCAGATAGCGGTTCTGGAAATGGGCATGAATCATCCTGGTGAAATTAAGAGACTGGTAGAAATTGCTCCTCCGGAAGTGGCAGTCATTACCAGGATTGCTCCAGTTCATCTTGAGTTTTTCCAGAACCTGGAAGAAATTGCTCTGGCTAAAAAGGAAATTCTGGCCGGGGCTAAGCCAGGAGCAAATGCCGTTCTTAACGGCGACGATCCACTCATCAGGCAAATTGCGGCTGATTTCCCGCCTGATAAAATTATCTATTTTGGTAAAAGCGATAGATGTTTAATAAGAGCTGAAGATATTGAATATCACGGCTGGTCTGGATTGAGTTTTAGCCTCATTTACGGACGGGAAAAAGCCAGGGTTGAACTGCCCATCTTAAATGAGGGACTTATAACCAATGTTCTGGCCGCCTGTGGCGTTGCCTATTATTTTGGCCTCGGGCTGACTGAGATTATTTCTTCACTTCATCAGCTGCCTGTTCTCGCCCACCGTGGCGAGATTATTAAATTGAAAAGCGGAACCACCATCTATGACGATTCTTACAATTCCAATCCGGTCGCTCTGGAAGAGGTCTTGAAAAGCCTCGGCCGGCTTCTGGCTGGCAGGAAAATTGCGGTGCTGGGCGATATGCTTGAACTGGGACCTGCCGAGAATCAATATCATCTGGAAGCGGGCGCTCTTCTTCCTGCTTATGGCTGGGACTATCTGGTTACAGTTGGCTCCAGAGCCAGACTTATAGCCGAGGGAGCTGTCCGCCATGGGCTGGATTCAGCCAGGGTTGAATCTTTTGACCGACCAGAAGAGGTAGCAGATTGGCTTAAATCATTTATAAGGCCCTCCGATCTCGTTCTGGTCAAAGGTTCGAGAGGCTTGAGCCTGGAAACCATAGTCGAAAATCTGAAAAAAGCGATGGAGAACTAAAGTGCTTTACTGGCTGCTTGTTCCACTCAGAAAATATATTTTCTTTTTTAATGTTTTCCGCTACATCACGGTCAGAACAGCTCTGGGTGGAATGACTGCTCTCCTTTTTGTCTTTATCTTCCTGCCAGTGTTTATCAAGGTGCTTCGAAAGCATCAGATTGGCCAGGAAATAAGGGAAGAAGGACCATCGACTCACCTTTCCAAAAAAGGGACTCCTTCGATGGGCGGGGTGATCATCATCGGAGCGACAGTTGTCTCCACCCTGCTCTGGGGGAATCTTGGCAATATCTATGTCTGGCTGGGCCTGGCCGGCCTGAGCCTTTTTGGCCTGATCGGGTTCATAGATGATTTCATTAAGTACCGTAGCCACCGTTCTCTTGGATTGAACACCAGGCAGAAATTAATCCTTCAAATCACTGTTTCTGGTTTGATTGCTCTTATTCTTGTTCTCATTGGCTTTAAAGGAAAATTCGATCTGCATTTAACTTTCCCTTTTATTAAAGAATGGACACTCTATCTGGGCTGGTTGTATCTCCCCTGGATTCTATTTATTTTAGTCGGCTCATCCAATGCGGTTAACCTGGCCGATGGATTGGATGGTCTGGCCATAGGTTTAACCCTGATCTCAGCTGCCGCCCTGACCGCCCTGACCTATGTCGCCGGCCACGCCATCTGGTCACAATATTTAAACATACTAAGAGTTCCCCTGGCCGCCGAACTAACCGTTTTTGCCGGAGCTCTGGCGGGAGCCTGCCTGGGTTTCCTCTGGTTTAACTGCCATCCGGCAGAAATCTTTATGGGTGATGTTGGTGCCCTGTCTTTAGGCGGGACTCTTGGACTTCTGGCCATTTTGATAAAACAGGAATTTCTGCTCCTTTTCGTGGCTGGGGTTTTTATCCTGGAAGCTTTATCGGTTCTCCTCCAGGTCACCTATTTCAAGCTGTCTGGAGGGAAAAGAGTTTTCCGTATGGCACCGCTCCATCATCATTTTGAATTGATTGGTTGGCCGGAAGAAAAAGTTGTTATCCGTTTCTGGATAATGGGGATTATTTTTGCCCTGTTCAGTTTGACCACCTTAAAGCTGAGGTAACAAATGGAATTAAAAGATAAAAGAGTGGTCGTAGTCGGCTTCGGCCGGACTGGCCAGGCTGTCTGCGATTTTCTCCTCAGCCAGGGAGCTAATATTACCGTTTCAGATAAAAAGCCCGAAGCAGAACTGGAGCGGGTGGAAATATACAGGGCTAAAGGCGTTAATTTCGATACAGGGGCCAATCGCCTGGAAACTTTATTACAGGCAGAGCTGGTGGTCTTAAGTCCGGGCGTGCCTCCCCTGCCCGAAGTTCTGGCCGCCAGAGAAAAAGGCATAAAGGTTATCTCAGAAATAGAGCTTGCTTACCCTTATCTGCGGGGAAAACTGATCGGAATTACCGGGACCAATGGCAAATCAACCACCACCACTCTTATTTATCTAATGCTTAAAAGGGCCGGTTTCAAAGTTCATCTGACCGGTAACATTGGCCAGCCGCTTGTGTCATTTATCCCAAAGGTTAAGCCCGGTCATCTGGTGGTGACCGAGCTGTCCAGTTTTCAACTGGAATTCACTGAAAAGTTCAGGACCGATATCTCTGTTTTCCTCAACATTTCACCCAATCACCTTGACTGGCATCGGACCTTTGAGGCGTATCTCCAGGCTAAAAAGAAACTTTTTGATCACAGTCAACCTGAAGATCAGGTAATTCTTAATCGTGATGATCCGCACCTGTGGGTCTGGAGACAGGAAAAAAGACAAGAACTCTATGCTTTCAGTCGAAAGCATTCAGTACCCCGGGGTTGCTACCTCCAGGGCTCGAAGATTATTCTGAAACTGGGGGAAGAAATTCCGGTCATAGATGTCAAGAATATCAGATTAAGAGGGGTTCACAATCAAGAGAATGTGATGGCCGCCATTCTGGCTGCCCGTCTGGCTGGAGCCAGCCTGACCTCCATCAGACAGACCATCCGAAACTTCAAAGGACTGGAACACCGTCTGGAAGAAGTCAGAAAAATCAGGGGTGTACTATTTGTCAATGATTCCAAAGCGACCACCGTTGATGCCACCATTAAAGCTATCGAAAGTTTTGACCAGCCGATTATCCTTATCCTCGGGGGGCGCGACAAGGGGGGAGACTTTTCTCCCCTCCGTCGCGCATTAAAAGGAAAAGTCAAGCAAGTGCTGTTAATAGGCGAAGCCAGAAAAAAAATCAGACAGGCTATCCAGGGAGTTTGTCCGCTCGAAGAAGCTAAGAGCTTTAGAGACTTGGTGGAAAAGGCTTACGATCTGTCCAGCCCGGGAGATGTAGTTCTCCTGGCACCGGCCTGCACCTCCTGGGACATGTTTAAAAATTTTGAAGAACGAGGCCGGCTGTTTAAAAAAGAAGTTAATCGCCTGGCCAGAAAAATCCAGGAGAAAAGATAATGGAAGTTTTCAGGCGGTATTCCTTCGACAAGACACTTTTCGCCACGACCCTGGCTCTTGTCCTTATTGGCATCATCATGGTTTTCAGTTCATCCGTCATTCTGGCCGCTGAAAAATACCACCAGAGCTTCTATTTTCTAACCCAGCAAATTGTGGCCGCTATCGGTGGTCTGATTATGATGTTTATCATAGCTTCTATCCGGCAGCCGTTCTTTACCTGGAAACGCCTGGTTTATGTTCTGACCGCTTTTACTTTTGTGCTGCTTTTGCTGTGCCTGGCCATGCCACCTGTAGCTGGAGCCCATCGCTGGCTTCAAGTTTTTGGCATTCGTTTTCAACCTTCAGAGCTGGCCAAGGTCGTTTTGATTGTCTTTTTGGCCAATTACTGCACAGACAAAGCCCAGACAATTAATCACTGGAAAACGCTGTTAATTCCGGCCGCTGTCATCCTAGCTTTTGTCCTCCTCATTTTGCTCGAACCTGATTACAGCACAGCTGCCTTCCTTTGTCTGATTTCGACTATTACTCTTTACCTGGGTGGCGTAAAACTAAAATATTTTATTGTTCCTGGACTTCTGGTCTGTATTATCTTTACTATTTTTCTTTTTTCAGCCAACTACCGGCTTAACCGGGTTCATGGCTTTCTCGAGCCTGACAAGGACCCGCTGGGTAAGGCTTTTCAGGTCAGGCAATCACAGTTAGCTATTGGGTCAGGTGGCCTGCTGGGAGTTAGTCTTGGAGCCTCCACTCAGAAACTCTATTTTCTGCCCTGTGCTCATACCGACTTTATTTTTGCCATTATTGGTGAAGAGACCGGCCTGGCTGGTAGCCTGACTGTCATTATTCTCTTTCTCGCTTTTCTGACCCGCGGGCTAAAAATTGCCGATCGGGCTTCACATCAAAATTACCAGTTAATTGCCTATGGTTTGACCATCAGCCTGGCCATCCAGGCTCTCCTGAATATCAGTGTTGTCCTGGGACTGGGACCGGTAACTGGTATTCCCCTTCCCTTTATTTCCTATGGACGCTCATCCTTGCTTTGCAACCTTCTGTCTGTCGGACTGCTACTAAATATTTCCCAGAGAAGGGTGGAGGCCAAACCACTGCTATGAGTAAGAAAAGAATAATCATCAGTGGAGGAGGAACAGGTGGACATCTCTATCCAGCTGTGGTCCTTGGCCAGAAGTTAAAAGAATTGGAGCCAGAAATAGAATTGATTTATATCGGCAGCCAGCGGGCTGTTGAGAAAAGAATAATGAATGAGCAATCACTGACCTATCTAACTCTGCCCGTAGAAGGATTAAAAAGCCGTGGCTGGAAAAAGCTCAAAGGGTTAGCTTTGCTGCCGCTGGCTCTGGCCAGGTCACTAGTTATTATTTTAAGCTATCAGCCTGCTCTGGTAATCGGGGTAGGTGGATTCAGTTCCGGACCGGTTGTCCTGCTCGCTTCTCTTCTGAAAAAGCCCACTCTAATTCTTGAACAGAATGCTCTGCCCGGTTTTACCAACCGTTTGCTCAGCCACTTTGCTGATCGAGCAGTCGTTTCTTTTCCTTCTTCACTTCGCTATTTCAGGGGCAAAGGTATCCTGCTGGGCAATCCGGTCAGACCGGAGTTCTACCGGATTCAGCGCAAACAACCCGGGCCGATTTTGACCCTGCTCATTTTTGGGGGCAGTCAGGGGTCAAAATTTTTAAACGACAGAATTATAGAAAGCCTGCCCCTTCTCAGGGAGTTAAAAAATTCTCTGATCATTTATCACCAAACAGGAGAAAGAGATTTCCAGCGGGTCAAAGAAGCTTATGAGCTGGCCGGCCTGGAACAGGTCACAGTCAGCCCCTATTTTTCACCTATGGCTGACTATCTGGCCGCGGCTGATCTGGTTCTATGTCGGGCTGGTGCTACCACCTGTGCCGAACTCATCGCCGCCACCAGGCCAGCCATCCTGGTTCCTTTTGCCGCCGCCGCCGATAATCATCAGGAATGGAATGCCAGGGAACTGGAGCAAGCTGGAGGAGCCGAGATCCTCTTAGAAAAGGATTTTAAACCTGAAATCCTCCTGGACCGGCTGAAATTTTATTTGAATAACCATGAGGCTTTGATTCGAATGGGAGATAATCTCCAGAAGCTCAGAAGGACAGATAGTGCCGACCGCCTGGCCAGACTGGCTCTCGACATGATTAAAGCCGAAGGAAGGAGAGACTAGTGGTAAGAAGAGGCTATAGAAAACTCAACCGTATTCACATGGTCGGCATTGGCGGTACCGGCATGTGCGGGATTGCCGAAGTTCTGCTCAATCTTGGCTATCAGGTTTCAGGTTCAGATCTTCAGGAAAATGAAGCGACTATCAGACTGCGCAATTTAGGAGCCCAGATTTTTATCGGGCATTCTGCTGACAATTTAAAAGAAGCCGACGTTGTGGTTATTTCCTCCGCAGTCAAAGAAGATAATGTCGAAGTCGCCCGGGCCAAGGCTCTAAAGATTCCAGTTATTCCGAGAGCGGAAATGCTGGCCGAGTTAATGCGGATGAAATATGGAATTGCCGTAGCTGGAGCTCATGGGAAAACTACTACCACTTCGATGACCGCTCAGGTACTGGAAGCCGGTGGTTATGATCCGACCATCATTGTTGGCGGGCGATTAAATACCGTTGGGTCAAATGCCAAGCTGGGTGAGGGTGATTTCATTGTGGCCGAAGCGGACGAAAGTGATCGGTCTTTTCTTTATCTCTCTCCTTTTATCGCTGTTCTGACCAATATTGACGAGGAACATCTTGATCAATATGGAACGCTGAATGAAATTAAAAAAACCTTTGTTTATTTTGCCAATAAAGTGCCCTTTTACTGTCCGGTTATTCTCTGCCTTGATGACCTCAATTTACGGAGTATTATGCCTCAAATCGAAAGGAAAGTTATAACTTATGGTTTTTCACCTGAGGCAGATATTCAAGCCCGTGATTTTGAATTTGATGGTTTTTCCAGTTATTCGATTCTTTATGTTCACGGCCAGAAAGCAGGCCGGTTGGAACTTAACGTTCCCGGTCAGCACAATATTTTAAATGCCCTGGCCGCCACGGCCGTTGGACTGGACCTGGACATCGAGATGCAAACCATCCTCCAGGCACTGGAAGATTACAGTGGTACCGGACGCCGCTTTGAACTAAAAAGAGTCGTTAATGATATCATGATCATTGAAGATTATGCCCATCATCCGACCGAAATCAAAGCCACCCTGCAGGCGGCCAGAACAGGCTGGAAAAGGCGGCTGGTGGTGGCGTTTCAGCCCCATCGCTTCTCTCGCCTGGCCAGGCTTCAGAGCGAGTTTGCTACCGCCTTCCGTCAGGCTGATCTGCTCTTCTTAACCGAAATTTATCCGGCTGGTGAAAAGCCGATTCCCGGAGTTAGCGGCCGAAATCTTTTTGAGGAGATTTGGCGGTCGGGTCAGACCAATGTCTGGTTTGAGCCAGAGCTGGATAAGCTGCCAGCCCTGCTGGCTAATGAGCTTCGGCCCGGCGATATGCTGCTTGTGCTGGGAGCAGGCCATATTAATAGGATCATTCCGGAAGTTATAAAAATCCTGGAAAAGGAGAAAACAAATGGCAGTTGAAAATAGATATCCCCTGACCAGACCGTTATTTTCAGATTTTCCAGCAGAAAAACAGTCTTTTCATCGCCCTGATAAAAATATTGTTACCAGAACCAGAAGCACCAGGAAAGTTCTTTCTATCAAGCATCTATTGCTCATTTTCGGTCTGATAGCAACTTTTTTCGCCGGCCTGACCGGTGCTTACTATTATGTGATTTCCTGTGACCGGCTGGAAATCAAAAGGGTGGAAGTCATTTCCACCAGCCCTCAGGTCAAACAGCAAATAGAACATTACCTCGCTCAATATGATCTGGGTAATATCATCGCTTGCGATTTGAATTATTTGAGGTCGAGACTCATTCGCCTGCCGGGTGTCAAAGAAGTCCGACTGGAAAAAATCCTTCCTTCTGTACTCAAAGTTGAGGCCATTCCTCGTATTCCCAGGTTATATATCCACCGGGGAAATTACCAATTAGTTGACGAGGAAGGAGAAGTCATTGCCTCTTACGCTGAATTGCCTGCTGACTCCTGGCCTCTTCTCGAGGATAGCGGCAACTGGCATCAGAACTACAAAGAAAAAATTGCTCTGACCTGTCAGGCTCTGGACCGCCTGCAGCCGGCTTTAAGGGCCAGAATAAGAACAATTAAGCTTATGGACCGCTCGTCTCTGGAAGTTCAACTGGCCGGAGATCCCGTGAAAATCATGGCGAGTGATTCCAACCTGGCCGAAAGCCTGGATTACTATCTTTCCAGCCTGAGTGCCTGGGCAGAACAGTTTGGTCCGGTTGAATATATTGACCTCAGACTGAATGATCGCATTTATATTAAACCGCTGACTCTGCAGGCAGAAAAGGCTTCTGCCCGGGAAAAGGAGGCAAGTTAAATGGCCAGGAATAATTATCTGGTAGGATTGGATATCGGCACGAAAAAAACCGTAGCGATTATTGGTGAAATTACCGAAGAACAAAAGGTTGAGATTATAGGCATCGGGGTAGCCGAATCGAAAGGCATTCGCAAAGGAGTGGTGGTCAACCTGGACCAAACCATCTCAGCTATTAAAAAGGCCCAGGAAGAAGCTGAGCTGATGGCCGGAGTCGAAATAGATTCAGCCTATGTCGGCATCTCAGGCGCTCACATTAAAAGCTTCAATAGCCGGGGGGTGGTAGCGGTCTCTGGCAAAAACCGGGAGATTACCAGAGAGGACATAAAACGGGTTATTGACCAGGCACGGGCTCTGTCCATCCCCCCTGACCGTGAGATCATTCATATTATTCCGCAGGAATTCATTGTGGATGAACAGGATGGCATTAAGGATCCACTCGGCATGAGTGGCATCAAGCTAGAAGTCAATGTTCACATTGTAACTTCAGCCATAACCTCTCTTCAAAACCTGAAAAACTGCCTGGAAAAGTCCAATATTGGCATTCAGGAAATCGTCCTGAATCAGATTGCCACCAGCTATTCCACTCTGACCCAGGATGAACGGGAACTGGGTGTTGGTCTGATTGACCTGGGAGCTGGAACAACCGAGGTGGCAATTTTTGAACGCGGCTCTCTCTGGTATACATCCACCATTCCGCTGGGCGGAGATAATTTTACCAATGATATTGCCGTCGGGCTCAGGACACCTATCCCTGAGGCTGAAAAAATAAAAAAGAAATATGGTTGTGTAGCCTTACCAATAACAGAGGAACAGGAAACAATTGAAGTTCCAACTGTGGGCAAAACCAAAAAATCAAGGCTGCTGTCCAGACAGATTCTGGCTGATATCATCCAGCCCCGAGCTGAAGAAATTTTCAGACTCGTAGATGGTGACATTAAAAGGATGGGTTATGAAAAATCCCTGAACTCCGGTCTGGTTTTGACCGGAGGCACAGCTCTCTTGGATGGCCTGGAAGAAGTGGCCGAAGAAATTTTTGATTTGCCGGTCAGACGAGGAGACCCCAGTTATATTGGTGGGCTAATCGACCGGGTCAGCACACCCGATTACGCCACAGCTGTGGGGCTGATTCTATACGGTTATAACCAGATTCAGGAGCGTGGCTTTTCCAGAGATAAAAAGAAAGGCTTCTGGACAAAAATTAAAGACTGGTTCAATGAATAAAAAGGAGGAGAAGATGAGAGACGATGCTGGTAGCAAAATAAAGTTTCGTTTAGCAGAAGAGCCATTCGGAGCCAAAATTAAGGTGATAGGTGTTGGCGGTGGTGGCGGCAATGCTGTTAACCGCATGATCGAGGCAGGAATTGAAGGAGTCGATTTCATTGTGGTTAATACTGATAAACAGGCTCTTTCGACCAACCTTGCCCCGGTTAAGATTCAGATAGGCGACAAACTAACCAAGGGACTGGGATCTGGCGGTGATCCAAAGGTTGGCCGGCAAGCAGCCGAAGAAGACACTGACCGCCTGGCTGAGGTTATGGAAGGGGCTGACATGGTATTTCTGACCACTGGCCTGGGCGGTGGGACAGGCACCGGGGCTACACCGGTCATCGCCAATCTGGCCACGGGGATGGATATTCTGGTTATTGCCATTGTTACCATGCCCTTTAATTTTGAGGGCCGGGTGAGATTCCGGCAGGCAGAAGAAGGCTTGCAGGAACTTAAACAGGTCGTTGACACAGTTATAGCCATCCCCAATGAAAGACTTCTGGAAACTGTCAATCTCAACACCTCTATTTCCGAATCATTCCGGCTGGCCGACGATGTTTTACGCCAGGCAACCCAGGGTATTTCTGATCTAATAACCAGACCGGGTTTGATTAACCTTGATTTTGCCGATGTCAAGTCAATCATGAAGGGCATGGGCATGGCTTTTATGGGAACAGGCCTGGCCTCAGGAGAAAACAGAGCAGTGGAGGCGGCTCAGAAGGCCATCAGCAGCCCCCTGCTGGTGGATACTTCTATTGAAGGGGCCAGGGGAGTTCTGATCAATGTCACCGGTGGAAAAGATATGACCCTGCATGAAGTTTCTAAAGCCTCTCAGCTCATTACGAGTCTGGCTGATCCAGAAGCCAACATTATTTTTGGCACCGTCCTCGACGAGGAGATGAAAGAAGCTATCAAGATCACAGTTATCGCTACCGGCTTCGAACATCGGGAAAGCAAACGTCCGACAACTGAAGAAATAAGAACCAGGCTTACCAGGTCTCAACCAGCCGTGCCAGTTACCTCTTCTACTCCACCTTATGTTTTTGAACCAAAAGGCAATCAGGAGCCATTCCTGGAAGCCGGCCAGTCTGAGCCTGACTGGAATGAAATGAATATTCCGGCTTTCATGAGAAAAATGAGGCAAGCAGCCATAAGGAAAACACCCAGTGATTTACGCTGATACAGTTGTTGCCAATATTTCACAACTAGTTACCTGTGCCGGAGAGAAATTCAGGGTCAAAAAAGCCATGAAGGAGGTAGGACTTTTAGAAAAGGCCTGGGTAGCTGGCTCCAGCGGGCGGATTGTCTTTGTCGGTCAGGAAAATGATTTTCGGGCCAGGGTCTCTTTAAGTGAGAAGGCCCGGGTCATTGATGCTTCTGGCCTGGTTGGTCTGCCTGGCTTCGTTGATTGTCACACTCACCTGCCTTTTGCCGGTGACCGAGCCAGGGAGTTTTCCCTGAGAATAGCCGGCTATACCTACCAGCAGCTGGCAGAAATGGGACTGGGTATTCAGACAACAGTCAAGGCCACCAGGTCGATTTCAGCTGAGGAGCTGGAGGCTATCTGCTTGAAAAGGCTGGAAATAATGCTGCTTAACGGGACAACAACCATTGAGGCCAAAAGCGGCTATGGCCTTAATCGTCAGGACGAACTCAAGCAGCTGCTGGTGCTACACAGCCTGGCCAACCGGCAGCCTGTATCAATTGTGCCCACTTTTATGGGGGCTCACGAGATACCACCAGAATATAAGTCTGATCACGGGCTTTATATCAAATGGTTAAAAGAAGAGATGATGCCTGAAGTCAAACAGGCTAATCTGGCCGAGTTTTTTGATATATTCTGCGAACCAACCGTTTTTAATCTGGAAGAAACCAGAGAACTGGCTGTGGCCGCTCTCAAACTTGGCTATAAACTTAAAATCCATGCTGATGAATTTGTGCCGATCGGTGGCACAGAACTGGGAGTAGAACTCGGAGCGAGGTCAGTCGAGCACCTGATCAATATCACTCCTGCCGGCCTGGAAAAATTAGCTGGTAGCCGGACAGCGGCAGTTCTTCTCCCCGGAGTTTCCTTTTTCCTTATGTCCGATAAAAAGGCGCCGGCCAGAGAACTGATCGATCGCGGGGCAATCGTCGCCCTGGCCAGCGACTTTAATCCAGGCAGTTCAAATTTGCTGTCGATGCTTTTTGTGCTGCAACTGGGCGTTTTTACCATGAAGATGACAGTAGAGGAAGCCCTGAATGCCTGCACGATCAATGCCGCTTATGCCATTGATCGCCAGGATGAAGTGGGCTCAATTGAAGTCGGCAAGTCTTTTGATCTCCTCCTGGCTGGCCTCCCCTCCTATATTCACCTGGCTTATGAACTGGGGAGAAATCCAGTCAGGACAGTTATCAAGCAAGGAAAGATAGTGGTTGATGAGGGGCAATTTAAACAATAAATGGCTTAAAGATCCAGCCCGATCAGTCTTTTTGTTTTCTCTTCCAGTAAAGATAAGCTGGAACTCCAAGAAAAATAATCCCCAGTCCAGCCATGGAATTTAAGAACTGTTTGATTAAAGAATTGACCGATATGGCCAGGGCAGCCAGAACAAACAGGGCTGGAGCCCAGGGATAACCCCAGGTCTTATAAGGTCTGGGTAAATCCGGTCTTTTACGACGCAAAATAAAGACAGCTGCCACCGTCAGGCCAAAAAAGATCCACTCACCAAAAATCACATAAGTAAAAAGCTGATCAAATGTCCCGGACAGGCTAAGAACTATACTCCAGAGGCTGATAGCAATGATCGAAACATAAGGAGTCTTAAAACGGGGATGAATTCTGGCTATGGCCTTAAAAAACAGCTTGTCCTGAGCCATCGCATAATAGACCCGGGGGGAGCAAAGCATGTTCTGATTGGCTGAGCCCAGGATGGAAAAAAGAATAATTACAGAGATAATAGAAGCACCAAGTGGTCCAACAGCCACCATCATGACGTCAGCTGCAACTCGGTCTGAAGTGGCTATCGCCGAAGAAGGTAAAATATACAGATAAGCCAGATTAGCCAGCAAATAAATGATAATAACACCAAATAATCCAATCAGAATCCCCAGCGGTAGATTTTTTTCTGGATTTTTTACTTCACCGGCGCTATAAGTGGCCGTTTCCCAGCCTTTATAAGCCCAGAAGGTAGCAATCAGAGCGACTCCAAAACTGCTGAGCAAATCGAGAGAAAATCCACCAACTCCTGGGGTGACAAAATTGGCTGGATTCCCTTTCCCTGAAAGGAAGACAGCGGCACAGATACCGAAGATGCCCACTAGTTTTATTACCGTTAACAGATTCTGCAAATTTCCACCCTGTCTGGCGCCAAAATAATTCACCGTAGCCAGAAAAACGATAAAGACCACTGCTGCCAGTTTGGTCATGAGTGGAGACATTTCTATAAAATAAGGCAGATAGTTGGCAGAGAAAGCCACAGCCAGAGTAGCAATAGCCCCTGAATCAATAACGAAAAAAAGCGTCCAGCCGAAAAGAAAAGAGATAAACGAGCCATAGGACTCACGAAGATAAACATAAATCCCACCAGCCTCGGGCAGGGCCGCGCCAAGTTCAGCCAGGGCCAGGGCGCCCAGAAAACTCAGAAAACCGCCGACTACCCAGACAGCCAGCATCAGCAGGGGTGATTTGACGGCGCTGGCGATTTCAGCAGGAACCATAAAAATTCCGGAGCCAATAATGCCTCCAATGACAATGGAAGTCACGTCAAACAGGCCAAAGACCCGCAGCAATTGATTTCTGGGTTGGCCGGGACTGACCTTAGATTTGCTGTCCATTTTTATTGGCGTAATATAGATAAATGAAGCTCAAAAGTCAACGTTAATTAAAAGATGTCCAGGAGACGATACTGGACAGCTTCGCCCAGAGCTGAAGCCGATAGATTTTCCTGACCGGACAGATCAGCAATCGTCCTGGCCACTTTTAAAATCCGGTCGTAAGCTCTGGCACTGAACTGAAACCTCTTCATAGCTGTTTCCAGTAGTTTCTGCCCTTCAGCTTCTACCCGACAGAACTGTCCCAGATCCCTGGAACTCATTTGTGAATTCGACAATATCTTTTTCCCTTTAAATCTTTCCAGTTGAATTTTTCTGGCCGCCGAAACCCTTTTTTTAATCTCAGCGGAAGATTCGCCAGGAGGTCGCCCGATTATATCCTGGTATTTTACAGCGGGAACTTCGATTTGAATATCGATTCTATCCAGCAGTGGTCTGGATAATCTCGAATAATATTTTCTCCTTTCGATTTCTGTGCAGTTCACTCCCAGTCCAGAACCAAGAAATACATCACTGCATGGATTCATGGCTGCAACCAGCATAAAGGAACAGGGAAAAGTCAAGCTGGAAGCCACCCGCGAAATGGTAACGTGGCCATCTTCCAAGGGCTGACGCAGGCTTTCCAGTGCCTGGCGGCCAAATTCTGGGAATTCATCCATAAAAAGCACGCCCCGATGAGCCAGACTGACCTCACCAGGCCGTGGGAAGTTGCCGCCCCCAACCAGCCCAGTATCAGTGATAGTATGGTGCGGAGCCCGAAAGGGCCTCTGACTGATAGCTGCCCGATTCCCTAAAAGGCCAGCTGCGCTGTAGATCTGGGTGACCTCAATTATTTCTTCGAATACCATATCAGGCAGAATGGTCGGCAGACGCCTGGCCAGCATGGTCTTCCCTGAACCGGGCGGTCCGATGAGCAGAATATTATGCCCGCCCGCGGCTGCCACCTCCAGGGCCCTTTTAGCCTGCTGCTGACCTCTCACCTCCGAAAAATCAACGTCTGATTTGACTTCTCCAATCAAATCAGACAGCGAATAGCTGGCCGCTTTTATGTCAGCTTCTCCATTGAGCAACTTCACGACTTCCAGCAGATGATCCATCCCATAGACAGGCAAATTCCTCACCAGACAGGCTTCTTTCTCATTCTTTCGGGGTAAAATGAGGCCTGACAATTTCTTTTCTGCTGCCAGAAGGGAAAAAGGCAGGGCTCCTCTGACCGATTTCAAACTTCCTTCCAGAGTCAGTTCACCGACAAAAAGAAAGCGACTCAGATTTTCCGATTTTACCACTCCCAGAAAGGCCAGCAGGCCCAGGGCTACCGGCAGATCAAAAGAAGAGCCTTCTTTTTTCCGACTGGCTGGAGCTAAATTAATAATTATCTTCTTGGCGGGAAAGTCAAAACCACAGTTGCGCAGAGCCGCTCTGACCCTTTCTTTGCTTTCACGGACGGCGGCATCAGGCAGGCCAACGATAACAAAAGCCGGCAGGCCCGGCGAAATATCGACTTCCACCTCTACCTGATAGGCTTCTATCCCATGAAGAGAAGCACTCAGAATTCTTACCAGCATTGTCCCTTAAAAGAAGGGACGAATAGGAAAACAATAATTCTCAGGCTGTTTGTTATTTTTTCTTGGCCAGCCCGAACTCGCGGGACAGACGTTCAATTTCCTGTTCAATATCTTCTATTGATTGGACTTTTATTCTGGTCGTCGGGAAAGGAGCTTCATTCCCTGGTTTAACGAACTCGATCGGAGCCTCTTCTGGTTTTTTCTCCGCTTTTCTTTTTGGGGCCGGCCGGTCAACCTCATCCCTGAGTTCAGAAGTGGTCAAAATCCTGGCCGGTTCAGCCGGCGCCTCCCGGGCTTTTTCACTCTGGCTGACATTTTCACCAAAGACACTGGCTCTAACCACCGGCACAGTTAGCCTGGCTATTTCTTTAAGAGTCTCCAGGACTCCCCGGCCATTGATGGCCTCAGCTTCGATATAAGGACAATTTCTTGAATTCAACAAGCGGTTGAGCGTCTCTACTGGAATCAGATTGGGCAAATCTCTTTTATTATACTGGAAAACAAGCGGAATGCGGTTAAGGTCTATTCCCTGCTCCAAACAGTTTTTCCTGAGACCGTCAAAACTTTCCAGGTTGGCCTCGAGGAGTGGTAGCTGAGAATCAGCCACAAAGACGATGCCATCTGCTCCCTTCAAAACGCTTTTTCTTGAAGCCTCATAAAACACCTGACCGGGCACGGTCAGCAACTGAAAATGAACCTTGAAATCTTTGATCAGGCCGGCTTTGATCGGCAGAAGGTCAAAAAAGAATGTCCTTTCAGCCGGCGTCTCCAGGCAAACCAACTCTCCCCGATAGGCGGGTTCGAGCTTAAAATAGATATAGCGGAGATTGGTAGTCTTACCACTGAGCCCTGGGCCATAATAGACAATCTTAATGGCCATATTTTTGGTTACATAGTTAACATAGGCCATTTTTTTTCTCGAGTTTAGATATAGATATCATATTCACTTACTTTTAGTCAAATTTCCCAACCTTTAATTGAATTATTTAAAACTGCAGACCTTTGAATTGGAGCAGGAGCTATGGTATTTTTTGTCTTTGCCTGTATTGTCAGCCTCAGGTCAACCGATGATACAGGTTCCGAAAGGAGAGCAGAATTGATTGAAAAAAACCTTAGAAAAGCCAGAAGAGTAGCCGTAATCGGCGGACACCAGCCGGGTGAAGAGGCGCTAAAAATTGCTTATGAAACCGGGCAGAAGCTGGCTCAAGCCGGGGCCATTCTGGTTTGCGGTGGCCTGAGCGGCGTGATGGAAGCAGCTGCCCGGGGAGCCAGGGAAGCTGGCGGGCTAACCATTGGCATTTTACCCGGGACCAACCTGGAAGAAGCTAATCCTTTTATCGATCTCCCCCTGGCCACTGGTATTGGTCTTAACCGGAACTCGATAGTTGTCCTTAACGCTGACATTGTTATTGCCATAGACGGTGAATACGGCACACTGAGCGAAATAGCTTTTGCTCGTCTGTATAATAAAAAAGTGGTGGGGGTCAATACCTGGAAAATTGAGGGTGTCCTGGCCGTCAACTCAGCCAGTGAAGCCGTTGAGCTGGCTCTGTCAGATGGAAAATAGCAAAATTAAAGCTGAGAGAAACCATGAGTGAGAGGCGGGTGTTAAGTTCGGCCGGGGAGAGGCCGGAACCAGCTCCATCAGACAGCGGTTCATCCCGGACCGAAAATTTTAAATTGGTTATATCCTACGAAGGAACTGAATATCATGGCTGGCAGCGGCAACCGGGCAAAATCACCATTCAGGCTTTAATAGAAAATGCTCTCCAGCGCCTGACAGCTCAGACAATAAAACTGCAGGCGGCTGGTCGAACTGATGCCGGAGTACACGCTATCGGCCAGGTAGCCAGCTTCCGGGCAGTCAGTCACCTCAAAGAGAGTGACTTTATCCGGGCCCTTAATGCCTTACTGCCTCCCGACATCAGAATTATGGAGGTGGCCAGAGTACCCTGGGATTTTCAGGCACGGAAATCTGCTCTTTCGAAAATTTACCGTTACCGGATTAAGACTTCAGCCATTCTCAGCCCGTTTGATTATCGCTACGTTTTTCATTATCCCTATCCCTTGAATAAGGAAGCTATGTGCCTGGCCGCCAGGTATTTTGAACGTGAAGATGATTTTACTGCCTTTTCATCCGGTTATTATCAATACCCGGTCAGACATGTCTATCATTCTGTCCTCGAAGAGACAGAGGAAGAATTAGTTTTTACCATTGAAGCGAATGGTTTCCTCCGCCACATGGTCAGGACAATTGTCGGAACACTGCTCATGGTCGGGCGCAACCGGTTGGCCCCGGCAGGAATAGAAGAGCTTTTCAAAGGTAAAAAGAGAACCCGCCTTAGCCCCACTGCTCCGGCCAGGGGACTTTACCTGGTTAAGGTCATCTACTGATTGAATTGTTCATTAATCCAGAGTCAGGCCCATCAAATAAGCATCTTCAACTGGATTGGTATAATAGTCTTTTCGGATACCGATTATCTGAAACCCCAGCTTGCGGTATAAAGCTATAGCCGGGCGGTTGGAGGTTCTAACCTCAAGAGTTACCAGCTCGGCTCCACTCTCCCGCAAGTGCTCCAGAACATAGCGCATGGCCAGTTCACCGTAGCCTTTCCCCTGATAATCGGGATGTATGGCCACATTATTAATCTGGGCTTCATTTCCTATTAGCCAGAAAATTATATAGCCAATGATCTTCCTGTCTTCCAGATGGATGATGGCGAGCGGAAAGGAAATGCTTTTGTTTTGAATTTCTCCCAAAAAAGTATCGGTGGTCCAGGGATTGGAAAAACAAGCTTTCTCTATGGCCAGCACCTCTTTCAGGTCTTCAGGCCTCATCCGGCGGAATAAAAGTGGATTATCTCTGGACCTGCTCAGTTTTTTTCTCCTCAGCCTGAGATGGGCGGTAATAGATTGGTTCGACTTCCTCTGGTTTCAGGCCTTTGCCCTGAGCCAATACGACTTCGCCCAGCCGGCCAATTTCAGCTGCCAGATAATAACTTGTTCCTGTTATAACCGCCTGCTCGCCAAGTTTGGTTTTAATAAGTGGAAGATAAACATCGACTCCCGTTCCAATAAAATATATCGGATGCTCGGCTGAAATCATCGCCAGGAACTTCTCCGGTTCATAAGCACCGGCCGGTACGACCTCCTGCAGCTCTGACTTTTCAACCTGATAAAGGCAGGCAAAGATTTCACCCTTTCTGGCATCAATCGCCGGTGCTATGATTTTTACGCCTGGCCAGAGCAATTTCCTGGCCAAAGCGGTCAGAGCAGAAACTGCCGCCACCAGCCGGCCAGAAGCCAGAGATAAAGATTTCACCAGACTGAGACCTATTCTGATGCCGGTAAAAGAACCTGGTCCGGCGGCCACCGCTAATCCGTCTACTTCACTTATTTTTTTCCCGGTAATTTTAAACAAGGCCTCCAGGGCCTCAAACACCTGGCGAGAATGAGAAGAAGGTGAAAGGTAATTGATTTCAGCTAAGAGCTTCTTCCCTTCGACCAGAGCAACTGAGCCGAAACGGGTGGTTGTATCCAGGCTCAAAACAAGCATCTTCTGTCCAGTGGTCAGCCCTGCCAGCCTTCCTGTCTTAAAGTTTGGCGGCTACGGCTTCAGCTACATCCAGAGTTTTAGCTGAGCCACCCATATCATAGGTTCTGACTTTACCTTCCTTGATGACTTCAGCTACCGCTCCCTCCAGTCTAGCGGCCAGATCTTTTTCACCCAGCCAGTCGAGCATCATTTTTGCTGCCAGCAGTGTGGCGGTTGGATTGACCTTGTAAAGGCCGGTATATTTGGGAGCTGAGCCATGGGTTGGTTCAAAAACAGCATAGTTATCTCCAATATTTCCAGCACAGGCAAAGCCAAGACCACCGACCAGCTGGGCAGCCAGGTCAGAAATGATATCGCCAAACAGGTTCTCTGCCACCAGCACATCATAATCCTGAGGATTTTTGATTAACCACATGCACATGGCATCCACATTGGCTTCAATAAACCTAATCTCTGGATATTCAGCTGCTACTCTTCTGGCTTCCCTCAACATCAATCCACCGGTTTCTCTTAAAACATTCGGCTTTTCGACCAGGGTGACAGATTTCCTTTTATATTGCCGGGCATATTCGAAGGCTGCTCTGACAATGCGTTCACAGCCTTTTTTAGTCATAATTCTGGTAGAAACCGCTATTTCATCGGCCGGAACATCCTTAAAATCCCTCATTTTGGGATGGAGCATCAATGCCTGACGAACTTCCTCTGGCAGGGGGAAAAATTCGACGCCTGCGTAACTGCCTTCAGTATTTTCCCTGAAAATAACCAGATCAATATTGTCCCGATAATTAAGCGGATTGCCCGGATAGGCTTTGCATGGTCTGAGATTTATGTACAGGTCGAACAGCTGACGGAGCTTGACAATCGGACTGACATAGGACAGTCCCTTGCCCTGAAGCTCGGGGGTCAGTTCTCTGGCTGCATCTTCTTTGGGTTTAGAAGTAATAGCCCCAAACAGGCAGGCGTCAGTTTCTTTTAAAAGTTTAATTGTGCGATCGGGCAAGGGGTTTCCTTCTCGGCACCAGAATTCCCAGCCGATATCGCCGTAAATATACTCGGCGTCAAGATTAAGTCGCTTCAGGACGATCATGGCTGCTTCAATAACCTCTTTGCCAATCCCGTCACCAGGTAAAATTGCCAGACGATATTTAGCCATTGCCAGTACTCCTTGTATGAAGATAATTTGATTTTAATTATCTTAAAAAATAGAGGATAAAGTCAACGCCCTGACACCAAAAAACCTGACAGGCAAAAGGGCTTTCGATTTTACCGTTTTCCCCCAGCCAAGCTGATTTAAAGCGCTGATCAAAATCATAAAAAAAGCCCGGCCAGGCCGGGCTTCCCGTTTAAACTCTTAACAATTGGCAACTAATTGGATTATTCGAGCCAGATCTTAACCATCTCATCCTCATCATTAACTTCAATGATGGACATGGGACCAGCCTTTTTGAGCTGGTTCATCAGTTCCTGGATCTTCATGGCATCATCCCTGCCTTTCATTTTAAAATCTTTGTTTTCTGCCCAGCTCGCCAGCATTTCCACGAGTGAAATAGGCAGGGTCACCTTTACCTTTTCCTGGCCGCTGGCTTTATCAATAACTAAAACCTTAAACCACTTGGCCTCACCGACTGGCTGGCTTTTAGGATTCTCCTGGACGGCCTTCTTTATGACCTGATAATCGTCTTTATCCAGGGCCAGAGACGGCCCGACTGTCAGATAAAGGAAGACCACCAGCAGCCCGGCTATCAAGACTTTCTTTTTCATTTTTATCCTCCTCACACTTTTTATGAAATTATTCAATCCAGATTTCAATTAAATCACCGTCTGCCTCGATTCTGACCAGTTTTTCCCGCGATCTGGCCAGGTCGCTCAAAAGCCTGTCGAGATCGTAGCCCTGCTGTTTGATCCGTTTTTTGTCTTCTTCGGGCATAGCCTGAAGAGCCAGATCAGCCAGAGCCAGAGGCAAATTAACTGAAACAGCGGGAGCTTTTTTACCTTTTTCATAGATTCTGATTTTAATCTGGCGATATTCGCCAGAAGCAGGCTCATCTTTTATTTCCTGAAAAGACTCAGGTGAAATTCTAAGCAAGGCAATTTTGGCCCGATCAATTAGTTCCTGGTCCTTTTCTTCCACCATCAATTTTTTCAGGACGGGTACAGCCTTCCTGGCGATTTTCTTGTCGTCAAGGTAACTCAATTTAAAAGCAGCATAATAACGTATTACCCGGGATGAATCATTCAAGCTGTCTGTCAGTATCTGACCAAATGCTGTCTGCCCGTTCTTATAAAGAGCAAAAGCCAGATCCAGGCTGGCGATTCTGGCCTCCTCTACCAGCCCTTCAGGTTTATCTGGTCTCTTTAAAAATTCTTCAAAAGTCTGCCAGGCCTGAAGCTCCTTGCCTTTCTGCTCAGATAAACATTTGCCTTTATAGAATAGGGCCTGAGCATAAAAAGGACTTTGAGGATAACGGCTCATGAGCTCGTTCAACTTTTGTTCAGCCTGCTCCCATTTTTTGTCAAAAATGAGTACTTTAGCTTCCTGTAGGAGCTGCTCATCTGTCTTGATCTTTTCTCCTGCTACCTGGGCAGAAAGACCGACCACCAGCAGCAATAATAGGCCAGCCAGATAAACCAAAGTCTTATTCCGGTTTTTCACCTTAGACCTCACTTGTCTGTAATTCCTTTTTGACCAGATTAATTTTCAATAAAAGCTGGCGACCCTCAATGATTTCCCTGAGACTGCGGAGCTCAGTTTCTGACATTTCCGGGCTTAACTGAATAAGCTCCAGAAAAAGCATTTCAATCTGGTCACAGAGCATTTTGGCTTTGGCCAGTTTCACCTCTTCCAGCTGATTATTCAGATATTTTTTCTCTGTTAATAGCTTTTGTATTCTGTCCTGAGTCAGGAAAGCAGAAGCCTCGTCGGGACTTTTAGCCTGAAGAAGTTCCAAAAGTAGATACTGGCTGCGCTCCAGGTAATCCAGTGTTTCTCTCTGAGCCAGAGCCAGATCCACTCTCTGGACAAAGCCAGCTGGTAAATTAACCTTTGAATTCCCCCTGCTGGCCGACTCGGGCCATCTTTCTGGCCGCAAAAGGAGATAACTAAAAAACATACCCAGCAATAAGCCGGCCACCAGGCCAGCCAGGGCTGGCTGCCAGTGCCGATGTTTCAAGGTAGCTGCGGTGCCGGCTGCTGATTGGCTCTCTTTTTGCCTGAAGACATTGTCGGTAATAGCCACCTGCAGCCTGTCCCAATCAATGTCAGCCATTGTTTTACCAAGTTCGCTTTTCCAATCCTCTGTGCGGCCGATGACATCTTTTATCTCATTTAATTCATTCTGGCAGCGCTGGCAACGGGCTAAATGCTCAGCCATCATTTTTTGCCGGTTGGAGTCGAGCTCGCCAAGCCAATAGGCCAGCCAGTCCTGACGGTAATATCGGCAGTTTTTCATGCTTCGCCTCCCAGTTGCCTGGCTAACAGCTTTCTTAACTTACGCACAGCTTTATAGTGCAATGATTTAACAGTACCAATCGAAATCTTTAGCTCCTTAGCAATTTCCTCATACTTGAGTTCCTGATAATGATGAAGGATAAACACTGCCTGCTGCTTGGCAGGCAAACCGACAACTGCCCGGCTGATCAGTTCCCCGGGATTAAAGTGGGCTGGATCCTGATCAGTATCAGCTAAGTCAAGCCGTTCCGGGCTTAATTGATCCAGACTTTCTTTTTTTCTGGCTTTTTGCCTTCTTATAAAATCGAGGCAGATGTTTCTGGCTATCTTCATCAACCAGGCATTAAAATTCTCTCCAGAACGATAGGTGTTGATTTTTTCATAAAGTCTGAGAAATGTTTCCTGGACCAGATCCAGAGCGTCTTCTCTCTCGTGGACCATGGAATAGGTCAGGACGAATATCTTCTGCTGATAAAGCCCAACGAGTTTCATAAAGGCCTCTTTATCTCCGTTTTTAATTTTAGCCACCAGAAACTCTGGATCTGATTGACCATGATCGGCATTTTCCAGTTCCATTCTTAAGTTTTATCCTTTGCCTGTTTTCCTGGTTGTTAATATACATTTATTGCAGTCAAAAAATAAGGATCTTTTTCTCCGGCAATTTTGAAACAGCCTAAGAATCCGAGGGATAATTCGGCGGCTAAAGGTCGGTTCAGGGTATTTTCTCCTGACTTAGCAGAGAAAAAAGGCGGATCTGACGGCAAATAATCAGAATTAGAAATAGCTGGCCACCATTCAAAACTAATTGGGCCTATATTATTCCTGACCTGTTGATGAGCTCGATTACCAGCTGGCCTGTCCATCAGCGGCTGATCGTGGACGTGGACAAAGCAGACAATAGTTGCTACTTCTGTTTTCTCTCTCTGCCAGACGATCATCCTTTTCTCCTTAATTCCTGTTTACACCAGAAATTACGGAAGAAAAGACAAAAAGGTTTACTCTGGCCTGGAGAGTCGAGCAGACGGGGTTTCGCGGAGCCGCAGGGATAAGCCTGACAGCAGGGACAGAAAGGCTATCCTGGCCTTTCTTCTTTTTCTATTGATCAGAGGATATTAGTAGCGGTTGAAACTTCTTCCGCCGCGGGGTCCTGACCCCTGGTGACGGTCGCCGCTTCTTCTTTCCCCCTGAGGTCTGGCATCATTGACGATGATTTTTCGCCCATCAAACTCAGTTCCGTTTAGCTTGTTCTTAGCTTCTTCCGCCATGTCTTCAGCTGACATTTCAACGAAGCCAAAACCGCGACCCTGCAGGATGTTAACTGAGGTAACTTCTCCAAACTGAGAAAATAACTCCTTCAGTTTTTCCTCGGTAGTCCTGTAGTTTAAGTTACCTACATAAAGTTTAGCAGACATAAAAAAAACCTCCTCGACCTCTCCCCGCCGGCTTTCTCCATTTCGAGCAGAGACCACTCAGCGGAAAGGGCATCGCTTATGATGACATAAGAAAAAACTAAAATCAAGCAAATTCTAAATCCATCAGGTGGGCGGATGCAGACGCTTTTTAAACCAGATCCTAACAGCTTCCATTTTCTGCCGTTGAGAGGCCGGGGCCAGACCGCGACAGGTAGAATATTCTTCTGTGCCAGGAGAGGCACCCCAGCGGTACTCGACACAATCATTGGGATTATAGCCCATTTCGAGGGCCTCCTCTCTTTCTATTATTTCCTCCAGAGTTAACGTCCAGAGACTGCCATCCGAGCGGTGATAGCTTATTTTTAGTTCTCTCGCCAGAGTGGTTGATGCCCTGGCCAGGCTGTTTCTAATTTTTTCAGGCGATTCAGAGCGGCTGATTTTATACCGCTCCGGGGATTTAACTACCTTCTCCGGAAAATACTTGATAGTATCAATAGCAATTAAAAGGCGCAGGTCGCGGTTAGGTGTCGAAAAATCTTCCCACGGGCCACTGGTCTGAAAGATGGCCGCCCCCGAGGGCATCGGAATAATATAGCCAGGATGCTCCCGCTTAAATTTTTCTGCCATTTCAACTGAACCAACTCTGACCAGCAACTGCTCATGTAAGGCCAGAAACAGCTCTTTTAAAACGACTTCAGGGGCGAGTGGTTGTGGATTTATCAACTGATCCATCCGGTCATAAAAATCTTCGGGCTTCAGATTCAGCTGTTCAAAAGAAAGGTTACCATAATCCTGGCTGGCTTCTATTTCCAGGTTGGTCATTAAGTGGAGTTGACTGTTTTTTCTAATAATTGGTCTGAAAGCCTTAAAACCTGGCTGCCCGATGACCTCTTCCGTGGCAAAAAGAAAATTACCTGGCCAGAATCTCTTGATACCAACCGTATTATCAGGCTGAGCATCCACGGCCAGCAGTTCACCTGGCTTGTCTTTAACCTGAGGCCGCCAGTGGACAATGACCAGAGTGTGACCATAAGGATCAGCAAAAACTGTTCCCGGCCGTAAGTCGCGTCGGGTGAGCGGTAAGGGGTAATAATCGGAATTCTCGGCCTTTAAAGCCGTTCGGGCTGTTCCGGAATGAACGGTATCCATAACCAGGCGCATGAGCCGGTAAAACTTATATGCTTCATTTCCCCTGGGAGCAGGCATTTCATTGTGAAACCATTTCTGACAGCCGGGCAGCTCAGCGAGGGAGCCGCGCGAGCAGGCATGAAACCCAAAGGGTAATCTCACCTTCCAGGCAAAATAACCACGGAGAACAAATGGATTATCAGCGCAATCAGGCTGGAGCTGATACTGGCTCTTGTCCTCTTCAAGACCAAGGTGGTTATAAAGAAAGTTTCGCTCCGGATCATTAAGAGCCAGGCTCAGGTTTGGCCATGAATCCTTTTCCTGCCTGTCACCAAAGAGGGCCTCAATCCAGGCTGAGTAGAGATTCTCTTTTTCCCTGTTCCAGACATTTTCTGCCAGCCAGTAATAACCTGAGTTTTCAGGCTGACGAGGGGCAGCAGAAACTTCAAATTCCAGAGTCTTAATAACCTGACGGCCGCGTCTTATGATCAGGCGATATTTTCCTGGGAGGCTGGTCTGGCCTGACCACCATTGCCAGAAAGGCGGGCCGCCATTTTTCTTGTGCAAATTTAGCCTGCTTTCGAGATGGTCAGGACCAAGAGAAACAACACTCAGTTCGCGTCCCGTTAATTTTTGCTGATTTTCAGCGATCAGGATCAACCTGAATTCCTGTCCGGGTCCTGGCGCCGAAGGCGAAAGGAAAGTCTCTATTTTTTCTTCTCCGGCCAGAACCAGGCGGTTGACAAGCAGCCCACCCAGGAGCAGTAGCCAGCAGCCAGTTAAAAAAAATTTTGTGAGCTTCATCATTTAAGAGATGTACTTTTTCAGGTTTTTATCTTATCGCAGGTCGAAATTTTGTCAATCCGATGACCCGCGTACTTCTTAACAACTACCTTTTTTAAAAATTAGGGTTATTCCGCAGAGAGATAGCGGCCTGTTCTAGTTGTTTATTTTTAGAGCCAGCTAAAGTAAAATTAAAAAAATAACGGAGAGGAGCAAAAATGAATAAAAAAACTGCCTGGGTGGTCATCGTTTTATTTTTTGCCATTCTCATCGGGCTTTTAATTGTCTCTTATGTCGTTTCCAACCTGGGTCCTCGAGAAGTAAAAATTGCCGCCAACGCCTATCTGGAAATACAACTCAATGGACGGCTGGAGGAATATGTTTCTTCTACCTCATTAAGCAATGTTCTGGAGGGTCGTGCCATTTCTCTCTTTGATACCTGGATGAATCTGAGAAAGGCGGCAGTTGACCCCAGGATAAAAGCAGTTGTCCTTAAATTCGGCCTCCTCGATGCTGACTGGGCAAAAATAGAGGAACTGAGGCAAGCGGTGCTGGAATTCAGAAAATCAGGTAAACCGGTCATTTCTTATTTTGAAGAATCACCAGAAGCCGATAAAGAGTATTATCTGGCTACAGCCTCAGACCGGATATTAATTCACCCTCTTGGCTGGCTGGGAGTAAACGGTCTTTCGAGTTATGTTCTATTTTTTAAGACGGCTCTGACCAATCTTGGCATTAAGGCTGAATTTGAGCACATTGCTGAATACAAAACAGCCTACAATCAATTTACAGAAGATGGTTTTACCCCTGCCCACAGAGAAATGATGGAATCCATCTATCAGGATATTTTTGACCATTATTACCGCCAGCTGGCCACCGCCAGAAAAAAATCACCGGAAGAAATGAGGAGCCTTATCGATCAAGGCTACTTTCAAGGCAAAGAAACTGTTACGGCTGGTCTGGTTGATGCCCTGGCCTATGAAGATCAATGGCTGGATCATATGAATCTCAAAGGGGTAAGTCGGCTCCAGAAAATTTCGAATGAGAAATATGCGACTGTCGCCCCGGCCTCTGTCGGCCTTGATGGCGGTAAAAAAATAGCAATGATTTTCGCCTCAGGAACAATTATCAGTGGAGAAGAACAAACACTGGCCCTGGGTAGTGAGACTGTAGCCAGGTGGCTGAGAGCAGCGGTTAAAGATGACTCTATTCGAGCGATTGTTGTCAGGGTAGATAGTCCAGGGGGATCGGCCGTTGGCTCTGATGTGATTTACCACGAACTCATCGAAGCCAGGAAGCAAAAGCCGGTAATTATTTCCATGTCTGGACTGGCTGGTTCTGGCGGGTACTGGCTGGCTCTGGGGGGTCAGGAAATCATCGCCCAACCGCAAACTCTCACCGGCTCAATAGGCGTTATTGCCGGCAAATTCAGCTTCGGTCAATTGCTGGCCAAGCTCGGTATTAAGGCTGAAAAAATAATCATTGGACGTGAAGCTGATGCCTTTTCAGTTTATAGAGAGTTTTCTCCCCAGGAAAAAGAAATGCTGAGGCATCAACTAAATTCCACCTACCAGGAATTCCTGGCAAGAGTGGCTGCGGCCAGAAACCTGACGGTGGAAGAAGTTGACCGAATTGGCCAGGGGAGAGTCTGGACAGGAAAGCAGGCTCTGGAACTTCATCTCATTGACCGACTGGGAGGTTATACTGAAGCTATCGAGGCGGCTAAAAAGCTGGCTGGTATTAGACCGGAAGAAAAGGTGAAAATGGTTATCTGGCCCAAAAAGAGATCCTGGCTGGACATTATTTTGGGCCGGGAAAAAGGAACTATTTCCCTCGATGAAACAGCCCAACTCCTGCCGAGCCTCAGAACCTGTGTAAATTATAGCTCTCAACCCAGAGTCTGGTCTTTAATGCCCGGCAGCTGGCTGCCCTGAACTTTCTGTTTTTTTTCTGATAATGAGTTTTTCTTCAGGTTTGATCAGCCAGAGCCTTTCCCTGGCTTCTTTGTCCAGAGCCAGTGGATTGGTCTGAAGATCTTCTATCTCGGCTTTTAACTCTCCTATCTTCCGGTCATATTCTTTGATTTGAGCCGCAAGTTCACTATATCTTTTTTTCTGTTTTTGTATATCAAGAAAGCCCTTCTTCCCAAAAAAGGTGGTGACCAGGCTGGCCAGAAGCAAAATAGCCGCAATCAGATATAGCAACTTCTGGCCGACAGGACTCTTGGTCTTAGCCGAAGTCGCCTTTAACATAGGAGCCTGACTCCCAGCTTCAGTAAGGCTTGAGCCTCCCGCCTGGTCTCAGCTTCACTGTAACAGCGGATAACAGGTTCGGTGCCAGAGAATCTCAGGGTAAGCCAGCTATCTCCAGAAAAAACCAGCTTCAGGCCATCCATAGTTTCGACCGACACGACCCTCCTCCGACCTACCTGGTCTGGAGGATTTTTTATAAGTTCATTGAGCCGCCTGGAAATTCCAGGCGAAAGGTCAAGGTTGGTTTGAGCACCAACCATTTTGCCGTATTTTTTAAACAATCTGCCCAGCAGTTCGGTCAGACTTTCACCATAGACAGCTATCATTTCAGCTACCAGCAACCCGGCAAAGATACCATCCTTTTCCGGCAGATGATCTTTGACTGCCAGACAAGCGCTTTCCTCCCCGCCAAATATTATCCTGCCCTGAATAAAAAGGTCTGCCAGGTATTTAAAGCCAACTGGCGTCCGGTAAACTGGCAAATCATAATTTCTGGCAATGCGGTCAAGAAGATGAGTGGTGGTGACAGACCTGGCCACCCCGCCCCGCCAGCCCTTAACCCTCAAAAGATATTCCAGCAGCAGAGCCAGCACATAATTAGCAATAACAACCTTTCCCCGTTCATCAACCAGTCCAAAGCGATCTCCATCAGCATCAGTAGCCAATCCCAGAGTACAACCCCGGGCAGTCACCAGTTTCTTCAGTTCGGCCAAATTTTTTTCAGTACAGGCAGGAGAAATACCTCCAAAGTAGGGATCGATGTAGCCATGAATGACCTCAATCGGAATACCATTTTCTTCCAGAATTTCATCCAGATATTCCCGGCTGGTGCCAAACAGAAGATCAATCCCGATTTTGATCCCGCTCTTTTTAATTACTTCAAAATCCACTTTCTTTTGCAGAAATTCCAGATAACCAGACTGAAGATCGACCGGATGAATATAGGAACTGTCGGGATAATATCGAGGAATAACCTCTTCTGCTCTTATTCGCTCCACCTCTTTTTCAATCAGATCAGTCACCTCCGGTAGAGCCGGCGCTCCGGTTTCTACATTGAACTTCAAGCCGTTAAACTTGGGTGGATTAAAAGAAGCAGTGAAATTTATGCCCCCAGATTGGCCTCCCCGGATAATTTGATAGGCCAGCGCCTGCGATGGGCAATCGCGTTCGGTCAGATAGACATGAATCTTGTTTCTGGAAAGGAGGCAGGCTGCTTCCTGGGCAAATCTCTCGGACAGAAATCTGGTATCATAGCCAACCACCAGGGAAATGTTCTCGCCGGCAAATTTTTGCTTAAAATAGTTGGCAATGGCCTGAACCACCCGGCGAACATTGTTAAAGGTGAACTCCTCACCCATCACTGCCCGCCAGCCAGATGTACCAAACCTGATCATGTTTCTTCTTATTTTAAGTTAAAACTACCACAAGAAAAAGATTAAAGCAACGGCTACAGCCAGCAGCTGTCCAGAATTTGACTCACCCTTGATGATGATCCAGGACAGGTAAAAATCATCATCGTTCTAACCACCAGCGGTGATTGACCAGGCAGGCGCCCTGATTAAGCTAAAAGCATGAGTCAAAAACCGGCCAGTATTTTGCCAAAATATTGTTTGACAAGGGAAATCTTTTTTGATAATTGATAAGCAAGTGTAAGAGGAACTGAAAATCTAAATGGAAAGAAAGGCAATTTATCCAGGGTCTTTTGACCCGATTACTAATGGCCACGTCGATATTATTCAACGGGGAAAGAAGATTTTCGACTCAATAATTGTGGGTGTCCTGGATAATCCTAAAAAGACTCCATTCTTTTCCACAGAGGAAAGGGTGGAATTAATCGAGCAGGTATTTGCCAACGACCGGGCGGTCGAAGTCAAAAGCTTTAGCGGCCTGCTGGTTGACTTTGCCCATCAGAATAAAGTAAATATAGTCATCAGGGGATTAAGGGCCATATCAGACTTCGAGTATGAGTTCCAGATGGCTTTAATGAACAGGAAGCTAGCTGGAGATATTGAGACATTATTCATGATGCCCAGCTTGAAGTATTCTTTTTTGAGTTCAAATCTAGTCAGAGAAGCTTTTCAGCTGGGCGGTTGCGTCAAAGGGCTGGTGCCTCCTCTGGTGGAGGAGGCCTTAAAGAATAAATTATCCAATTCTAAGAGAAAAAGGCGGTAAACATGTTTGGTTTGGCCAAAGAAAAGAGTTTGGTGGGCCTCGATATCGGGTCCTACTCGGTAAAGGCAGTAGAATTAAAGATTAAAGAGAAAAACGAAGGTGTTCAATATGAAGTTCAGAAGATAGGTTATGAGCCACTTCCTCATGATGCCATTGTGGAAGGCACTATTATCGACTCGACGGCAGTCAGTGAAACCATTAAACTGCTTTTTGATAATGCCAAGATCACCAATAAGGATGTGGCTATTTCCATCTCAGGCAACTCAGTCATTATCAAGAAGATTTCCTTACCTAACATGGATTCACAGGAGCTGGCGGAATCAATTATCTGGGAAGCCAAACACAATATACCCTATCCCTACGAGGAAACTAACGTTGATTACGCTGTTCTCAAATCACCTCGCACGCCAGAAGGAAATGTTGATATCCTCCTGGTAGCGGCCAAAAAAGATAAAATTGCCAACTACAGTAATGCCATTTCGATGGCCAGGAAGAACCTGGTGGCGATTGAAGTGGACATCTTTTCTCTGATTAATGCTTTTGAGGTTAACTATCCTGAAATCTTTAAAGAAAAGACTGTGGCCATTATAAATATGGGTGCCAATATAACCAATGTTGGCATCGTGGAAAGAGGAGTACCTCAGCTTTTCCGGGATCTGTCCCTGGGGGGTTATTTCTTCACCGAAAATATCAGAAAGGAATTAAATATCAGCTTTGAAGAGGCCGAAGCAGCTTTAAAGGGTATCCCCGGGAAAAATATTAATGCTGATCAATTTGCTGCTGTTTTGACCATGAACATCAGAGATTTACTGGATGAGATGGAAAAGACTTTTTCTTTTTATGAGGCCGGAGAAAAAAGAGATCGGCGGATTGAGCAGATTTTACTCAGCGGCGGTCTGGCTCTTATTCCTAATATGGTCAGTGCTTTTGAGCTGAAATTCAGAATTAAAACCGAGCTATTTAATCCTTTCAAAATGATCAAATACGACGAGAAAAAGTTTGATTCCATCTATTTCAACGAAATGGCCCCGGTCTTCGGGGTAGCAGTTGGACTTTCAACGAGAAAGGCAGAGAAATGAGCCATGATCAGGATTAATTTATTAAAACCGGAAGTCAAGGAAGTCAGGGAACCGGCCGCAGCCGGCTTACCTAAGGTAGCCAAGGAAAGAAAAAAGACCAGCTTGGGCACTATTATCTTCCTGATCTTGCTGGTCAGCCTGGCCGGTTATTATTTCTATCAGAACTGGGAAATGCAGAAGGAAAAACAATTGATCGAGCAGGCCCAGCAGGAAAAAAGCCAGCTGCAGTATGTGGTGGCTAAACTGGAAGAAGTCAAAAACCAGAAGGCTCAGCTCGAGCTCAAAATCAACCTGATCAGGCAGCTGAAGAGCAACCAGGACATTGCAGTCAGAATTATGGATGAGATTAATCGCCGCTTGCCCGATTATGTCTGGCTGAAAGAAGCCAGCTACGATGGCCAGACACTCAAGCTTAAGGGGAATGCCATCTCCAATAATCTCATTGCTGATTTTATCACTAACCTTGAACGCAGCGAGACTTTTGGCCAGGTTAACCTGATAGATTCAACTCAAAAGTCTCAGGGAGGAGCTGTTTTTCTGGAATTCAATCTGACTGTCCCCGTTAACAAGCCTCAACCGCCAGCGGTTGAACAGCCGAAACCCAGGACCACTCCTCAGTCAACAAGAAGGAGAGCATCATGAGAAACTGGCCATGGTATGGATACCTGTTACTGGCAGTAATTATTTTTGCTCTGGTTTTCTTTTTCTTCTTTAAACCGCGCAATGCTGAAATACAGAGTCTGCGCGAGTCGAGGATGAAACTCGAAAAGGAAGTAGAAGTGTTGAAAGAGCAAAAAAAAGAACTGGATAAAATAGAAGCAGAGCTGGTCGTTCTTAATGCCACTCTTAAAGACCTCGAACAGATTATCCCCCAGAAAAAAGAAATTGCCGACATCCTGCGCAGGATTCAGCAATTGGCCTATGATTCGCGATTAAATGTTCTCAGATTCCAGCCCAGGGGCGAAGTTAATAAAGATTTTTATGCAGAATGGCCGATCAATATTGAAATTTCTGGCACCTATCACAATCTGGGCATCTTCTTTGATAAGCTCAGCAAATTTTCTCGTTTATTTAATGTCAATAATTTTTCTATTACCGCTCTGAATAACCAGACAGATGAGTTGACAATCGGCGCCAAATTCGTGGCCACTACCTATTATTTCCTTGAAGAGCAGCCAGCTGCAGCTAAAACCGCCACCCCTACCAGAGCGCAGAGGTAAAAACATGAAGAACAAGACGATAAATTTTATTCTGGTATTAAGCTTAATAGCAGGAATTGGTCTTTTTAGTGCCGGACAGGCCCAAGAAACCATGAAAACCGATCAACAGTCAACAGCCACTACCACCACTATTACGCCTACCCTTGATAATCTCAGACCTCTGGCCTCTTATGATCCGGGTGGCCGCCGGGATCCATTCAAAGACTTGATCGGAAAGGGACGGGTCAGCGGTCCGGCTTCAGCCGAGGGCGGACAGCTCACCATCGAGAATGCGACTCTGGTTGGCATTGTCAAAACCCAGAAAAGCTATGTAGCCATTATCAGCGGGCCCCAGCAAATGCCTTATTTTTTGAAAGTCGGGGATAAGTTAGCCGATGGTTATATCTTTGATATCAATTCGTCCCAGGTGATTTTTAGAAAGACTCATGATAGGGGCTTTCCCCTGATGAGGCCTATAAATGTGGTTAAAGAAATCAATCCGGAGGAGCGTTAACATGAAAAGGAAAAATCTTTGGCTGGCACTGGCCATAATAAATCTGATTATGGTGCCCGGTCTGGCTCTCCAGGCGGCTCCAGCCGCTACCGATCTTAGTAAAATAGAGATCATACCGGGGACTTTATCAACCAGGGTCGTGATGATAGCTGATAAGCCCCTCACCGTCCGGCAGGCTGCCTATATTTCCGAGACTCCCCCGGTTCTTGTTTTGGAGTTAAGTGGCGTCAGGCCAATAGAAATTCCAGCCCGGCAATCAGTTGATGGTCGCCTGGTCAGGGAAATCCGGGTTGAACCAGCTGGTGAAAATCTTAAGGTCTTATTGTCATTAAAGGAAAAAGTACCCTATCGTCTCGGTCTCGAACAGGGAAAATTATTTATTGAACTGAATGAATTTCTGAAAGCAGCCGATTATCCGCTGGATCCGGCCTTAAATAACTTACTCAAGAAGGAAAGCCAGGTTTATTTCAGTGAGATGAAAGTTGAGACCAAACCGGGTAAGGTCCATTTCAAAATTTCCCTGAGTGGAGAAGCTCCTTTTCAGACTTTTGCTCTTAACAACCCGGATCGTCTGGTCGTAGACCTGCTTAATACTCAGTATCCAAGAGGCAGTGAGTCCTATCAGGTAGGCCAGGCCAAAGTGGACAAAGTCCGAGTTGGACAATTCAAGCAGGCTGACCCTTGCCCGATAACCAGGCTGGTTTTTGAACTGAAGGAGGCGGGCTGGTATTCTCTCGACAATTCAACTGAGGGGTTGAACATTACCTTTTATTCTCCAGAGGATGTTTTGACTGCCAGCAATAAAGTTACTTCCAAAGAGGAAAGTCCTGTTCGCGCGGTAGCTAACTCCTCCCTGGCCAATGCTCTACCTGTTCCCGCTTCGACCAGAGAAGTGAAAGAAGAAGTTCCGGCCACACCTGATCCGGTCAAAATCAAACCCCAGCCGGCAGAGGCCAAAATTGAAGCGGAACCAGCACCCAAGAAATCAAGAGCCAGCTCGACTCCTGAACAGGCCCAGCCCCAGCAGGAAAAATTTAAACCAAGAGTCATTCAATCCAGTGAAGAAAAATATACAGGCGAAATTATAAGCCTGAAATTTAAAGATGCTGATATCAGAGATGTGATTCTCTTCCTGGCCGATCTAGCCGGTTTAAATGTGATCTTTGATCCCGAAGTCAGAGGAAGCGTCTCTTGCAATTTGCAGGCTGTTCCCTGGGATCAGGCTCTTGATGTGGTCTTAAAACAGAACAAACTTGGCAAAACCATTGAAGGCAACGTTTTAAGAATTGCTCCGGTTGATGTCCTGGCCAGAGAAGATGAAGACATAAGAAGAATTCAGGAAAGTAAAGAGCTGGCCGGCCCGATCCAGGTTAAGACCGTAACCCTGTCTTACTCTAAAGCCAGAGATGTTCAGAGCCTGTTGAAAAGTAAACTGTCCAGAAATGGCGAAATCGTCATCGACGAAAGAACCAATACCCTGATTATCTCAGAAGTTAGAGACCGCATGGAGCTGCTGGAAAAATTAATAGGTGTCCTTGATACTCCAACTCCCCAGGTCTCCATTGAAGCCAGAATAGTCGAGGCTACCTCAACCTTTATTAAAAATCTGGGAATTCAATGGGGTTTTAAGGGTATTGCTGATCCTTTCTATGGCAATCAGACTTCCATATCCTTCCCCAATAAAATTCAATTAGATGGGGCCATGATTCCTCAGGGCATTGTCACCAAAGGTATCGGCGGGCCACTTGGTGGGTACGCTGTTAATTTGCCGGCTCCAGCCTTTAATACCGCGGTTGGTTTTTCCTTCGCCAATGTTCTTGACACTTTCAGACTCGATGTGGCTTTATCAGGACTCGAAACTTCAGGTAATGGCCGGATTATTTCCTCACCAAAAGTTACTACTCAGAATAACCAGGCAGCAGAGATCATTCAGGGCCGACAGATCCCGGTGCAGACCGTTGCCAACTTCACCGTGACCACCAGGTATGTCAATGCTGCCCTGGAACTGAGAGCCACCCCCCAGATTACAGCTGAAGGCACGATCATCATGAACATAGAAATTCAGAACAATGCGGCTGATTTTGCCAACCTGGTTAACGGCATTCCCCCCATTACGACCCAGAGCGCCAAAACGACAGTCATGGTACCGGACGGAGGTACAACGGTCATTGGCGGAATCTACAGGACAGAAGATTCAATTACCAGAGACAAGACTCCTTACCTCAACAATATTCCAATTCTGGGAACTCTCTTCAGATCCTTCGCCAGAACCCGTCAGAACAGGGAGTTGCTGATCTTTATAACTCCCAGGATTATGAAATAACCAGAAGGAGAAAACCAAGATGAGTAAGCTAACACTATCTTTTAAAATAGTCAGCATTTTGACCCTGGCCTTGTTGTTGTTTTCCTGCAACCCAATTGAAAATGATTCTGATTCCAGCAGCTTTATTGTTGTCGAAAGCATCATGGGCAAGGATATTTCTGGTAATGATTCGGCCGTTGCTTTCTCTGATATCAGTAACGGTCTGCCTGATTTTGTTACCGCCACCTTGAGATCAGCGATGCTTGATCCTAACCCGATTAATGGTGCTTCTCAATATAGCGATATCTTACTGACCAAGTATGTAGTTACTTTTACCAGAAGTGATGGTTCGACTGCTGAGGGTTCGGCCGTCCCCTATCATTTTGAGGCTGCCCTGTCAACGCTGTTGCCTGTTGGTTCAAGCGTCAGCATTCCTCTGATGATAGTGACCGAGACAGCCAAAAGCCAGGCCCCTCTGGCTGCCCTGGCGGGAACTTCAGATGTCTTGGAATGCACTGCCCGCCTAGAGTTTTTTGGTCATGATTTAAGAAATAAGAATGTCAGTCAGGTGGCTTCTATTCAGATTCGTTTCCTCGACTTTCCTAGTCTATAACAGATAGCTTTTAGTGGTTAGCCGAGAAGAGCCTGTCTTGATTGGTCCCTGAAGCCTAAAAAAGGAGTCGACAGGAAAGCCTGACCTGCCTGGAGCTGTGGCTGAATATTTCCAGAAACTCATGAAGGGCAAGAAGGGTGTTGTTTTCCACCAGCCTTAAATAGAGTCTCACTTCTTTTTGCTGTTTCTGCCATAGTCTGGGTTTAACTTTTGGGCCAATTATTTCCAGCCCGGGAAATTTCAAGGCAAGTTCTTCTACCAGACGCCGGCCGGAGCCCGCTACCTTCCTTAAATTCTGGCCGGTCAGGGCCAGACAGACCAGCAGACTAAAGGGCGGATATTTTAATAGATGGCGGAATTCCAGTTCTTGTCGGTAAAAACCAGCGTAGTCTCTCTCAGCTCCAAATTTTATCGCTGGCTGATCAGGCATGGAGGTAATAACCATCATTTTCGATGACAACTGGTTGGCGAGAAGCTCCGAGGCTTTAAAAATTCTGATAAAAGTTTTTTCGGCCGCTTTAAAATCAGGAAGATTAAGGCCTATTTCCGGCTCGACAACAATAACCATCGACAGGCTCCCGGGCTTAAGCCGTGGTAAAGCATAATCAGTCCCGACTACCACTTGAACCTGGCCTGAATCTATTTTTTTTAGGCTGTCCTCAATTTGAGGCTTTTCCTCTCCTTCCTCCAGCAGGGCCAGGCTAAAATCAGGCAGGAGCTTTTTTAACCGCTCTACCAGAAATTGACTGCCTTTGATTCTTCCTGGCTTCATTGGATGATGGCAGACAGGGCACGTTTCCTGCTGGCCAAGGCTTTGCCCGCAGTAACGGCAGACCAGCTCATTTTTCTTTTTATCTAGAATTAAGGGAATCTGGCAGGTCGGGCATCTGGGCACATAACCACAGGCCGGGCAAACAAGATAGCCGGCATACCCTTTGCGGTTAATAAAAAAGAAAACCTTCTGCCCAGCCCGAAGCCCGGGCCCCACTTCGCTCAACAGCGCTTCCTGCAGCCAGCGGCCGATATCTTTCCGGCTAAACTGGCACGTATAATGTCTTTCATCCTGGCCAAGGTCAATTAATTCTCCCCTGACCTGTGACAAATAATAGCAGCTGACCGGTGGCGTGGAAGACGATAAGAGCAATACTGCACCTTCTTCTTTAGCTCTAATCTGAGCTCCTTCCCTGATATCAAAGGGCGGACTTTCTGCCTGGTCATAAAGGTCATTCTGTACCTCGTCTATGACTATTAACCTGACCGGATTGACGGGCAAAAAAAGTATAGCTCTCGTCCCGATAACCACCCGGCTCTGGCCGGAAATAATCCTGTCCCAGATTTCCTTTCTTTTTTTCTCGGCCAGCCGACTATTATAAATAGCCAGGTGGCTGCCAAGCTTTTCTGCCTCAGGCCACCACCTGGTCATCTGTTCGATTTCTGGTACCAGAATAAAGACATAGCCGCCATCTTTCAGAGCTTGCCTGACGATTTTTGAGAGTATTTCCTGCCTTTTCCAGCTTTCTCCGGCCAGCAGAAAGCGCCGGAATTCCCCGGCCCCCAGAGCCCGAAAAACTGTGCCGAACTGGCCTGCCTCCCCCGGGAAATCAACGGGCAAAGATAACTGCCTGGGTGAAACCTGCGAAGAAATTCTCTGGCTCTTAACTCGCCTGGACTTCTGCTTTATTTCTATTAACCCGACCAGCTCAAGAGATTTTAGACGAGAGTTCAAATCCCGCCATTTAAGCTTTCTTTTCAAAAAGGCAGGGGAATAAGTTTTCTGGCTGACCTGTTCGAGAAGCTGACGGTTTTTGCCTCTTAATTGTCCTGATTGCAGCGCCTCTTTTCCCTTCTGAGTAATTATGATCTTCTCTTTGACTTCAGCCGCCCTGACCGGACCTTCAGCCAGCTCCAGAAAAAGGCCAGCCGAACTGAAGCTTCTCCAGGCCAGTTTCTGGACGAAGTTCAGGAAGACAGGTGGAAACTCCTGGCAATTTTCCACGACCTCACAGATATCTTTAACCTGAAAGCCAGGAGCTGCTGGCAATTCAGTTATTTCCAGCACATAGCCTTTAATTTTTCTTGTCCCAAACGGAGCCAGAACGGCCGTACCCGGCCTCACCCGACCTTTCAGTTCTTCAGGTAAA
>JAKPCG010000070.1 GCA_029553365.1 Acidobacteriota bacterium | reverse complement strand
AGCCACTGGCCGCCGCTTAGCTCATAAACCCGTCGCCACCTGACTCCGGCCGGCCAGTTGTTTTTATCACGACAGGCCAGGACACAGCTTTTGCAGGCCGAGCAGGCACTCGAGTCAAAGAAAAAGGCGTACTGAACCTGGCCCGACTGGCTCTTTTTCTCGTTCCCGGCTTCTCTCGCTTCTTGCTTATTTCTCTTCATATTTTTCAACCTGAACCATGATCGTGTGCTGGGTATTGCCAAAAGCATATGGCGACCAGCGCTCGGAAGTCAGCACGTTGATATTTCCCCCGCGATCGAGACCCCGCTCATCCGGCTCCCACCAGGCTCCCTGTGGAATGGCCACCACCCCCGGCCTGATTTTAAGCGTCACCCGGCAGGGCAAAATCAGGGCTCCGCGCTCATTAAACACTTTAACCATCTGCCCGGTTTTTATACCCCGTTCCTCCGCATCAACCGGATTGATAAAGACCCTTTGTGGAAAAGCCTCTCGCAACCAGTCGTTATTGTGATGGGTCGAATGAACCCGGGCTAAATAATGATGGCCGATGGCCTGGAGTGGATATTTTCTGGCCTCCTCGCCAAACGGGCTTTCCCATTCCTGAATATACTTGGGCACCGCCGGAATTTCAGCCGGTTTTCCCAGTCCGTGGAGTCTGGCCGAAAATATTTCAATTTTCCCGGAAGGCGTCGGCAACGGGTACTTTTCCGGGTCACGTCTGAAGTCTTCAAAAGCGACGGCCGGATCTGTGACCGGTCTGGCCCAGACACCAAGATTTTTCTCCAGCCATTCATCCAGCGAGGGTAGATCCGGAAAGCGGGTCTGCCGATAGACATCGAGCATCCACTCCAACCACTGCTTTTCATCGCGCCCTTCGGTGTATTTCTCTCCAAAGCCCAGTCGCTTTGCCACTTCAGCACAGATGGTGTAATCGCTTTTAGTTTCTGGTAGCGGCTCAAGTATTTTTGGCATCAGAATGACTTCATCGCCATATTTCCAGCCATCCTCGAGGCCCCAGGTTTCAAATTGTGTACAGGCCGGAAGGACCACATCAGCGAAACGGGCAGTTGGCGTCATGAACTGTTCATGGACAACAATAAATTCAACCAGGCTCTCATCACTTAGAATTCTGGCTGTGCGGTTGGTATTGGCATGCTGATTGATCAGGCAATTGCTGGCGACGACATAAAGGAGCTTGATATTGTTATCGAGCTTTGGCACCCCAACGACGCCATCTTCCGGCCCCATTTCGCGGCCGCGGATGATCGCTTCTGTCCAGAGGAAACTCGGAATTGAAGCTTTTACCGGGTTCTCACCAACCGGGAAAACCAGCCAGAAGGGACCGCCATCTGGAGCCTGATTGCCCAGGCCACTGGCCCAGCCGCCATGGACCCCGATATTGCCCGTCAGGGCAGCCAGAACACAGGCGGCTCTCACTACCTGCTCACCATAAGCCCGCCGCTGCAGGCCATAGCCTAAATAGAGCATAGCCGGTTTGGTGGTGGCATATTCACGGGCTATCCGGGCAATAGTCTCGGCCGGAACACCACAGATATTCTCCGCCCAGCCTGGTGTTTTGGGCACACCATCTCGCCGCCCCAGGATATAATCCTTATAAGTTTCTTCAGCTTCAAAGCCAGGCGGCATCTGCGTTTCATCAAAGCCGACACTATGGGTGCGGATAAAATCGGCGTCATAAAGATTCTCAGTTATCATCACATAGGCCAGAGCTGACATCATGGCGGCATCTGTTCCCGGTCTGATCGGAATCCATTCATCAGCCAGGGCAATCGCTGAGGGCGTTAAGCGTGGGTCAAGGCAGACCACTTTCGCTCCTCTTTCTCTAGCCAGCTTGACAAAGTAATCGCTGTTTGTACCATCACGCATTTCTGCCGGATTCCAGCTCCACATCAAAATATAGCGGCTGTTCAGCCAGTCCTGGCGCTGATTACCGGTCGTGGTGGTACCATAAACAGTTAAAGTTGCCGGCGTGATGCAGGCCCAGGAATAGGAGTTATAAAAGCCAAGGCAGCCACCAAAAAGATGGAGAAGACGAGTGGCTGTTTGACGACCATTGATCTGATTGTAACTGCCTGTGCCGTAGGGGACAAAAAGGGCTGAATTGCCGTATTTTTCCTTGACCCGGCTGAGTTCCGAAGCCACCAGATCGAGGGCTTCGTCCCAGGAAATTCTTTCAAACTTTCCTTCGCCTCGCCGCCCGGTGCGTTTGAGTGGATAGCGCAGGCGGTCTGGGTGATACTGACGACGGCGGTAAGCCCGGCCGCGCGGGCAGGGCCGGAGTTGCGGAGCTTCAATCGTATCGGGCCGGTCATCGCCATCAATTCTGGTAATCACCCCATCTTTAAGATAAACACGCAGGAGACACCGCCCACCGCAATTATGAGAAGGGCAACCGGTGCGTATCATCATCTCACCTCTGGATGAAGCTATTGCTGCCCTTTTATTGACTTTTTCCTGACTGGTCATTTTTGGTCTTTTTTAAGTTCCCTTCTTCATCCACCCTGGCTGCTACTAAAATCTACCAGAACCAGAGCTGATTAAATGGATATAAACCGCTACTGTAAAAATAACCAGAGAAACAGACGGCCGGGTAGATAGCCGGTTCAAAAAGGTCTCCGGCTGACCGGAAATCTCAGAGAGACAATCAGTTCTGATTGAATCAGTCCGCAGTAACTTTCTACATTGACTTTTATCTTTTACTTTGCCAGCCATCAGCCAGCTGGTGATAACAAAAGCTGTGACCAGGGGCGACAGGAGGAAAAACCTGATCAGATTGACCGGCTCCGTCTGAAAAATATTACCTGAATGAAAAACCGAAGACTCAATAAAAGCAGTCAGGCCATAAGCCAGGCTTGAACCAAAAGGAAATAACAGGCCGGAAAGAATAATCCGAACCATAGAACGCACAGGGCGGCGATTTAAAACCTGCAAAGCCAGGGCAGCTACCAGGCCTTCAAAGATGATGGCCCGAACAGGATTGATAACACTCATCAAGTCTACCGGGCTGACAGCTATATCAAGTGATTTCAGGCCAGCTGCTATCAGGCTCGCTCCGATGACATCACCGGCTGAACCTGCTGACTGATAAAGGCGATAAAGAAAATAAAAAGCAATCGCCGGCAGAACAGAACCGGCAAGACCCGGTATCTTTAATCCATGCAACAGAAAGCCGAGGGAAGCTTCAGTTAATCCCCAGAGTGAACCCCAGAAAATCAGGGCTGAAAATCTCTTTTCCTGAGCCAGACAATTCCGGACCAGAGTTTCCTTTCTAAACCTATAAAAGTTTATCGCTCGCATTTTTTATCGCCTCGGTTTTTTCATTGTCTGCCTTCTATTTTATCAGCCAGAACCATCAGGTCAAATAATCTTCAGGCTGCAGCTTCAAGCCAGAGTGCTTAGAGCTTAAGCCGAAAGCCATTGACCCTGAGCCAGCACCTCTTTTCCTTATAGTCAGGGACTAATTCCTCCACTAACCGCCAGAAAGCCAGCGAATGATTTTTTTCCTTGGTGTGAGCCAGTTCATGGATAATGAGGTAGTCAATAATTTCTGGTGGGGCCATCATCAAACGCCAGACCAGCGAAATTGTTCCGCCGGCCGAGCAGGAACCCCAGCGGGTGCGAGCCGAAGACAGACGAAACTTCTGATATTTAAATCCAGCTTTTCTGGCCATTTCCTTCAACCGAGGCCCAAGATACAAGCGAGCCTGTTCTTTGAACCAGGACTCGAACAGCTGCCGGGCGTAAACTCTAGATGAAGCCGCCAGTTCAAACCTCTCTCCAGTAAAAACCAGTGATGGCCTGACTCTGGCCACAATCCTTAATGGATATTCTTTTCCCAGCCAGAGAAACTTTTCACCATCCTCAAATTTTTTCGGGCAAGAAAGCTCCTGTCTCCTCTGTACCTCCTGCCGTTTTTTTCTGATCCAGGGCTGGTGACGTCTCAAAACGTCATTGATGGTTATCCTGTCCAGACCATAAGGAGCTCTGACCGTCAGGACTCCCTCTTGATCAATTTCCAGACTGATGGTCCGCCGCGCCGACCTGATAAGCTTCACTTTTATCTCATCCATGGCCAAACTTAAAGCAGCCTGATTTTTATATTTTTTCAATTTTTTTGTTTTGCGATGAACGACAAGCTAAAGTATATCATAAGAAAAAATCGTGAAGGGCAATATGGTAATTCTATCCATTTTCTGATTTTCCTATTAAAGCTTTGAGCATCTTCTAAGAATGAAAGGCCGATTTTGCCCATAGCTTTCTTTATCTTCGAGCCTGGTTCATGGGCTGAAGCCGGTAGGAGACTCTGGACTGAACTTTCAATAACCGGCGAGCCGGTTCCAGTCGGAAATCAGGTCGACAAGCTATAGAAAGGAATAAATAATGATAGACAAGTGACACCAAAAACAGGAAATATAAATTGTGTCTGCCGCTTTTTAGTTGTAAGCTAAGGGACAGCCAAAATATGGCCACTGGAGACAGCACATGACTCAGAAGCCTCAACGTCATTATCTTTTGGTCTGTCTGATCTTTTTAATCTTTTTTGTCATCTCGCTTTTAACCAACATCATCGGCCCGCTGGTGCCCGAGATCATTGACAGTTTTAAATTGAGTTTAGCCTTAGCCGGACTTCTGCCTTTTTCTTTCTTTATCGCTTATGCTGTTATGTCCATCCCGGCTGGTTTTTTTGTCGAGAAATACCGCGAGAAAAAGGTTATGCTGGCCGCCTTTTGCCTGGCTCTGGCCGGAGCTTTGCTTTTTGCTCTTTTCCCCGGTTATCTGATTTCTACTATTTCCCTTTTCCTCATCGGATTGGGCATGGCTATTCTCCAGGTAGCTATTAATCCACTTCTTCGGGTGGCCGGCGGCGAAGAGCACTTTGCCTTTAATTCTGTCCTGGCCCAGCTTATTTTCGGCAGCGCTTCTTTTCTGAGCCCGTTTCTTTACTCCTATCTGGTCAGAAATCTTCCTCGAGCCGAAAAACAAAATCTACTGCTCAACAGTCTGCGCCAACTGGTTCCACCCCACCTACCCTGGGTTTCCCTTTACTGGGTCTTTGCTTTTATTGCTTTGCTGATGATCGTCATTATTTCCACTGCCCGATTTCCGAAAGTCGAATTAAGAGAAGAGGAAAAGGCCGGGACCTGGTCTATCTATAAAATTCTCTTGAAGAAAAAAATCGTCATCCTCTATTTCTTCGGAATAATGGCCTATGTCGGTACCGAGCAGGGTGTGGCTAACTGGACTTCTCAATTTCTTAAAACCTATCACGGGCTTGATCCGCAAACAGCCGGAGCCCAGGCTGTGTCCTACTTCTGGGGTCTGATGACGATCGGCGGCCTTTTTGGTCTGCTCCTGCTGAAGCTGGTCGATAGTCGCCGCGTTCTGATCGGGGCAGCATCTCTGGCTCTGGTCTGTTTGACCCTGGCTTTGTGGGGTCCGCCCAGTCCCCTTTCCTTTTCGCTTAAACTGCCCGGTTCCGGTCCTCAGCTTATCAATCTTTATAGCTTTTCGCTTATCGGATTTTTTGCCTCGGTTATGTGGCCGATTATCTTTTCTTTAGCTCTTAATTCAATTGAGGCTCATCAAGGAGCTTTCTCGGGCCTGCTCTGTACCGGCATAGCCGGCGGAGCTCTCGTCCCGCTGCTCATCGGTTGGCTCGGAGACCGGTTTGGTCTTCGTGCCGCCATGCTTGTTCTTTACCTGACTCTTGGCTATATTCTAAGCATAGGTTTCTGGGCCAGGCCACTTATCAGCAATGAAACAATTCAGATGAAACGAAAAAAGAAAAGAGCAGCGAGTGAATTGCTCCAGAACGAATGAGCTCAAACTGGCTTAAAACTTAAAATCAGAGGAGGATAAAGTGGCTCTAATCGGTGTTGACCTGGGCGGTACTCAGGTCCGAGCGGGCCTGGTTGAAGGTGACCAGCTGGTCAAAATAGCAGCCAGAACCATCCGCAACAAGGGGACAGAAGAGGAAGTATTATCTGATCTGACGGCTGTTCTGGATGAAGTTTTCAGACTTGAGGTTGAGGGGCTGGGCCTGGGCATTCCAAGCATCGTTGATCTCGAGACTGGCGTTGTCTATGATGTGCAGAATATCCCTGCCTGGCGAGAAGTTCCACTCAAAAGAATACTCGAAGCCCGTTATCAAGTCCCGGTTTATATCAATAATGACGCTAACTGTTTTGCAGTCGGTGAAAAATATTTCGGTCTCGGCCGGTCTTATAATAATTTTGTCGGGTTAATTATCGGCACTGGCCTGGGAGCAGGACTCATCATCAATGGCCGGCTTTATTCGGGCCCTAATTGTGGCGCCGGTGAATTCGGGATGCTGCCTTACCTTGACTCTAATTTTGAACGCTATGCCTCGGGCCAATTTTTTCTTAAATCTTATGGCTGTCCCGGAAAAGAATTTTACCAGCTGGCTAAAGCCGGCGAACAAGAGGCCCTCAAAGTCTTTGAAGATTATGGCCACCACCTGGGTGAGGCCATCAAAGCCATCATGTATGCCATTGACCCCGAAGTGATTATCATCGGGGGCTCGGTCAGCCAGTCTTATGAATTTTTTAAAGACTCGATGCTGGCCGCTATTTCCACTTTTGCTTACTCGCTGGCTGTGAAGAGAATTGAGATTAAAGTTTCAACCACCGATAATATTGCCATTCTGGGAGCAGCCGCCCTTTATCTGGATAATCTTCTGGGCAGCCGGTGATAACGGTTCTGTGAGAAACTGTTTTTGTTTATTTATCGCCATATTCATTTTTACTTTATCACCAGTCGGCAGCTGAGATTTTTCAAAACCTCACTCAACAGTCGCTCTGAGTTTTGCCCTTCAGCCGTCAGAACAAAAAGATCAACTCCATTGATTATACCGGCCACTGATTTGTCCGCAGAAATAACCACCGGCCGCCTCTTTTCCCAAACAGTCTGATAGACCAGGCGACCATCTTTGACCATTTTCTTCAGCTGACTGACCAGATACTGCTCAAGATTGTCTGCCGGGAACCAGCCTTCCTGAGTCAATTTGATAGTTTCGCCCGCCGGCCCTTTCAAAGCTACCAGCGTCCTGTCCGGCCAGACTTTATCGGTATCATAAAAAGTGAACCCGGCCGGGGCTTTTAGACCTAACTGAAGTCCATGGTTAAAATAAATTCCATCTTTGACTTCGTAGAGCGGCTGGCCCGGCTGAACCCGATAGCGCTGACCATCAAAGCTATAATCCTGAATCTCGATATTAACCTGGCCAAAGATCTTCTGGGCAGCCGTCAGGCTTTCTCCCAGTCCTTCCTCCAGACCACTGGCTGCCACCACCAGCCGGGCAGCATCAGCCACTCCCGGGCCAGGAACAGCCGCATCCAGCGGCACCCAGCGGTCAGATAGCCAGGCCTCAGTCCAGGCATGTCCGCCCCAGACCCCGTTGACATAAACCAGGCCCATCAGATAGCGGGAAGGAATACCGGCTGCCCTCAGCAAAGAAGCCAGCAGCGAGGCATAGCCAGCGCAGGTCCCTTTTTTATTTTTTATAACCTCGGAAGCCGGAGCAAAGACAATTCCCAGGTCAAAAGTCATATTGGTGGTAACCCAGTTCCTGAGCTGCAGAGCTTTCTCATAAGAATCTTTGATCGGCCCCGCCACGGCCGCCGCCACTTTCTTTATCTCCGGATCATCAGCATCAAGATAAGCATTGGCCTGAAGATACTGCTGGAACTCTTCTTGAGTTAATTTTTTACTGGACGGAGTCTTCAAATTAACCTGGCTGATAGCCAGAATGGTGCTCTCTGCTGTCTGACTGATGACCCGCTGATAATCATGATTGAGATCAGGCCAGCCCAGCTCGGGTTTTTTAGTCTGAATCCTGATCACCAGCCGCTGGCAATTTCTGGCTTGAGGCAAACGAACATTGGCTTTAATCAGACTGGCCTGATACTGATCTTCGTTAATAGACAGACCTTCGACTCCTGCCAGAACCTCTTCTTCGGTTGAGGCGATAACCACCAGATCACCAAATGGAGAAGTCTCAACTGACTTAATTTCATGTCCGGCTTCATCAATCCAGACCTGCCGGGTTGAACCCAGGCCCTGGGTTTTCTCTTCAATCCTTCTGGTTTTAATCTTTTTCCCATGGAAATCAATCTCCTCTTCGCCTGTGAGCTGCCTTTCTCCCGTCACCACCTGAGAGATCTCGGCCAGCAGGGTCCGGTACTCAATTTTATCTCCCGGTTGTCTGAGGCGACTCTGGGTCAATTGACTGATACCTTCCGGACCGAGCAGCTGACCAGAATAAGGCAATTCACGGCTAAAAGTTCGTCCCGAAGCTGTTGTTTTAAGAACAATTTTTCCCTCTTCGACCAGAGCTTCAACCTTGATTGGCTCGGAAGACATAACCATTTCCGACACAACTTTCTTCAGCTGTCCGTCCTCGGTTTCTAAATATTCAGAATTAGAGATGATTTCAGCCTTTTTTCCCAGGCGGTTAAAAGACATCTTTGATTCGTTATAACTTTTATAGAACCATCGCCCGTCTTCTTTTATTTTCTGGCCGCTTTCTTTGATATAGCCAATTTTCTGGCCGCCGAGGGTGATCAGATACCACTGGGTTTCTGCTTTCTCGATGGCAGTAGAAGCAGTGATAGCCTGAGCTGCCTGTCCTGAGGAAAAGAAAAAATTCAGAAGAATAAAAACAACTGCCAATAAAACCGATACATTCAATAACTGTCTGCTCGCCGGTCGCATCCTGGCCGAAAATCTGGTCTTAATTTTCCTGATAAGTTTATTATTGCCGTTCATCAGCCTTCGAGCTCCTTATAAATATTTAAATTGAGTTTCTGTTTTCTTTCCTTCCCACTATGTTCTTTTATCATATCATTTTGATTTTATCATCTTTATTTTCTGTTCTATTTTCTGCTTGCCCAGGCCACAGACCGGCCACTGCTCAGGCCGGACTCTTCTGTTCGTTTTTAACTATTTATCCAGTTTTAAATCTCTCGTCCGTGGGTGGTTGGGCGGCCTTTGAAGACTGTTCCTGGCTTTAGCCGTAAAGATCAACGCATAAAAAGCAAAGAAAATTTATAAAAAACAGCAGCAATCAGGGCAGCCATTGGAATGGTAAAAATCCAGGCCCAGACAATGCGCAGAGTAACCTGCCACTTAACCGAAGAAGCGCTTCTAGCTACACCTACCCCGGTCACAGCGCCAGTAATAACATGCGTGGTGGAAACAGGAATGCCTAAATGAGTAGCCATAAAGATACTGAAGGCGCTGGCCGTCTCAGCACAAAAGCCATCAATTGGACGCAGACGTACAATTTTCTGGCCCATGGTTTTGACTATACGCCAGCCACCGCTCAATGTTCCAAGTGCAATTGCTGTGTGGGCCGAAAGCACAATCCACAATGGGATGTGAAACGTCTTCATGTGGCCAGAAGTAAAAACCAGCCCGGCAATAATCCCCATGGTTTTCTGAGCATCATTACCACCATGGCCGAGGCTATAAAGAGCAGCTGACAGTAACTGCAACCGGCGTGACCAGTAGTTAATAGATTTCAGGGGTTTGTTTCTTACCAGCCAGGTAGTCAGGATCATAATCAGATTACCCAGAACCATACCTAGAATAGGAGCAATAAAAATAAAAGAAATAACCTTTATCCAACCTTTAACGATAATGACACCCCAGCCGGCTTTGGCCACCGCCGCCCCCAGGTAGCCGCCAATTAACGAGTGAGACGAACTGGAGGGCAAGCCCCAGTACCAGGTAAGAATATTCCAGATAACAGCGCCCATCAGGCCGCTAAAAATAACCAGTGGATCAACCACCTTGATATCTATCAAACCGACACCAATGGTCTCGGCCACACTTGTTCCAAAAATCAGAAAAGCCACGAAATTAAAAAAAGCAGCCCAGGCGACAGCCTGCTTTGGACTTAAAACCCGGGTAGAAACAACGGTGGCTACCGAATTGGCGGCATCATGCAGACCATTGGTAAAATCAAAAGCCAGGGCCAGGCCGATGACAAAGACTATAAAGCCAAAACTCCAGCTGCCTGCTGCCATTATCAGCCGCTTTTAACCACAATACCTTCAACTGTATTGCTGACCGCCTGATAGACATCCATAATGGTCTCCAGCACAAACAGCACATCTTTCCACTTGATAATATTGACGGGGTCTTTTTCTTCGCTGAACAATTTCTGGAGCGATTCGGCATAGACCAGGTCGCCTTTATCCTCGAGATCATGAAGGCTGCGGATCAGCTCTCCGATCAGCGGAGTATATTTCTGGGCGCGAAAGCATTCGGCAATCAGCTGGTTGAGCTTCTCCGTAGCTTCTCTGGAAAAAGTGGCAAATTCATCAAAGAAATATTTTTTCTGATCAAGGTTATAGAGATAGACGCTATGAATAGCATTCTCGATGAGGTCAATGATGTCATCCAGGCGATGAACCAGCCGGTAGATATCTTCCCGGTCAAAAGGAGTGATAAAACACTGGTTAAGTAACCTGATGACCTCGTGAGCAATGGTATCAGCTTTATGTTCGACCTGTTTGGCTCTTTCCCAGTATTGGCCGGAGCTCTCAAAGTGATGAGAGAAATCATAAAAAATATCGGTTATCTCTGACAGGCAGGCTGACAGCTCGGCAAAATGCTGGGCGAAGGCCGGTTCCCTGGGTAAGAAAAATTTCATGATGACGACCTGAAATTTATGAAGTTATAATCTAACTTAAATAGTTTATAATTTCAAGCCGACCAAATTTTCGACCAGTCCAGACAAATTCATCAACTTTTTTTCGCTTAGATCATTGCTTTTACAACCGGCTTTATTTATGGTAAAAATTGTTGATAAAAATGATGAATGACTTGACAGAAGAAACATCTTAAAGGAGATAAAAGTGGCAAAGGATACTCCCGAAATCAGAGGAAGCTGGGGGTCTAAACTGGCCTTTATTTTTGCTGCTTCCGGCTCGGCGATAGGTTTGGGCAGCATCTGGCGGTTCCCCATCATGGTTGGCTTAAATGGTGGAGCAGTCTTTGTTTTTGCCTATTTTCTGGCCGTAATCCTGATCGGTTATCCGCTTATGTTAACTGAGCTGACCATCGGCCGCCATACTCAGAAAAATCCGGTAGGTGCTTTTAAAACTTTAGCACCCGGAACTCCATGGAAGCTGGTTGGTTATATGGGAGTGACTACTGGTGTTTGTATTCTTTCTTATTATTCGGTCATCGCCGGCTGGGGTGTGGGTTATCTTTATAAAACCTTGATCGGCGCCTTTCGAGGCGAGATAACCTGGGCTCGATCTGACCAGATTTTTTCTACATTTACAGCTAATCCAGTCCAGGTCCTGATTTGCTTCCTAGCCGTCATAGTCATGACGACCTATGTAATTTCAAGAGGAGTAAAAGGAGGAATCGAACGCTGGTCGAAAGTACTGATGCCGATGCTTTTTGTTCTTATCATCATTATGGCCATCAGAGCTCTGACCCTGAAAGGAGCTGGGCCTGGAATTTCCTTCTATCTTAGACCTGACTTTAGCAAGCTAAATCCCAGGTTATTTTTCTATGCAGTTGGCCAGGCTTTCTTTTCTTTAAGCCTGGGGATGGGGACCATGATAACTTATGGCAGTTATATTTCGAAAGAAGAGAACCTGTCTTCATCGGCCGGCTGGGTCTGCTTTTCAACGACGCTGGTCGCCCTTTTAGCCGGAATTATTATTTTCCCGACTCTTTTCGCCACCCCGGGAATCAACCCTCAAGAGGTCCAGGCGAGCACCGGTCTTATGTTTCAGGTTTTCCCTTTAATTATCTCCAAACTACCAGGTGGATATATCTTTGGCGTTCTGTTTTTTATATTACTCTTTGTGGCGGCTCTGACTTCAACCATTTCCCTGCTGGAAGTTCCTACCGCTTTTTTGATTGATGAGCATAACTGGAAAAGAGAAAAGGCAGCCACAGTTATCGGAGCTTCAGCTTTCTTATTGGGTATACCTTCTGCCCTTTCTACGGGAGCTTCGCCCCTATTGACCAGGATTGACCTGATGATGAAAATGGATTTGATCTTTGGCAATATTATGCTGGCCCTGGGAGGCCTTCTTATAACTATTTTTGTGGCCTATGTCTGGGGTATCCCTCAGGCCTTGAAAGAAATCTCTCACGGTAACCCTGCTTTCAAAACCAGGCCTCTGTGGATTTTTAGCGTCAAGGTTCTATCTCCTCTGGCTATTATTGCTATTCTGATTTTCACCATCTTTTTAGCCTGATAAGCTCGAAACAGCCTGGTTATTTTTTTTAAGCAACCGGGTATTTTTTGCCAGCTGGCCGTCATTCCAGCCAGGAGGCAGGAAGCAATTTTATCCACCAGGAAGCCATAACACATTGATAATAAATTAAATCGGTGGTCCAAAAGCTATGTGGAGTAGCTTTTTTTTAGAATTGTGCTAAAATTAGACGGCAAGTGGCTTTTAACATTGCCTTTGCTCACCTATTAAAGGCTTTTAAAATCATTAATCAGTAATTTGAGGTGTTTTTTTATATGGACAAGGCATTAAGCAGGATGAGAAATATCGGGATCAGTGCCCACATTGATTCCGGCAAGACAACTCTCACCGAACGGATACTCTATTACTGTAAAAAAATTCACCGTATGCATGAAGTCAAAGGTAAAGAAGGCGGTGGAGCCACGATGGATTTCATGGAACTCGAGCGTGAGCGCGGCATCACCATCTCCTCGGCTACGACCAATGTGAGCTGGCAGGATCATTCCATTAATATCATTGATACCCCAGGCCATGTGGATTTTACTATTGAGGTCGAGCGCTCACTCCGGGTGCTGGACGGAGCCATTCTGGTCCTCTGTTCAGTCGGCGGAGTCCAATCACAGACCCTGACCGTTGATAAACAACTCAAAAGATATAAGGTGCCTATTCTGGCCTTTATAAATAAGCTCGACCGGGTTGGAGCCAATCCCTTTAAAGTGAAGGATCAGATCGTCAACAAACTCGGCCGGCGAGCGGCCTTGCTGCAAATTCCCATCGGGCTCGAAGATAATTTCAGAGGGGTGATTGACCTGGTCAGCCTGCAGGCCGTTTATTTTGACGGCCCTAACGGTGAGATCGTCAGACGGGAAGAAATTCCGGCCGAACTGCGTGAAGAGGCCAATCGTTACCGGGAAGAGCTGCTGGATATGATTTCGCTCTCTTCCGATGAACTGGCTGAAGCTATCCTGGAAGACAAAGTTACTCCGGAACTTCTTCATCGGGTCCTCCGCCAGGCAACCATTCAAAGAGAGTTCACGCCCGTTTTTATTGGCTCAGCTTATCGCAATAAGGGCATTCAGCCCCTGCTGGATGGGGTGGTCAATTATCTTCCTCATCCAGGAGAGGTGGAAAACATCGCTCTTGACCTCGATCACAATGAACAGCCAGTGGTCCTTCAGGCCGATCCAGAACTACCCTGCGTGGCTTACGCCTTCAAACTGGAAGAAGGTCCCTATGGCCAGCTGACCTATGTGCGCATATATCAGGGAAAAATAAAAAAGGGAGATGAGCTGTTTAATACCCGTTCCCGGCAGAAATTTAAAGTCGGGCGATTGGTTAAAATGCATGCCGATCACATGGAAGATATTACCGAGGCTCTGGCCGGTGATATCATCGCTCTCTTTGGTGTTGATTTTGCTTCCGGTGATACTATTTGTTCACCTGGACTCAACTATACGCTGACTTCCATCTATGTTCCCGAACCGGTTATCTCACTGGCCATTGAGCCGGTTGATAAGATTTCTTCCGACCGCCTCTCCCGCGCTCTATCTCGATTTACCAAAGAAGACCCTACCTTTCGGACCTACCTTGATCCTGAATCACGCCAGATAATTATTCAGGGCATGGGAGAGCTGCACTTAGATGTTTACATCGAAAGGATGAAGAGAGAATATAAAGTGGAAGTGGTAACCGGTCAGCCCGAGGTTGCCTACCGTGAAGCTATCACCGCTCGGGCCGATTTTGATTATGTTCACAAGAAACAGACAGGAGGAGCCGGCCAGTTTGCCCGGGTCACCGGCTATCTCGAGCCTTTTGAAGGTAGCTACGAGTTTATCAATGAAGTCAAGGGAGGACACATTCCCCGCGAATTTATTCCTTCCTGCGATAGGGGTTTTCAGGCCTCGCTGAAAAAGGGCCAGTTGCTGGGCAGTCCAATCATTGGAGTCAGAGTCGTGCTAACCGATGGTCAATTTCATCCGGTCGATTCTTCCGACCTGGCTTTCCAGCTGGCGGCTCAGGGAGCTTTCAAACAGGCTTATAAAAAAGCCAAACCCCAGCTGCTCGAGCCAATTATGAAAGTCGTGGTGGAGACACCTTCGGAATATTCCGGCCATGTTTTTGCCAGCCTCAATCAGCGGCGGGGCATAATCATCAGTTCAGTTGAAACCGGTGTTTACTCCACGATTGAAGCTGAGGTACCATTAAGTGAGATGTTCGGCTATTCATCTGTACTCCGCTCAATGACTCAGGGCAAGGCTGAATTTACCATGGAATTTCTAAAATATTCTCGGGTGCCTCAAAATCTGGCCGAAGAGCTTATGGAAGAACACCGCCAGGAAATAGAGAAAGAAAAAGGCAAATAAAACTGATAAGGAGTCAGTGGATGGTAAAAAAGATTCTCAGCTCAAAAAGCCCGGTCAAACTCCTGGAAAAAAGCGTGAAAGGCGGACTCGGACCGGGCAACCTGGGCGTCTTTGCCTCACGCAAAGGAGTAGGAAAGACAGCCTGCCTGGTGCAGATTGCTCTCAACCGGCTGGTCGAGGGGCAGGGAGTTATTCATGTTTCCTACGCCAGCCGGGTTGACTATATCATCGCCTGGTATGAAGAGATGTTTAAGAACCTGGCCACCAGTGAAAATCTGCAGAAGGCGATGGAAACTCATGACGAGATAATCCGCCGCCGGGTTATTATGAATTTCCAGCAGGGAGGAATGGACACAGAGCAGGTCCTCAAGGGCCTGGAAGCTCTTCTTGTCCATGGTAATTTCCCGGCCAGAACCATCATCGTCGATGGTTTTAATTTTTATCTGCCGGCTGCTGCTGATGTTAAGCTGTTCAAGCAGTTTGCTGTTGAGCACCAGCTCGAATTCTGGTTCAGCTGTTCTCTCCATGGCGATGATCCTTTATTTGACGAGCAGGGTATTCCCTTTATTCTGAAAGACTATCTTGATTCATTTGACATTATTTTTACGCTGGAAAATGAGAAGGATCGGGTCAAGGTGAATCTGGTCAAAGATCATGATCGTCTCAGCCTGAAAAAATTAAACCTCGAGCTCGATCCCCAGACTCTTCTTCTGGCCAGAGCCTGAGGCTTCCCTTTTTATCTTGATGGCAGGTACCTCAGCTGACCAGAGAGAATCTAACCGCCTGCCACTCATCTTCGACTCATCAGCCTTCCCGGGCGATCTTCATCTATTTGATTCCTTGACTGTTTTTTAGCAGCGGCTTATGATAGCCTCTATGTTTTATGATCTGAAAGAAAACACCGGGTTAGCCTACGGCTGCTCACCGTCAGTGGTGGCCGGGGCCGGCTCGCTTTTTGATTTTAGCCGGGGAGGTATCAGATGCCCAAAAAGACTGTTATTTTTATCCTCAGTCTTTGCTGGCTGACTGTCATGCTGCAAGCCTCTTTTAAAAAAGAAGACATCAAGGTTTTCCAGCTGGACAACGGACTGAAGATAATCCTTTATGAAGACCACAAGATTCCCAATATTTCCTATTACACTTTTTTCAGAGTCGGTTCCCGCTGTGAAAGACCGGGTTTGACCGGTGTCTCACATTTCATTGAGCACATGATGTTTAATGGCACCAAAAAATACGGCCCGGGTGAATTTGACCGGCTGATGGAATTTAATGGTGGCGCCAATAATGCCTACACCGGCGACGACTTTACGGCTTACACCGATTGGTTCCCTTCCACTGCCCTGGAAAAAATGGTTGAGCTCGAAGCAGACCGGATGCAGGGTCTGCTTTTTGACCCGCAGGTACTCGAATCAGAAAGAGGTGTCATCGCCTCGGAACGCCGGCTGAGTGTTGAAAATAACAATGAGGCCATACTTTATGAAAATGTCCGGGCCACGGCTATCATGGCTCACCCCTATCACTGGGATGTGATTGGCTGGATGAGTGACATTCTGGGCTGGCGACCTGATGAGATCAAACAATATTATCAGACTTATTATGCTCCTAATAATGCTGTCCTGGTAGTGGTCGGTGATTTTGAGAGTTCAAAACTCATGGAGTTAATAAAGAAATATTATGGCCAGATTCCCGCCCAGTCTCCCCCGCCGCCCATCATCACAGTCGAACCTCCTCAGCAGGGACGCAAGGAAGTGGTGGTCAGAAAAGAAGCCCAGACTCCGTCCTTCATGGTGGTTTATCATGGCCCGGCCTGTACCAGCCCGGATTTCTTTGCTCTGTCCATTCTGCAGAAGCCGCTGGTCGAGGGCGAAAGCAGCCGTCTCTACCGGCGCCTGGTTCGGCAGGAGCAGCTGGCCCTGTCAGTGTCCGGTGGCATTGAAGAAAAAATTGATCCTTTTCTCTTTATGATCGAGGTCAAGCCGCGACC
>JAKPCG010000060.1 GCA_029553365.1 Acidobacteriota bacterium | reverse complement strand
GCTGAAAAATCAATTCTCTGGCTGAAATTTAAGACACTCGGTAAGCAGACTCACGGTTCAACTCCCCAGAAGGGAATTAACAGTTTCAAAGCAGCCAGTTTCCTCATTACCGAACTTCAAAAACTTTACCGCTTCTACGATTTAAAGGACAGATTGTTCAGTCCAGGCATTTCCACTTTTGAGCCGACTAAGAAAGAACCTAACGTCCCCAATATCAATACTATTCCAGGCGAAGATATTTTCTATATGGACTGCCGGATTCTACCCGACTACCCGGTTGAAAAGATCGAAAAGACCATCAGGAAAATGGCTGATTCAGTTGAAAAAAAGTTTAAAGTTAAAATAGAAATCAGTCTGGCTCAAAAAGCCCCAGCCGCTCCACCGACCTCTACCCGGTCGGCAGTTGTTCAAGCTCTGAAGAAAGCCGTCAGAGAAGTTTATGGGCAAGAAGCCCGCCCGATGGGCATTGGCGGCGGGACAGTTGCTGCCATTTTTCGCCGGGCTGGGTTTGAAGCAGCTTGCTGGTCAAAACTGGATGAGACCGCTCATATGCCGAATGAATACTGCTTGATTGATAATATGGTGGGTGATGCCGAGGTTTTCAGCCACGTTTTCATGCAGGAATAAGCCAGAAAAAACCGGCTACAACAAAATTAACAGGATGGCAAGCGGCGAGCAAGCTGTGGACATTCTCATCTGGACACTCGCCAGAAATCTCCAGAGTCAAGCTAAGGGGTGACAGGCTTCCAGCGGCCATCGGCAGTCCAAGTCAGATTCAGCTAATTTTTTGCTTCGGTGAAATCAGAGAAGTTACCAATTGCTGAGGACCTTTCCGCCTGGTTCTAATCGCCTCTTTAACCGTATTAAAGTGAATCTCGACTGTTTCTTCGATCCGATCAGCATAGCCTCCGCCCAGAACGATGGCCAGGGGAATTTTCAGCCGGCGGGCCTGCTCGATAATCAATCTATCTCGCTTTTTTAGACCGGCTGATGAAATATCCAGACCGCTCAACAGGTCATTCTGGTAAGGATCCGCCCCGGCGATATAGATGACCAGGTCTGGCTTATATTCCTCATAGAGACGGGGAAAATGTGGCTGCAAAGCTGTGAGATAAGCCTCATCGCTATCGCCTGAATGCAGTTCGACATCAAGGCTACTCGCCTGCTTATAAGATGGATAGTTATCCATTTGATGTATAGAGAAGGTAAAGACATAGTCCCTTTTCCCAAAAAAGTAAGCTGTCCCATTCCCCTGATGCAGGTCACCATCAACGATCATGGCCCGGTTGATCCGCCCCTCTTTTTTCATTTTTTCCAGAGCAATAGCCACATCATTAAAAAGGCAAAAACCTTCTCCATGATCCGGAAAAGCATGATGGAAGCCACCACCAAGATGAACTGACAGCCCTGTTCTTAAAGCTTCTTCTGCCGCCTTGATTGTCCCCCCGGTCATTAACAAAAAAAACTGGACCAGCTGCGACGAAAAGGGCATTTCCAGAGCTTGAAGCTCGAGTGAAGAAAGAGTCCCGGTCAGAACTTTATTGACGTAATCTGCAGTATGTACCAGACGAAGATCGTCATCCGAAGCCGGCTCAGGCCTGATAAAATCCTCAGGGCGGGCACCTCTGGCTATTAACTTTTCATAAAGCATTCTGTATTTTTTGATCGGGAAGATGTGGGGCCCGAGGTCCACCATCCAGTATTCATTGGTATAGATGAATTTAAAGGGAAGCCTGGTATTAAATAAGGAAAGCACCGACTCAACCAGATCAGCCATGGATTTTTGATATTTAAGTTAGCAGAAATTCAAGAAGATTAAAAGGCACAATTGTCTCCTCGTCTTTTCCTGGTAGCCTCATCTGTTACTTTGAAAATTAGAGCCATAGAGCTAAAAAAAAAGCCCGGGCCTCGTCTGACCCGGGCCGAAATTCTATAATTCTATTGCCAGCTGTTTTTGAATTATTTTTCTACTTATTTTCTTGCTCGCCGGGATTTTTTTCCAGTTGAGCTGGCCGATTTTCTGGCTACCCGGGTTTTTTGGCTCTTCTCTTCCTGGCTGGCTTTCTTTTCCTGAATGGCAATCTGGGCCGCCGCCAGTCTGGCAATTGGAATCTGATAAGCAGAGCAACTGACATAGCTTAGATTGATTTTGTGACAAAAATTAATTGACCTGGGATCGCCACCATGAACACCACAAATTCCAACCTTGAGGTCCGGCCTTGTTTCCCGACCTTTTTCCACGGCCCATTTCATCAGCAGCCCGACACCTTTCTGATCAAGAGTTTCAAACGGGTCATCACTCCAGATACCATGAGTCAGGTAATAATTGAGAAACTTGGCGCTGTCATCTCTTGAAATTCCAAAAGTGGTCTGGGTCAGATCGTTGGTTCCAAAGGAAAAGAATTCAGCTTCTCTGGCTATTTCGTCAGCGGTCAGGGCCGCCCTGGGTATTTCAACCATGGTCCCTACTTTATATTTGATCCTGACTTTATACTTTTTCATTACCTCTTCAGCCACCCGATTGATGATTTCTTTTTGATTGGCCAGCTCGGTAACATTACCGACCAGAGGAATCATGATTTCAGGCAGAACTTTTTGACCTTGAACAGCCAGCTCACAAGCTGCCTCCAGAATGGCCTGAGCTTGCATTTCAGTTATCTCAGGATAGGTAATACCCAGGCGGCAGCCGCGATGGCCGAGCATCGGGTTAAATTCAGATAAGGACCTCACCCTGGCCAGTAATTTTTCCAGTTCAGCAATTTTTTCCGGCGATCCGCCGGTAGCCTTGAGTACCGCTACTTCCACCATCAAATCTTCTTTCTTTGGTAAAAACTCATGGAGGGGCGGGTCAATGGTTCTAATCGTAACCGGTCGTCCTTTCATTTCCTGGAAAAATTCAAGAAAATCCTGTTTTTGAAAAGGCAGCAACTTAGCCAGGGCCTGCCGCCTATCAGCTTCGGTTTCAGCCAGAATCATCTCTCTCACATGTGGCAGCCGTTCCGGTCCAAAAAACATATGCTCGGTTCTGGCCAGACCAATGCCTTCGGCTCCAAAAGCAAAAGCTACCTGGGCATCAGGCGGTGTATCCGAGTTAGCTCGCACCCCCAGCCGGCGGAACTTATCAGCCCAGGATAAGAGCTGGCTAAAATATTGATAGAGCCTGGATTCCTCAGGTTTTTTCTCACCTCTGATAACCTGAAGGATTTCTGATGGCCTGGTTAAGACCTGACCCTCCAGCACCTCGCCGGTAGTACCATCAATTGAAATCCAGTCGCCCTCCACAAATTTTTTATCACCAACAAAGAAAGCTTTAATGTCTTCATGAACCTTTATTGCTCCACAACCGACCACAGCCGGTTTACCCATCTGCCGGCCAACTACCGCCGCATGTGAGGTCATACCACCGGTTGCGGTTAAAATACCCTGAGCAGCACTCATTCCGTGAATATCATCCGGGGATGTTTCTTCGCGGACCAGAATTACTTTCTTGCCCTCTTTGGCCCACTGGACAGCATCGTTAGCTGTAAAAACCACCTGACCGCTGGCCGCGCCCGGTGAAGCGGCCAGACCTCTGGCCAGAACGGGATGTTTTTTCTTTTCCTCCTGATCGAAGACTGGATGAAGTAGCTGATTTAAAGCTTCTGGTTCAACTTTGAGCAAAGCTTCTTCAATAGTGGTCAGCCTTTCTTCGACCAGATCAACAGCGATTTTAACGGCAGCCATACCGGTCCTTTTGGCATTCCTGGTCTGCAGCATATACAGCTCCCCTTCCTGGATGGTAAACTCGAAATCCTGAACATCGCCATAGTGCTTTTCCAGTTTCTTGACCACAGCCAGCAGCTGTTTATAAACTCCAGGCATAGCCTTCTCAAGATCTTTTAAAGGAGAAGGAGTTCTTATGCCTGCCACCACGTCTTCACCCTGAGCATTAATCAGATATTCACCGTAAAGTTCTTTTTCACCCGTAGCAGGATTTCTGGTAAAGCCAACACCCGTAGCCGAGGTTGGACCATAATTGCCGAAAACCATCTGTTGAATATTGACCGCTGTTCCCAGATCATCGGGAATATGATACTGGCGCCGATAGGTTATTGCGCGGGGATTATTCCACGATTTGAAAACGGCATTGATAGCCAGTTTCAGTTGCTTGAAGACATCCTGCGGAAATTCCTGACCGGTTTCAGCTTTGGCCAGCTTCTTATACTCAGCGATAACTTCCTCGAGGATAGATTCACCCAGTTCATAATCATAATTAATACCGCTGGCTTCTTTTCTGGCTCGTAAAATTTCTTCAAATTTCTTCTTCGGGATTTCCAGAACGACGTCGCCGAACATATGGATTAAACGTCGGTAGCAATCGAGAGCAAAACGCCGATTACCTGTTTTTCTGGCCAGACCTTCCACCGTTCGGTCATTGAGACCAAGGTTGAGAATGGTATCCATCATCCCCGGCATAGAGAATTTGGCTCCTGATCTGACTGAAACCAGCAATGGGTTCTCCTCATCTCCAAACTTCTGTCCGGAGACTTTTTCCAGGCGTCTGAGGCTGGCCATAATCTCTTTTTCCACTTCCGGGGGAAGTTTATTTCCAGCTTTAAAAAACAGAGCACAAACTGCAGTCGAAATGGTAAAACCGGGCGGAACTGGCAGGCCAATACTGGCCATTTCAGCCAGGTTAGCGCCTTTGCCGCCTAGAATATCCTTCATGTCCTTATTGCCATCAGCTGCTCCTGCCATAAAAAAATACACATATTTTCTGGGCATCTTAAACTCCTTCTTTTTTTAATTAGTGTTCAAGAAAATATACACTTCAGCGTCTTAAATTTCAAGGGAGAAGGGTATTAAGTATGTGAAATATCAGGTCTTAGATAGCTTTTTTCTAAAAAGGGAAAAATCATTGGCAGGAGAAAATAAGAGAGCCAGGGAAAGAGCCAGCCATAGAGAATCTTCAGCTATAAGTCGCCAATCAGCCCGCCGGCTGAAGGTTCCAAAACAGCCGCAGTCAACATCTAAGCCACGAGCCATCGTAATCAAGACGAGAACAATGAAAAACAGGAGAAGGCAGCTGATCAACAGAGCCGATGATTTCGGATAGATACCGAGGATGAGCCACACTCCAGCAATTAATTCCACCCAGGGTAAAAAGATAGCAGTAAGAAAAGACAGGGCTGGCCCTACCAGCTGATAGCTTCTGACATTCTGAGCAAAACTCAAAGGATCGGCTATTTTGCTGATTCCAGCCCAGATGAAGACGCCACCAACGATCAGCCTGAAAATTATTAGCAACTTTCTATTTTGCAGCATTGGCTTCCACCGGCAGGCCGGCCTGGGTCCACTCTGCCCAGCCGCCAGAAAATACCCTTAGATTTTTAAAACCACGTGATTCAAGCCAGCGGGCCAGATTTAAACTGGCCTGACAATCTCCACCCTCACAATAAATTATAATTTCCACTGCCTCCGGGATCACGGCCAGTAAGTCTTCACGCCCGCTTTTCACATCCTCGAGGGGAACTGAAATGGCCCCTGGAATATGTCCACGATGGTATGCTTCTAAGCTGCGGCTATCTATAAAAACCGCCTGCCGCTCTGACCAGGCCGCCTCCGCTTCGGGTAATGATACAAAGACAACCTGCGGAAAATCCTCTTTTAGAATAAATGCCTGACGGAATTCTCCAGCCAGGAATCTCCTGACGAGACCGGGATGACTGACCAGGCCACCAACCAGAGACAGCCCAAAGATCAACCCCAGCCCCACCCATGTTTGCTTATCAGCCAAGATTTTCTTTAAGCCCATCAAGACTCTAGGCAAATAGCCTCCTGTATTTCTCTAGGCCCTGGCGCAGTATCTCTATAGCCTCAACCAGGTCCTCTTCTTTAAGGACGTAGGCTATTCTCACTTCGTCCTGGCCCCGCCCTGGCGTGGCATAAAAACCAGGTCCTGGGGCAACCATGACCGTCTTCTGATTGACTGAAAAGTCAGTTAACATCCATCGCACAAAGTGTTCAGAATCTTTGATGGGCAAGCGGCAAAAGGCATAAAAAGCTCCCTTAGGCTGACGCAAGACAACACCCGGGATAGAGGTCAGCCCCTCATAGAGTACATCCCGGCGTCTCTGATATTCCTGACGAATTGGTTCAAAATAGTCCATTCCCATCTTATAGGCAGCAATGGCTGCATATTGCTCAACTGAAGGTGGGCAGAGCCTGGCCTGGGCAAACTTCAGAATGGCCTGATAAACTTCCTTATTTCTGGTAACAACTGCTCCGATTCTGGCCCCGCAACAGCTAAACCTTTTAGAAATACTATCCACCACAATTACCCGGTCCTCGACTTCCTTAAATTCCAGCAAACTTTTGTGCTTCAATCCGTCATAAACAAATTCCTTGTAAACCTCATCGCCGATCAAAAACAAATCGTGCTTTCGGACCAGATCAACCACGCGCTGCAGTTCTTCTTCGGTATACACTGTACCGGTCGGATTATTGGGAGAACAGAGCAGAATAGCTCTCGTTTTAGGGGTAATCAAAGCTTCAATTTCTTCAACCGGGGGTAGCCGGAAACCATCTTCGACCTTAAGTGATAGAGGAACAATTTTAACATCCGCGAAAGTGGCAAAACCGTTGTAATTGGTATAAAAGGGCTCTGGAATGATTATCTCTTCACCGGGATCGGCTACTACTGAAAAAGAAAAATGAATGGCTTCTGATCCACCGATGGTGATCAGCACATTATCAACCGTCAGGTTGATGCCATAATCACGGAAGTAATCAACGATGGCCTGACGCAGTTCATCGAACCCCTGCGATGGCCCATAGCCCAGAATCGGATCATGATAAGCTTGAAAAGCTTCTATGACCGGCCTGGGAGTAGGTATGTCAGGGTCGCCAATGTTAAGATGGAAAATATGAATTCCTCTCTTTTTGGCCTCATCGGCCAGAGGTTTAAGTTTTCGAATTGGTGAAGCCTGGATCTCTTGCGCTCGACGGGATATTAACATTTATGGTTCCTCCTTTATTATTATTAAATATTATTATTAAAAATTAATTATAAGAAAAGAGACGTTTTTATACAATGATAATGGATAATGGTCTGATGGCCATGAACCAAAATCTAAGGGTTAAGGCTGAGGTGGCCTCCAGCTGAATTGAAATAGCCTGACGGTTTCGTCTTTCACCCTGGTAAAAATTTGCTATTAAATTTCATTTCTGATATTAATTTCAAGAATTAACTGCGACTTTAAAACAATGTTCCAGGATAAAAAGGCCCGGATCACCGAAACCCAAAGCTGGGGTAGTTATTTTTTGCTGAGAATATCTGCCCCGCAAATCGCCCGGGAGGCCAGGCCGGGCCAGTTTTTGATGATCAGGGTCTCCTCTGGCTTCAATCCTCTTCTACGGCGGCCACTGAGCATTCATAACTGTGCCGGGCCAGAAATAGAAATTTTTTTCCAGGTAACTGGAGAAGGAACCAGACTCCTCAGCCAAAAAATAGCCGGCGAAAAAGTGGATATTCTTGGTCCCTGTGGTCATGGCTTTTCGTTGAAGCCTGAATTCAAAGGCCAGGAAATATTCTGCGTCGGAGGTGGACGCGGTCTGGCCCCGTTGTACTTTGTGGCCAGAGAACTTCAGACGGTAGGAGCTACTCCGGTTATTTTTTATGGTGGCCAGACACTGAGCGACCTGGCTTTGAAAAACCGCCTTGAGGCAACTGGCTGGGAAATCAATTTTTCCACCGATGACGGCAGTTATGGCTTCAGAGGCCTTATTACCCAGCTGGTCGAGGAGCAATTAAAAAAAAGGAAACCGGCTTTTCTGTTTGGCTGCGGGCCGGAAGCTATGATGGCCCGCCTGGCTGAAATCTGTCAGCTGTCCTCCCTGCCAGCTGAATTTTCACTCGAATCAATTATGGGCTGTGGGCTTGGTGCCTGCTGGGGTTGTGTCAGGAAAATCAAAAAAGGCGGAGAAATAAAATATCTCAGAATATGTCAGGATGGCCCTGTTTTCCCAGCAGAAGAAATTCTCTGGTCTGGAGATTAACAATGGTTGACCTGTCTTCTGATCTGGGTTTTTTGAGACTGAAAAACCCGGTGATAGCGGCCAGCGGGACTTTTGGCTATGGCCTCGAATTTCAGCCTTTATATGATTTAAGCCAGCTGGGCGGCCTGGTGGTTAAAGGACTCTATTTTAAACCCAGAGAAGGAAATCCCCCGCCGCGACTGGCTGAAACTCCCTGTGGATTGATTAATTCGATCGGATTACAGGGAATTGGCGTGGAAGCCTTCTGTCAGGAAGTTCTACCAAAGCTCGCTCTTCTGGAGACGGCTATTATTGCCAATGTCTGTGGGGAAGAAGAAGAAGAATATGCCCGGGTGGCTGAATATCTAAGCCGGCATCAGGGGCTGGCCGCTTTAGAGCTAAATATCTCCTGCCCTAATGTGAGAGCAGGCGGGAAATGCCCCGCTCAAGATCCCGAGGCCACCTATCGGACGGTAAAAAGAGTTAAACAGGTATCGCCTTTACCCCTGATCACCAAGCTTTCACCCAACGTTACCGATATAACTGCAGTGGCGCTGGCCGCCGAGGAAGCGGGCAGCGAGGCAGTTTCCCTCGTAAATACTTTTCTGGCCCTGGCCATAGATCTGGAATCAAGGAAGCCAAAACTGGGCAATGTTCTGGGTGGGCTGAGCGGCCCGGCTATTAAGCCTCTGGCCCTGAGAATGGTTTTTGAAGTTGCCCGGCAAGTAAAAATTCCGGTTATTGGTCTGGGCGGAATTTTCAGCTATCAGGATGCTCTGGAGTTTATGGTAGCCGGAGCCTCAGCGGTCGAGGTGGGGACTGCCAATTTCGTTAATCCTTTAGCCTGCCCTGAAATTATAAAAGGCCTGGAAGACTGGGCTGAAAGCCATGGCCTCAATCGCTTGAGTGAAATTGTTGGCAGCTTGAAAGTCTAAAAAGTCTGGAGATTTAAATCTAAATATATAGCTTATTAAGCCAGTTTCAATGGAAAGGAATTTAAATGACCGCCAAGCTTGCCTCCCAAGACATTAAGGAAAAAATAATAATTGCCCTGGATGTCAAAAACCAGTCTGAGGCCCGAAAAATTCTGGAATCTCTACCGGAGGCCAGAATATTTAAAGTAGGGCTGGAGCTATTCACGGCCGAAGGACCGGCCATGATAGAACTGGTCAGGAACTATGGCCGTCAGGTTTTCTTAGATCTCAAGCTTCATGATATACCCAATACAGTAGCTGGTGCAGTCAGAGCAGCTCTGCGGCCCGGGGTGTCTATGCTGACCCTTCACACTTCTGGCGGTAAAGAGATGATGAGCCGGGCAATAGAGTCGGCCAGAGAAGAGTCGGAAAAATCCAACCTCGACCTGCCCCTCCTGCTGGGCGTGACCGTTCTGACCAGCCTCAAAGATAAAGATCTGGAAGAGATTGGTTTTAGCTCTGGATCTCAGGCTCAGGTCTTACGCCTGGCTCGGTTAGCCTGGCAGGCGGGTCTTAAAGGTGTTGTTTGCTCTCCACAGGAAATCGAACTGCTGCGAACAGAGCTTGGTCCTGAGCTCAAAATTATTACGCCTGGCATCAGGCCGGCCTGGGCTGAGGCTCAGGATCAGAAAAGAATTATGACTCCGGCGGAAGCTCTTATTAAAGGCGCAGACTATATGGTTATCGGGCGGCCAATAACTCAAGCGGTTAGCCCGGCCGAAGCTTTTGCCCGAATAGTCGAAGAACTAGAAGCCACGGTATAAAGCACCGGCCGAAAAAATACCTCCCATGATCAGGCCGATGACTGCTCCCAGCACTATTTCCACCACCAGGGTTAATATAAAATAACCCATAACTTTGTCCGGCGGAGTACCCATCAACCCGCCCTTAAAGCCAAGGTAGAGAATATAAAGGCCATAAAGTCCGGCCAGAAGGACAAGCCGGTCCAGGAACGGAATGACATATAAAATACCGGCTACAAAATAGGGTGTCATGGAATAGGCAGCCAGTTTTAAGGCGCCAACTATATCAGACTGGGAAGAAAAGTTGGGAGCCAGGGCCCTGATAATTAAAGCCAGAACATAAATCATAACTAAAGAAAAAACATAGGAAACCAGAGCTCGACCTAAAGAGAAGGTAAAACTAGCTCTGACCAATCCCCTGACAGGCAAAGAGACCCCTATGAGCCAGAAACCAATAAGCTGGGCCACGGCCGGGATTGCCGCCAGAATCATGATATAGGACTTATAAAGCTCACCTACTGAAGTTGATTCAGCCTTTATTTTTTGCCATTCTTCGGCTGGCTTAAGACAAATTCCCTGAATCCGCACCTTTATATTCATGGGCCCTCCTTCCGCCAAGTATATAAAAACCAAAAAGGTCCGGTCAATTTATTTTTTGTCCAGCCTCACAAATTTAGCCAGCAGGCAGGAGATAAATTTCAGGTACCTTGTCTTCTGGGTCCGACAGGCCCGGACACCTGAGGTAAGAGGCCCGGACCAGGCAAAGGATTTAAGACTAAGGCCAAAGAAAAAACAGTCAGAAATGGTGGCGATTAGTTATTGTTGACCGCAGCTATGGTAATAAAACTAATTTCTGGAGAAAGGGTGGAGGTGGAGGCGCGGGTCGGACTCGAACCGACGAATCGAGGTTTTGCAGACCTCTCCCTTAGCCACTTGGGTACCGCGCCGTCCTCTATCACTGGCTATTTTCCTTTAGAAAACAATGGAGCGGGCGATGGGACTTGAACCCACGGCCTTCTGCTTGGCAAGCAGACGTTCTACCACTGAACTACGCCCGCTCAAGGCAATCAACGAGTATAGAAAAGCTAACAAAAATCAGCATTTCTGTCAACAGACAGGGAGAAGAGATTATATAAATCTACTTAACCTGAACCAGATCTCCTTTTTCAATGGCTTCCCGACAGGACAAAATCTTGACGGTGGCCGTTTTCTTCTGAACATCAACGACAACTACATTGCCCAGAGCTTCACGCGGGAAGCCGGCTTTTTTCTGACGAAAGACTGTCAGTTGCTGACCAGGTCTTAAACCCTGTTCTTCCCCGGCATTGATCAGAGCCCAGTGGCCTGAGCCGACAATGTTAAAGTCGGTGTCCAGATAAATTACCTGAGCTTCGAGGCTTTCACCGGGCTTGAGATTGTTGTCATAACCAACATCTTTCCCGATGACATTGGCCTTCTCTTCAAAAGGAATGAGATAATTGCCAACTCTTATATCAC
>JAKPCG010000050.1 GCA_029553365.1 Acidobacteriota bacterium | reverse complement strand
TATCTTCTCCGGCAGCGGTTTGCCCCATCCTCAGATCGCTGCCCAAATTGCTCGCCAGGCTAAGGTTCTTGGCAAGGAAGAAAAATTTGCCGTCGTCTTTGCTGCGATGGGCATCACCTTTGAAGAGGCTAATTTCTTCATTGAAGATTTCCGGCGAACAGGTGCTCTGGAAAGGGCTGTTCTCTTTTTGAATCTGGCCAACGAACCGGCCATCGAAAGAATTGCTACCCCGCGCCTCGCTCTGACCTGCGCCGAATACTTAGCTTTTGATCTCGACATGCACGTTCTGGTCATCCTGGTTGATATGACTTTTTATGCTGAAGCCCTGCGCGAAATTTCAGCCGCCCGCAAGGAAATACCTGGCCGCCGTGGCTATCCCGGTTACCTTTATACTGACCTGGCCACGATGTATGAACGGGCCGGCCGGATTAAAGGCAAAAAGGGCTCGATTACCATGATTCCAATCTTGACCATGCCTGATGATGACAAAACTCACCCGATTCCGGACCTCACCGGTTATATTACAGAGGGTCAGATCATTTTGAGCCGAGAGCTTCACCGCAGCGGTATCTATCCGCCAATTGATGTTTTGCCTTCTCTCTCCAGACTTAAAGATAAAGGTATTGGTGCCGATAAGACGAGAGAAGACCACGCCGATGTTTTAAACCAGCTTTTTGCCTGTTATGCCCGTGGAAAAGAAGCTCGCGAACTGGCGCTCATTCTGGGTGAAGCCGCTTTGACTGATCTTGATCAGCTCTATTTGAAATTTGCTGAACGTTTTGAAAATGAGTTTGTCCGCCAGGGAGAGCTGGAAGCAAGGGGAATAACCGAGACGATTGATATCGGCTGGGAGCTGCTTCGCCTCCTGCCAGAAAAAGAGCTGAAAAGAATCAGGCCAGAGTATCTTGAGAAATATTACAGGGCTTGAAACAAGTTGGCCAGCTGGAGTTTTAGATGAAGCTTAAAGTTAATCCCAACCGCATGGAGCTGATGAGACTCAGGCGCCGCCTGACTCTGGCCCAGCGGGGACATAAATTGCTCAAGGATAAGCTGGAAGAGCTGATGCGCAATTTTCTGGAAGCGGCCAGACAGTTTAACCGGATAAAAGAAGAAGTGGACCAGGAATTCAGAATCATCACCAGGTCAATGGCTATGGTGCGGGTAACACAGGCTCAAACTGAATTGTCCGATCTCATCAAAGATGGTGAGCTGCAGCTTGAGGTTAAAACCGGACGCCTGCTCAACCTGACCGTGCCTGAATTCGAAACCAGACAATTCGAGCCAGGCGACTATGACTTTATCCGGACAGAAAGTGAACTGGAAGTAGCACTCAAGCATTTTCAGCAGCTCTGGCCGAAGCTTCAGGAGTATGCCAGCCTGTGGAAAAAACTGGAACTGCTGACAACAGAAATAGAAGTGACCAGAAGAAGGGTCAATGCCCTTGAGTATATTTTGATACCAAATCTAAAAGAAACAATTAAGGCTATTTCCTCCCGGCTGGAAGAAATGGAGCGTTCTTACCAGGTTCAGCTGATGAGGGTCAAGGAAATCGTTCGGAAACACTGATTCGACACCACTAGTAGTGCCTTTTAATCAAAAAAATACAAAAAAAAGTATATAAATATGAAAAAAACTATTGACATGACTAAAATTTGTTGTATATATACAGATGAAAATGAAAGTCGCATTGCTCTTCAGCTCGAAACAGGGCATGGCCCGAGCACTTGGTTCCTACCTTTTTGACGAAAAAATGGATGAGGGCGAAGAACCTCCACCTGATTTGCTTGCTGAATGTGACAGCGACGAAACGATCAAAGCCGTTCAGCAAGCGCTCGAAAGCTTTCACCAGGTAATCCCGATTGAAGCTGATGAGTTCGCCTATATCCGCCTCCTAGAAGAAAAGCCGGATTTAGTTTTCAATATGGCCGAAAGGTTATTCGGCCCAAATCGTGAATCGCATATTCCAACTATCTGCGAAATTTTAAATATTCCTTATACTGGCTCTGATCCTCTAACACTGGGCCTGTGTCTGGACAAAGCCAGAGCGAAGGAAATTCTGGCCTACCATCGAATTCCAACTCCACCCTTCTGGACTGTGGACGATGAAAATGATCTGCCGACAGCTATTACTTATCCCTGCATTGTTAAGCCTTTGTATGAAGGCTCGAGCAAGGGTATAAAAAATGATTCGGTGGTTTTTAACCGCAAAGAGTTAAAGAAAAAAGTTAGCGAGATAAAAAACCTCTACGAGCAGCCGGCTATTGTCGAAAAATTTCTGACCGGCCGGGAATTCACCGTCGGAGTACTGGGCAATTATCCTGAGCTTGAAATTCTGCCCATCGTAGAAATTGACCACAGTCAGCTGCCGGAGGGAGCCAGGCCGATTTATTCCTATGAGGCTAAATGGGTCTGGGACACACCGGAGAAACCGCTGGATATTTTCCGCTGTCCGGCCGACATTTCTTCGGAACTTGAGAAAAAAATAAAGCAGATCATAGTTAAAACCTGCCGGCTTTTCCGGATAAGGGATTGGGCGCGAATAGATGTTCGATTGGATGAGAAAGGCGAACCCAATATCATCGAGATCAATCCACTGCCTGGCATTTTGCCCAGGCCGGAAGATAATTCCTGTCTGCCCAAGGCGGCGCGAGCAGCCGGATACAGCTATGAGCAGCTTATCAACCGGGTAGTCTTCGAGGCTTCGAAGCGTTGTGGTTTGCTCCAGAAGTTAGCTGGTAGCGAGTCTTATGATTTTACCGGCGACGGTGGGGGAAATCATGGCGGCTGATAGTCTTAAAGTCGGCGTGGCTTTTAATACCCACGAGCCATTTATTTACCGGCGCGAAAAAGTCTCGGAAGATTCAGTCGCCAAGGTAGCCGAAGTCGTCTGCGAGATCCTTAATCAATCGGGTTTAGAAGCTGTTCTGATTCCGCTGCAGCGCAGCATGTTTAATTTCCTGCGCAGGATTAAGGAACTGAATGTTCAGGTAATTGTTAATCTGTGTGAAGGCTTTTTTGGCAATCCCCACTGGGAATCAAATGTAGCGGCGGTCATGGAAGTTCTTCATATTCCCTTTACCGGCAATGGGGCCAGAACCTTAGCTCTCTGTCAGGATAAACATCAGGCCAAAGCTATTCTGAGTTCTTTCAATCTGCCGGTTGCTCCCAGTCAGTTAATTACTTCAGCTGATGAAATTGTTGAGCTGCGGTTTCCGATGTTAATCAAACCCAATTCAGAAGACGCCAGCCTCGGTGTCCATCCGGAATCAGTTGTTTATGATCGGCAGTCTCTGGCTGAGCAGATAAAAAAAGTAATTGAAACTTATGATCAGCCGGCCATAGTAGAAGAATATATTGAAGGCCGGGAGTT
>JAKPCG010000044.1 GCA_029553365.1 Acidobacteriota bacterium | reverse complement strand
TTGCTCATTTCTTGTTCTTTTTAATGTCGTTGTCAATCAATAGTTCCTTTACATTTACGCCAAGAATTTCAGCGATTTCAAAAAGCACTTCAATTCGTGGTTGTTGCCGGTTTTGCACATAAGCATTAACCATATTGTAGCTTTTGCCCAATTGCTCGGCAAGCCAAGTTTGCTTAATGCCTTTTTCGTCCAACACTTCTTTTATTCTGTTCATTTGTTCAAATGATGTCAAGTCGCAAAGATAGATTTTATTTTTATTTGTATCTCATATTGCAAGATAAAAAACAATCAAATTCCTTTCATCCGTCTTATGGTGCGTTGGGAGAAACGGCTCTTTGGCTTTTGCCTGAAGGGTTGGCTTGTGCTGTTGGGGCAAAAGACAATGTGCCGTTTGCGGGTGGCAATAAAATTGAATTAAAAAAAATGTGCGGTGGGGAAAATAAAAAATACAGAAGGGTCGGCAATGAGTGTCGGCTTACTCGTTGTCCGTTTTGAATATTGTTTCCTGTTCTTCTGTCACCTGTCAAAATAGTTTGCTTTTTCGGTTTCTTCGTCTGGTTGTGTCGTCCGTTACACTTGCAGCCAACTACACGGTTACTGATGCTAATGGGTGTTCGGCTAATACTTCTGTTAATGTTACTGAACCGACTCCTTTAACTGCTACTGCTACTGCTGGTAGTATTTTATGTAATGGCGGAACAACGACTGTTACTGTCTCGGCAAGCGGTGGTACAGCTCCTTATACAGGTACAGGGACTTTCACTGTTCCGGCAGGTACACATAACTACACGGTTACTGATGCAAATGGTTGTTCTGCTAATACTTCAGTTAATGTTACGGAACCTACTCCTTTAACTGCTACTGCAACTGCTGGTAGTATTTTATGTAATGGCGGAACAACGACTGTTACTGTTTCGGCAAGCGGTGGTACTGCTCCTTATACAGGCACAGGGACTTTCACTGTTTCGGCAGGTACTCATAACTACACCGTTACTGATGCTAACGGTTGTACTGCTAATACTTCTGTTAATGTTACTCAACCTACAGCTTTAACTGCTACTGCAACTGCTGGTAGCATCTTATGTAATGGCGGCACTACTACTGTTACTGTTTCTGCTAGCGGCGGTACTGCTCCTTATTCTGGTACAGGGAACTTCACTGTTTCGGCAGGTACGCATAACTACACGGTTACTGATGCCAATGGGTGTTCTGCTAATACTTCTGTTAATGTTACTGAACCTACTCCTTTAACTGCTACTGCAACTGCTGGTAGTATTTTATGTAATGGCGGAACAACGACTGTTACTGTTTCGGCAAGCGGTGGTACTGCTCCTTATACAGGTACAGAGACTTTCAATGTTTCAGCAGGTACTCATAACTACACGGTTACTGATGCTAATGGGTGTTCTGCTAATACTTCTGTTAATGTTACTGAACCGACTCCTTTAACTGCAACTGCTACTGCTGGTAGTATTTTATGTAATGGTGGTTCAACGACTGTTACTGTCTCGGCAAGCGGTGGTAC
>JAKPCG010000040.1 GCA_029553365.1 Acidobacteriota bacterium | reverse complement strand
GCCGTTCTTTCTTCCACCTTTTTTTCCAGGGTTTCCTTGGCCTCTTCCAGATTGCTCATGGTTTTCTGAAGTTCATCCAGCCCATAATTAAAAATTGAGGCCAGTTGCCCCACTTCATCCGAACTATTCACCTCGAGCCTCAAGTTGAGATTACCGGCGGCAATTTCGTTGACTGTTCTGGCCATCTTACGCAGGGGACGGGTGACCAGAACACTTAAAAAATAAATGGTCAAAAATCCAAAAGCAAAGATCAGAAGAGAAGTAGTCAAAAATACCCGGTTGATCCTGGCCATCTCCGCCTTGATGAGTTTTAAAGAAAAGCCAGCGGAGAGGGAACCCACTGGTTCTCCTTCATGTTCAATTCCGGTATAAAGGTTATAATACAAGCCGTCGCCGGTTAGAGCCGTTCTGGTTAACTCAACTAAAGGAGGAAGAGTTGAAGACGTTGAAGTTAAAGGCACCTGAGTGGAAGGAGCAGGTTGAATCTTGGAGGCAGATTCTGATGAAGGGGTTGTCGGTTGGTTGAGTGGACGCTGGTAGCGAACCAGTTCCTGGCCGCTGGCATCAAAAACTAAAATATAGTCTATTTCAGGAATCTGGCTCAGGCTGTTCAAAACCTCGCTCATGTTATCCCGGTCGTCAAAAATTATGGCTGGAGCCAGGCTGTAGGTAGCAATTTGACCGATAGAGCTGGCTTTATCCTGCAGATTTCTCAAAAAACTGAGTCGGTATAAGCGGGGTCCAAGGATGGCCAGGGCCAGGCAGGCCAATATCAGGAGAGGCAATGAAACCAGCATAAATTTCAGGACAATTGGACTGCGCTGAATCCGGGGAGGTGAGGGGGGCGAGGCCAGGTCAGCCGGAGAACTGGAAGAGGGTAGCTTTGAGCCAGATGAATTTACTGTAGTAGGGGAAGAAGGATTAGAAATAACATCCGGGGAGGTTGGACTCTCATTCTTGATTGGTGGTTCCACGAGCTTCCCTCAACCTTTTTTTATATTGACCAGATTTAATAGTCGGGAAGAAAAATTTAAACCCTGAGCTCTGGCGGCCTCCAGATTGATGATGATCTGGGGTTTGTCTCCGGTCAGGGAGAAGGCCAGGGCGACGCCTGAGTTAACCTGTTCCAGGTTGGCAGTAAATGTGCCCAATTTCAACTTCGAGCAGAGACGGCAGATATCTTTGATGAGAGTTGTGCTTTTCTTCGAGCTAAGCGTGCCTAAATAAAGGAAATCAACCGCTTCCTGGCGGAGTTTTTCTTCAAGGAGATTCGGCGGGAAAGAATCAAGGTCAATCTCAACAATCGACACCGGCAGCTGACCGACTCTGATAGGTTGCTGTTTCAATCGATCATTGAGAGCCAGCCAATCAGAGGTCAGCCAGGAAGAAATCGAGTCAGATTTCTGACTGACAATCCCGATGATAAAAAACTCCCCTGATCGAGTCCTGGCAGTGGCCTGGCGCTCAAACTTAAGAACTTTGACCAGCAGATCAAGCTCTTTAGCTGGGTTAGAATAATAGTTGATAGTGACTTCCTGAAGGCCGCAAGCTGGGACTGATAAGAAAGCCAGTACAAAACAGTTAGAGCCGAATTTGGTCCGGGGAATTAACTGGCTGGTAAAGGCAGGATAAGCAACGGTGGAAAATGAGAAAAATAGAAGTGAGAATAAAAGCGGCTGAATCAATAGCCACCAGGTGACTGCCTTCAACTTTCTTTTCCTGCTGGCACACCTTACCATGATCACCATTCGTTGTCAAACCGGGACGCTAAACTCTGTTGATAAAAGTACAGCTATTTTTTACAATGATAACAATTTAGAAACGGCTGGAGGCATAAGATGTTTAAGGGCTTTCGAGATTTTATTATGAGGGGTAATGTGGTTGACCTGGCCGTAGCGGTCATCATCGGAGCGGCTTTCAACCAGATTGTCAACTCGATGGTCGGTGATGTGCTGACCCCACTTATCGGAGCTATTTTTGGCCGGCCA
>JAKPCG010000036.1 GCA_029553365.1 Acidobacteriota bacterium | reverse complement strand
TTGACAGCTTGAGGCGCCAGGCTAGAAAATATTAGCGATAGGATAAAGTAAATCCAGCAAGAAATAGGGAGGTTTATAATGATGGTTAAAAAGGCACCGTTTCTTAACCTTAACCAATCGTCTTTAGCGGCCAGGATCAGGCGGAAGAAATTAGAGCCAGTGCTACTGATTTTCTCAGCCATCTGCCTGCTGTTTGTTTTATTTATATTTGCCATGGCCACCAGCACTGCAGCCTCTCCTGATCAGAAGCTACCATTAAAGCTTATTCCCGAGCTGACTATAGGCCAGGAAACTGAGGAAAACCCAACATTTGCCTTTATTGGCTATGTCGATACAGATGCTAAAGGAAACATTTATGTGCTTGATACGAAGTACCGCCAGCTAAAAATCTTCAAAAAAGATGGTCAGTTGCTGCGCACCATCGATATCCCTCAAGGTCAGGGCCCTCAGGAACTCAATCAGTTCAGTGGCCTGGCGGTTACTCCCTCTGGCCGCATTTTTGTCAATGGCGATCGAAAAATGATTCTTTATGAAGCGGAAGGAAATTATCTTCGTACTGTCTCGGTTAATTTCCATGTGAGCTGCATCGGTTCCCCCGGAACAGAAGAAATAATTGGCATTGGCCCTTATGAGGGAAAAATTCTGCATGTTTTTAACGACCAAGGCCAGATCACTAGCTCTTTTGCCGATGCCTTCGATGTTCCTCAAGAGTTTCAACAGATGAAAATGATGCCCATGTTTGGAGCACCATTGATTTTCAGTTGTTCAAAGGACGGCCGCATATTTGTAATGAACCCTCATAGCTACGAAGTATTGATTTTTAGAAATGGAAAACTGGAGGCAAAACTTAACGGCAAAAACGAGTTTTACCATCCAATAATCAAAAAGCCGACAAAAACAGGCCTGGCTTTTATCTCAACAGCTGCTCAAGTTTTCCCAGCCGGAGAATATATCCTGGTTTATCTAAGTACTCCTGAAAAAAAATCCATAATGGCCGATGTCTTTCTTAAGGGAAAACAGATTGGCAGCTTGGAGCTGCCAGGAGAGCCGAAGGCCATAGATTATGAGGGAAAATTATATCTGATTGACCAGCAAGAATA
>JAKPCG010000007.1 GCA_029553365.1 Acidobacteriota bacterium | reverse complement strand
CCCGATTAATAAATAAAGATAGCCGGTAGCCATCATAAAACCAACCAGGGGGGTGGCGGGAATGGTCAGAAGGGCAGAGGCAAAGGTTACCCGGTTGAAACTGCTAACGATAATTGGCATGGTCGCAACCACCGCTGCTGCTGACATGGCTGCCAGCTCGGTCAGCTTTAGAGGAAGAGGTGGTAGAAAACGATAAATGGGTTGATAAAAAAGGATAAGTCCGGTAGTGGCCAGAAAGGTCAATTGAAAACCGGCCTCATTTAGACTGAAGGGATTAAGAAAGAGGAGAATCAGGGCGGAAAGCGAAATGGTATTCAAAAGATTAACCCTGGCAAAAATAATTTTGCCGATAAAAAAGAGCGAAGCCATGATGACCGCTCTGAAGACCGATGGCTGGCCTTCAACCAGGCAGCCATAAAAGGCCAGAGAGACCAGAAGAATAGTATAAATTAACTTTCTTGACCTGACTAAGAATCTAAGAAAGAAAAACAGGAAACCAGAAACCACCCCGACATGAGCCCCGGAAATAGCCAGCAAGTGATAAAGTCCGGTTTTCTGGAACTGGAGATCTGTTTTCTGGTCGAGCCGGCCGTCCTCACCCAGAAGAAGGGCCTCAAGGATAGCTCCTTCTCGGCTCAGATTGAATTTTTTCTCACCGGGATAATCAGCTTCGATCTCCTTCTGGAGTCTTCGTCTTAAGCCAGAGAAAAATCCTGGTAAAGTATGATGGACGTCGTTGAGCTTTTTTATAAGTAACGGGCTTTTAGTATAGGCTCGAGCCTGGATCTTCTGGCTTTGAAGATAGCGGGGCATAAAGTCGGGGAAAAAATTACTGAAAGAACTCAGCTCATTGAGACTGGCAGAGAATTCCACTTCATCGCCGGCTTGAAGTTCTAAAGGTTGGTCTCTGGTGGTTGAATGGGGAACAGTCAGCTGTAATCTGGCTTTAATTTTTTTTACATAACCTCCGTCCTCTACCTGGCTCAGCGCAAGCAGAAGGCGGTCACGGTCAGTTCCCCTTTCCGGCGATCGCAGAACTTTCCCGCGGAAGTTAAGATAGGTTTCGGCCGGTAAATCTTTAAGAGAATGGTCATCGTAGACTTTATTGCTAAAAGCCTCAAGAACCAGGCCACACATGAAAAAGGTCAAAATAAGAAAAGCAAAGGCTAGCCGGTTTTTTTTAAGAAAATAGACCAGCCAGGTAACCAGCCAGAAGGTTAAAAGGAACGATAGCAGGCCGACCTGATAATGAAGTCCGAGAACCCCGGCCAGAGTAAGGCCAGAGATAAAACTTATTGCCGGGAGGAGAAGTGGATAGGCCATCAATTAAATAGACGGCCGGCTATCCACTAATTAACAGATTCTACCTCGCCAGATGTTTTTAAAGAAGCCTGCTGTTCAAGAGCATTAAGAACCAGATGGCACATAGCCTTGATGCCGACCGAAATAGCCCTCTCGTCAGGATTGAAATTGGGGCTATGAAGAGGAGCAGCGGTCATTTGACCGGGGCTTTTTACTCCGAGGAAAAAATAAAAAGCAGGGATTCTTTCCGCATAATAAGCGAAATCTTCAGCGACCAGTTGAGGTCTGACCTCAACCACATTGGCTTCTCCTATGGATTTAAACAACCAGGGAATAACGAGCCTGACAAATTCCGGATGATTGTAAACCGGAGGCAGCTGGCGTTCATAATCGAGGTTATAACTGGCACCATAACTCTGGCAGATTCCAGCTGCTATCTTTTCGATCATTTCAGGTATCTGGTCACGGAGTTCGGCACTTAGAGTGCGGACAGTTCCTTCCATGACCACTTTATCGGCTATTATATTGGACCTTACTCCGCCCTGAATTTTTCCGATCGAGATGACCAGAGGCTCGGTTGGATCGACCAGCCGACTGCTTATATTCTGGAGATTACTAATGACTTCGGCGGCAATAACTATGGCGTCTATTCCTTCCTGTGGTCTGGCTCCATGAGCACTCTTGCCCTTAATGGTAAGAGTCAGGCTATCAGAGCTGGCCATGGTATAACCTTCAGCATAGCCAACCTGACCAACCTTAAGATCTGGCCAGACATGAAGACCAAAAATAGCTCGGACAGGCGGGTCAGCTAAAACGCCCTCCTTGATCATGAGACTGGCCCCACCTTCTTCTCCGGCTGGAGCGCCTTCTTCTGCCGGCTGGAAAATAAATTTTATCTTGCCCCGAATTTTATCTTTAAAGTTGCTGAGAACCATAGCTGTTCCCAGAGCAATGGAGGTATGGACATCATGACCGCAGGCATGCATGACCCCGGGGTTGAGTGATTTATAGGGAAAGGTATTCTGCTCCTCAACCGGCAGGGCGTCCATGTCGGCTCTGATGGCCACGGTAGGGCCAGGCAGGGCTCCGGTTAAAAGACCGACCACGCCGGTTCTGGCCACGCCTGTTTTTACTTCCAGTCCAAGAGCGGTCAGCTTATTCGCCACCAATTTGCTGGTCTCATATTCGCGATTGCTGAGTTCGGGATTCATGTGCAGAAAACGGCGTATTTTTATTATCTCGGCCCGGTTTTTTTCTATTTCCTGGTCAATAGCAGCGGCAGTTTTGAGATCGATAGCTTTCAGCTGAACCGAGCCGGTCAGAAGTCCTATCAGGATTGCTGATATAAGAATAGAATTAGATAGATGCTTGCCCATGCCCATTCTCACTTTAGGTAAAGTCTATAAAGATCCCCTTTATTATAGCCGGCTTGACCAGAAGTAAAAAATTTGACTCGTTATTTTTCTGTTTCCAGGTCCTCTGGAAATTCTGGATTCTCTTCTGTTACTTCGCTTTTTTTCTTTTCCAGAAATTCTTTTATGGCTTCGATTCCTTCCTCAGCTTTTTCCTTGACTACTTTGGCTCCTTTTTCTGCTTCTTTAGCTACCTTTGTATAACCCTGAACAGCCAATTCCTGACCTTTTTTCGCCTGTTCCTTAATTTTCTTTCTGGTTTCCTTTCCGCTGGAAGGAGCAAATAATATGCCGACAATAAAACCCGCGGCTGCGCCCGCCAGAAATGTGAATAGATAATCGGTGAAATGGGAACCTTCGTTATCTGCCATTTTTTTTCTCCTTTCTTTTTTTTATCATTTGCCAGCCAAAACGTACCAGAGGAAAAAGGACTGGCCAGTATCTGGAGGCCGGCCTGATAACCCTGGTCGTTAAGAAAAGGGAAAGCTCCGATAGACCCGAGACTGTCTTCTTGGCCGATTCAATTACTTTTCCGGTTTCATCGAGACGATGGTCGAGTTTATCCTCAATTTTTTTGAGCTTATCAAGTGTGACCTGCAATTCCTGAAAAGATTTTTCAGCCTCTCTGGCTGTCCGTCGGAGCTGAATCAGGAAGAGAACCAGAAAAACAGCTATAACGACGGCGGCCACAGTCAAAATCAGAAAAAGGGTCTGGTTAAAGGTTAGCAGCATGATAAGATTACATTAAGCCAAAAGAGGGCCGGTTGTCAATCATATTACTCAATCTGGTTAAGAGATAGTATCCAGGGTGAATGGAGGAATAAACAGGTTTGGTTTCGATGAGCTGTGCGGGCCGACGGTGAGCGGTGGCATGAGAAGTCAGGGTGAACGGCAAGCAGAGTTAATCTTGAGGGAGGAAACTGTCTGACCAGGGCCAGTTTCACCAGGGAAAAGAGAGCGGCTCTCAGGAGTATTTCTTTCCCGGCCAGTTTAAAAGATAAATAAAAAAAGGTGCTCCGAGCGCGGCAGTGATGACTCCGATGGGAATTTCAGATGGCGAAAAGGCTGTTCTGGCTACCAGATCACACCAAACCAGCATCGCTCCGCCGGTTAAAGCCGAATAGAAGAAAAGAGGGCGATGATCCGGTCCAACGATCAACCTTACCGAATGAGGAACAATCAACCCGACAAAACCAATTATGCCAGCCACTGCTACCGAAAACGAAGCGAGGAGAGTAGCCAGGAAAAGAAAAAGTCTTCTCGTCGCCCTGACCGGACAGCCCAGGGACTGGGCAACCTCATCGCCGAGAGCCAGTAGATTCATCTCGGTGGCAAAATATTCAGAGACAATTAAAGCCAGAAGAAAATAGGGAAAGATGAGCCAGACTTCCTTCCAGCCCGAGAGAGAGAAACTCCCCAATAGCCAGAAGACCGCCTGCTCATAGGCATCTGCTCGTCGGAAAAGTAAAAAAGAAGTTAAAGCTGAGGCCATCGCTCCGGCAGCAATGCCGGTGAGCAGCAGGCTTTCGCCCTGGCGAAGGCGGCGTCTCTCGGAGATTAGATAGACGGTAGCAACCAGCAGCAGGCTGGTCAGGAAAGCCAGCCAGCTCTGACTGGAAAAGCCAAAGACTGTCCAGGTCAGGCCAATCTCAAGGCTTAGTACCGCACCGAGAGAGGCCCCGGAGGATACACCCAGAATAAAAGGATCGGCTAAAGAATTGCGAAAGTAACCCTGAAGAATCGCCCCAGAGAGAGCCAGAGAGGCTCCTACCAGATAAGCTAAAATGGCTCTCGGCAGCCGAAGATGAAGGATTATGTCCCTGTACTGACCGCCAAAGAAAAGTCCAGCCCGGACTTCCTGCCAGCTCATCCTGACTGCACCAATTTTAACTGACAGAAGAAGGGCGGCCACAGTCAGAAGAGCCAGGATAGCTGGAAAGAGCCAGGGTTTCCTCTGGCTACTCATTTTGCCTCCGAATCAGAAGCGGAATAGACAGCCTTAATCAGCCATTCGTAGGCATCAACCAGTCTTGGGCCGAAGCGGCTGAACAGATTTTCATCAAGGAAAATGAAATTCTTATTTTTGATGGCCGTGATAGCTCGAAGAGCAGTCAGACTTTCCAGCCAATTGGTAGCCTGGCTGAAAGCCTGCCGGTTACGAGCCATAATCAAGATAAAATCAGGATTATCGGCAATGAGTTTTTCGGGATTGTAAGCCAGCCAGTGACCTTTAAAGTCAGCTGCCACATTCTGCAGACCAGCCCGACCGAGTAGATAATTAAGATAACTGTTTTGCCCGCAGGTCCACAGCTCCTGTCCCTGGCCATAAAGGGTCAGAAAAACTTTTGCCCCCACCCCGGGTCGTGGTATCCTGGCCTCGATGAATTTGATTCGTTCTCTTAAGCTGGAGATTAATTCCCGCCCCCTGGCCTCGGTGCAGGTTAAACCTGAAATCCGGTCGATAAGTGAGAAAAGATCCTCAAAGGTTGTCCCGATTTCAAATGCCTGGAGCGGCAGTTTTTCTTCATACAGTTTGTCCAGAAAGCGGCGTGGATTGCCTCTGAAACCTAAGATCAAATCAGGCTGGAGAACTTTGATCTTTTCCAGGTTGGGATCAACGAGGCCACCAATAATCTCTTTTTGCCTGGCCTCCTCGGGGTAGTCGCAAAAGCTGGTTACTCCAACCAGCTGCTGGCTGAGGCCCAGAGCAAAAATGATCTCGGTCAGATTAGGGGCTAGAGAAATTATTCTCCGTGGACAAGCCTCAAGTTCCAGCCGGTAGCCGAAATCGTCACTGAAAATTCTGGACTGCGACCAGGCACTGGAGACAGTGAGGAAAAGAGCAATTATAAAAATCAGACTGAAGCCTGATCGCCGTTTTCTTTTGTCTGACAGTTGATGATTAAATCGATGGCTGACCGTCGGGCAGCCTGAGACTGGTGGCTCAGCTGAAGTAAGAAGTCTCTTATTTGTAATTTTTTAACTCCTGTCTGTTATTTCAGGTTCAGACTGGACTGTTCTCTGGCCAAGAGAATGGATAAAAGATATCTCAGGGAGGCCGGAGGAGGTATTTTCTCGCAGCTCCACTTCGAGGTCAAAAACCTGGCGGATTATTTCCCGGTTAATTATTTCCAGGGGAGAACCGGCTGCTACTATTCTGCCTTCTTTTAAAAAAATCAGGCGCTGACAGTAAGGCAGGCAAAGATTGAGGTTATGCTCGGCGACCAGAATAGTTTTATTTTTTTCCAGCTGAAGTTTTCGAAGAAGATGATAGATTTGAAGCTGAAAATTTATGTCCAGGTGGGAACTGGGCTCGTCCAGAAGGAGAACTGGCGTTTCCTGAGCTAAAGCTCTGGCCAGCAGCACCCGCTGCCTTTCTCCGCCGCTTAACTGGCTGAGGCTCTTATTTCTCAGGCCAGTCACCCCGGTTAATTTCATGGCTTCCTCAATTGCCAGCCGGTCTTTGACAGAT
>JAKPCG010000228.1 GCA_029553365.1 Acidobacteriota bacterium | reverse complement strand
AAAAATGGTAAATATTTTTTTACTTCTGAATCCGTAACTGAAGGTCACCCGGATAAAATTTGTGATCAGATTTCTGATGCTGTCCTGGATAATTTGATCGCTCAGGATCCAAGAAGCAGGGTTGCCTGTGAAGCTCTGGCTACCACTGGCCTTGTGCTGATCGCCGGCGAGATAACTACTGCTGGTTACTGTGATTTCCAGAAACTGGTGAGAGAAACAGTCAGAGAGATTGGCTATACTAAAGCCGAATACGGCTTTGACTATAAAACCTGTTGTGTTCTTTCTTCAATTCATGAACAATCACCTGATATTGCCCTGGGAGTTGATGAAAAACCCGGACATGAACAGGGGGCAGGGGACCAGGGCTTGATGTTTGGTTATAGCTGCCGGGAAACAGAGGAACTGATGCCGCTACCGATTATGCTGGCTCACAAACTGGCCAGGCGTCTGAGCCAGGTCAGAAAAGAAAAAATCCTGCCTTATCTTCGTCCTGATGGCAAAACGCAGGTTACAGTGGAGTATGAAGGTCCGAGGCCGGTTAGAGTAGAGTCAGTGGTTATAGCCGCCCAGCACAATGCTGCGATTGATATGAAAGAGCTAAGGGAAGATATAAAGAGAGAGGTTATTAAAAAGGTTATTCCGGCTGACCTTCTGGATAAGAATACCTGGAAAAAAGTTTACATCAATGGCACCGGCCGATTTGAAATTGGGGGTCCGCTGGCCGATACAGGTATGACCGGACGCAAAATTATAGTTGACACCTATGGAGGTTTTTTCAGCCATGGTGGGGGATCGTTTTCCGGTAAAGATCCCAGCAAAGTTGACCGTTCAGGCTCTTATATGGCCAGATATATAGCTAAAAATATTGTAGCGGCAGGTCTGGCTGATCGGGTTGGCGTTCAGATGGCTTATGCCATTGGCGTCGCTGAGCCAGTCTCGATCATGGTTGATACTTTTGGTACCGGCCGGGTAAAAGAGGAACTCATAGAAGAATTGATCAGGGCTTATTTCCAGATGACTCCCAGGGGTATGATTGAGCAACTTGATTTATTACGACCAATTTATAAAAAGACTGCCTGTTATGGACACTTTGGCCGGACTGAACCGGAGTTTACCTGGGAAAAAACTGATAAGGCTGATATCTTAAAGAAAGAAGCCGGTTTAAAATAGCCTTTTTATATTTGTTTCCTGATAAGGAGATAAATTATGGACTATGATGTCAAGGACTTATCCCTGGCAGAGGCCGGGAAATTACGGATTGAATGGGCCGGAAAGTCCATGCCGGTTCTGAATAAAATCAGGGAAAGATTTAAAAAAGAACAGCCTTTAAAAGGCCTCAGGATTTCGGCCTGCCTGCATGTTACTTCTGAAACTGCCAATCTGATGACCACTTTAAAGTCAGGCGGAGCCAGCCTTCGCCTGGCTGCGTCCAATCCATTAAGTACTCAGGATGAAGTAGCGGCAGCTCTGGTCAGATATGAAAAGATACCGGTTTTCGCCATCAAGGGCGAAGATAACCAGACCTATTATCGACACCTCGAACAGGCTCTGGCTCATGCCCCTCACCTGACCATGGATGACGGGGCCGATCTGGTGACTACCATCCATGAGAGAAAAACAGATTTGATCAAAAACATTCTGGGTGGGACAGAGGAAACGACTACTGGGGTCATCCGCTTGAGAAGTATGGCCAGAGCCGGCGTCCTGGCCTATCCGATCATTGCGGTTAATGATGCTCTGACCAAACATCTTTTTGACAATCGTTACGGAACGGGTCAAAGCTCAATTGATGGTCTTTTGCGCGCTACCAATATTTTATTGGCCGGGCTGACCGTGGTAGTTTGTGGCTATGGCTGGTGCGGCCGGGGAGTGGCCAGCCGGGCTAAAGGGGCTGGAGCCAGAGTTATTATCTGCGAAGTTGACCATTTGCGAGCTCTCGAGGCTCTGATGGATGGTTATCAGGTCATGACCCTGAAGGAGGCCACGGCTGAGGGAGATGTTTTTATTACGGTGACTGGCAACAAAAATGTTATCAGACTGGAACACTTTAAGAGAATGAAAGATGGCGCCATCATAGCTAATGCCGGCCACTTTAATGTTGAGATAGATTTAATGGCCCTGGAAAAGTTATCCGTCAAAAAGAGAAAGATAAGAGAATACGTCGAGGAATATCAGTTGCCTGACGGACGCTGTCTTCATCTCCTGGCTGAAGGACGACTGATCAACCTGGCCGCTGCCGAAGGGCATCCGGCTATGGTCATGGATATGAGTTTTGCCAACCAGGCTCTGAGTGTTTTATATCTTAAAGAAGATGGTCACAAACTTGAAAAGAAAGTTTACTCGGTACCTGAAAAACTTGACAAAGAGATTGCCAGACTCAAACTGGCTTCGATGGGAATAAAGATTGACTGTTTAACTCCTGAACAGA
>JAKPCG010000224.1 GCA_029553365.1 Acidobacteriota bacterium | reverse complement strand
CAAGCTGAAACGGAAGCCAGCCTGGAGGCCAGCCGGATTCTGACCCAGGCTCAATTGCAGAGAAGAATGGAACTCCTTAAGGCCAGAAGAGAGCAGATTTCCCGGGTCCTTGAGGAAGCCCTGAAGAATGAAGAATTAAAGAAACTGAGGCTAAAAAAGGAAATAGTTTCCCGGGAAGGAATCCTGGAAGAGATGCTCGAGGCTGACCGGCTTTTAGCTGAGTTAGGACCTGAGATTGAAAATGAGATTTTAGCCTGGCTTAAGATCTAAAATGACAGCTAAGTTCTCTCCTTTAGATTATGCTTTCGCCGTCGGGCGAATTAAAGCCCTGGAGAACTATTTAATTCCTGCCCGTATTTTCAGGGAAGCAGCTGAAGCCCCTGATTTTAAACGGGCAGCCGAATTAATTTCGGAAGCCGGGAAAACAACCGACCGTTTGCGCGAGGCAAGAACGCCAGCTGAACTGGAAGCTTTCCTGGAGGCAGAACGTTCTGTTCTGGATGACACCCTGGGGGAGCTTTTTCTGGACAAAAAACTTTATGATTTTTACTGGCTGGCCGATGAGGTGGCCAGGGTAGCCGGCTCTCTTTCTCTTCTTGCTGAGCCATTTTTTCTTGATTTTTTCCGGCTGAAAATTGACCTGGCCAATCTTAAAATTTATCTGCGCTGCCGTTATGCTGGCCGTCCGGTAAGTCAATTTGAGGAAAAATTTGTTTCTGGTGGACAGCTGGAGAAAAAGATGTTTCTCGACAATTATAGCTCTAATCTGGAGGATTTTGCCCAGCTTTTAAAGGCTACCTCCTATGAACGGCTCTGGCGGGAAGGACTGAACTTTTTGCAGGCTCAGGATAGTTTTATTGCTTTTGAGCGAGAGGCAGAAAATCTCGTCATGGAGTATCTCCAGTCGGCTAAAAAAGTCACTTTCGGACCCGAGCCGCTTTTTGCCTACGGTCTGGCCCGACGGCAGGAGCTCAAGCTTACCCGGCTGGTAATCCTGGGCCAGATGTTAAATATTCCAGCTTTTCTACTTAAAGAAAGGATAAGCCAGACCTATGTCTGAACCGGCGAGAATTGCTATGATCGGAGAGGCTGAGTTCTGCCAGCTCTTCCGTCTTTTTGGCCTGGCAGTCTATTCACCAGCCAACCTGGATGAAGCCAGGGCAAGGCTGGAGCAAATTGTTCAGGAAAAGTACAGCCTCTGCCTCATCCAGGAAAAATGGCTTGAACCATTAAAGGCGGAAATTTCCGCTCTCAGCCATAAATTTCTGCCCGTGTGCCTCGGTTTTTCTGATTATCGAGGAGCTACCGAAGCGGTGGCCAGGGCTATCATGGAACTTTCGATTCGGGCCACCGGTTCAGACGCACTTTTTAGAGAAAGGACTTAATATGAAACAGGGAAAGATAATCAGAGTAGCTGGCCCGCTGGTCGTAGCTTCAGACTGCTTAGGGGCCAAAATGTATGACATGGTCAAAGTCGGCCAGCTGGGGCTGGTGGGTGAAATAATTGAACTGAATAATGACCTGGCTTACATCCAGGTTTATGAGGATACAACAGGAGTCGGCCCTGGCGAGCCGGTGACTTTAACCGAACGCCCCTTATCGGTTGAGCTTGGGCCCGGTCTTCTTGGCTCTATTTATGATGGTATCCAGAGACCGCTTAACGTTATTCGCCGTGAACATGGCGACTTCGTCTCACGCGGCATTGAAATGCCAGCCTTAAGACGTGACAGAAAATGGGTTTTTACTCCTGAAAAGAAAAGAGGGGACAAACTGGTAGTCGGTGATATTATCGGCTATGTGCAGGAAACCCAGCTTATCCAGCACCGCATTCTCGTCCCGGCTGGGGCGGAAGGTGAGATTGTTGATATTAAGAGCGGAGAATTTACCGTTGAGGAAACAGTCTGCCGGGTAAAAACGCAGGCTGGCTCTGAAGTTGAAATCAAGCTGTTTCAGGTCTGGCCGGTCAGAAGGCAGCGCCGGGTTAAAGAAAGAATGATGCCTGATGAACCGCTGGCTACCGGTCAGAGAATTCTTGATACTCTTTTCCCCCTGGCCAAGGGCGGCACGGCCTGTGTCCCGGGTCCTTTTGGCAGCGGCAAAACGGTTGTACAGCATCAGTTAGCCAAGTGGTCAGATGCTCAGATTATTGTCTATGTGGCCTGCGGCGAGCGTGGCAATGAGGTGGCTGACCTGTTGCTGAGCTTCCCGGAACTAAAAGACCCCTCTACCGGCCGGCCGTTAATGGAGAGAACAATCATCATCGCCAACACTTCCAATATGCCGGTGGCTGCCCGTGAAGCTTCAATTTATACCGGTATTACCATTGCCGAGTATTTTCGCGATATGGGCTATTCTGTGGCACTTATGGCTGACTCTTCCTCTCGCTGGGCTGAAGCTCTGCGCGAAATCGGTGGCCGAATGGAGGAAATGCCAGGTGACGAAGGTTATCCGGCCTATTTAGCCAGCCGTCTGGCCGAGTTCTATGAACGGGCCGGCAAGGTTGTTTGCCTCGGTTCAGACCACCGGGAAGGAGCACTGAGCGTTATTGGCGCGGTCAGCCCACCCGGTGGTGACCTGTCTGATCCAGTCGTTCAGGCTACACTCAAGGTGGTTAAGGTTTTCTGGGCTCTGGATGATCAGCTGGCCAATATGCGTCATTTTCCGGCCATCAACTGGCTGCAGAGCTATTCGCTGTACAGAGATACGCTTAAAAAATATATGGCCGAGAAAGTGGCTGAAGATTTTACCGATCTCAGCCAGGAGGCGTTAAAACTGCTGGAAATGGAGGCGGAACTTCAGGAAATTGCCCGCTTGATCGGCGTTGAATCACTGTCGTTTAAAGACCGGCTGGTGCTGGAGACGGCCCGCTCTATTCGGGAGGATTTTCTTCACCAGAACGCTTACCATCCGCAGGATACCTACACTCCTTTGCGACAGCAATATCTCATGCTTCGCAACATCCTTTATTTTCATCGGCGAGCTAATCAGGCTCTGGAGGAGGGCTGCGACTTCAAGGAGATTATTTCACTGGAAGTCCGTGAGCAGCTGGCCAGAATGAAATATTTACCTCAAGATGAGCAGGCTCTGCTCAACATAGAAAAACAAATAGATGCTTCCTTTAAGGAACTTTCCAGTCGAGGTTAAAGACCATGGCAAAAGAATATTTAACAGTTACCAATATTGTTGGCCCGCTGATTATTGTCGAAAAAATCTCCGACGTCAAATACAATGAGCTGGTCGAGATTGAAGACGCCACCGGCCACCGCCGGCGGGGAACAGTCCTGGATGTTTCAACCAATCAGGCAGTTGTTCAGGTTTTTGAAGGCACGGTCGGACTTGATGTCAACCGTTCCCGGGTCAGGTTTCTCGGCCGCTCGCAGGAGCTCCCTGTTTCGGAAGAAATCATCGGCCGGGTGTTTGATGGCTCGGGTGAGCCGCGGGATGGCGGTCCGCGGATTATTGCCCGCAAGATGCTGGACATTAATGGCAGTCCCATTAACCCTGAAGCCCGCGATTATCCTTCCGAGTTTATTCAGACCGGCATTTCAGCCATTGATGGCATGAATCCTCTGGTGCGTGGTCAGAAGCTCCCTATCTTCTCCGGCAGCGGTTTGCCCCATCCTCAGATCGCTGCCCAAATTGCTCGCCAGGCTAAGGTTCTTGGCAAGGAAGAAAAATTTGCCGTCGTCTTTGCTGCGATGGGCATCACCTTTGAAGAGGCTAATTTCTTCAT
>JAKPCG010000208.1 GCA_029553365.1 Acidobacteriota bacterium | reverse complement strand
AAACTGCTTCAGTCCTGGGATAAGCCTAAGGGCGAGGTAATTATTGATCTGGAGATCATGGAAGTCTCCAGGACAAGACTACAAACTATCGGCACGCAATTTAGCCAGAGCTATGGTGGCATCAGGTATACGGGCGGGCTGACTGAATTTCCAACTGATAACTGGTTGCCGCTGGAAGGCTTTAATCTGTCTAAATCAGAAAATTTTCAGATAACCCTGCCCTCGGTTCTCCTTCAGTTTATAGAAACCGATTCTGATACCAAAATTATCGCCCAGCCAAGGCTAAGAGGAGTTGACAGCGAGGAAATAAAATATCTGGTTGGTCAGCAAGTACCGATTCCAAGTACAACCTTTACTCCGATTGCTGCCGGTGGTATCAGCCAGCAACCAATTGTTTCCTATCAGTATCAGGATGTTGGCATTGAAGTTAATATCAAGCCAAGGTTGCATCAGGAAAATGAGGTCAGTCTGGAAATGGAAGTCAAAATCACAGCCATCGGTGGCACGGGAATCGCCGATATTCCCATTATTTCTACCCGATCAGTCAAGAATGTGATCAGACTCAAGGATGGCGAAACCAATTTACTGGCCGGGTTACTCAAGGATGAGGAGCGGAAATCTCTGAAAGGAGTGACCGGACTGAAAAATATCCCTATTCTGGGCAGCCTTTTTTCGAGTACTGACCGGACAGTTGACCAGACTGATGTGATCCTGACCATAACTCCGCATATTATCAGGACGATGCCGTTAAAGCCGGAAGACAGTCAGCCGCTGTGGATTGACAATGCCGGCTCATCTTTTGGAATTCAAACCCAGACAGGCGAAGCAGTGGCCGGCGGTACTGAAGAGGTTATTCCTCCGGTTGAAGCCGGGGTAGAAGTGCCGGTGGAAGAAGCCGTCGAGGCGGAGGCTCAGGTGGGAACAGTGTCGCTCTTACCTGGGCGGGCTGAAGTGCCGGTTGGCTATACATTAAATGTACGCCTGGCTGTCAACTCACCAGTTGATATAACTTCCCTATCTTTGAACCTGAACTATGATTCAAGAATGTTGAGGCTGAAAGAAATCCAAAGAGGAGATCTGGTTAGCCAGTTAGGTGATAAAGGCTCTTTTCTGCAGGATATAAGTGCTTCTTCGGGGCTGGCCGTCATTGGCTTTTCCTCGCCTGATCCGGCCAGGGGTGCAAAAAATGGTAATCTGGCCATGCTGGTTTTTGAAGTCCTGGGGGCCGGCGAGACAAGAGTCGGTATCTCCTCAATTCAGGTCCTCGGAGTACAGGGCCGGCCAGTCAACCTGACTGGGGGCGATATGTTGGTCATTGCCCGTTAAAATGGGGTCGGGCCAGCAGATTTGCTTTATTATCAGCAAATTAGAAAAGAGGAGACAAAAAATCAGGGGGGAGCTATATTTCCTGATTATTTGATTGGTTGGCCGGTCACTGGCTGAATATTTGTTGACCTCGGAGCGTCTATTTTGTATAAAAAAATAGGAAATATAGATTGTGAGAATCTATGATGATACTCTTGAGAGGGGCGCATATAGTTCCTTTTTTATAACGGTGATGGATGGGAGCATGAAGAGAAGAATCCTGGCAGCGATGATGGCCGTTGCCCTGACTTTTTCGCTTATGGCCTGCCAGCAGACGGAATCATCCCGGCTCAAGAAGCTTACTGACTCCAACTGGAAGG
>JAKPCG010000205.1 GCA_029553365.1 Acidobacteriota bacterium | reverse complement strand
GTCTGAAAAAAGAAGGACGAGGACCAATGATATAAAGAGGACGCCCACAAAATTTAAGACACCTTTCACCAAACCGGCCAGTAAAAACCCGGCTGAGCTAAGGTAGATGGTCAGAACCAGTCCACGAGCAAGCATTCTAAGAATTTCATGGGCAGCAGACCAATCATGAGTAATGGCCAGGCCGATAAATGAGGCACCGCCAACCAGGATATAGGCGAGCAAAACCAGGATGAGCACAGCCAGAAATTTCCCCCAGAATAAGTCAGACCGCTGGAAGCGTACGACCAGCGGGTCAATCTGTTTAGACTCAAACTCATCTCGTATCAATCCACCGCTGAGCAAAACCGAGAGAAAAGCAAAACTCATACCCATATCGCTGGCTGCTGCCTCCGGTGAGCGGGCAAAAAAGACAATATAAAGGCAGTAGAGAAGATAAGCAACAACTATGGTGACTTGAAGCTGGCTGGTTCTCAGGATTTTTTTCCAGGTTATTTTAATGACTTCACCGATCATCAACCTTTCTCCTTTCTGTTTTATTAATATATTTATAAATATCTGGAGCAGAATATCAAGGCTAACTTTTCGAACAATTTGACGAAAAAATAACCTAACAAAGAGAAGACGACCAGGGTGCCGGCTCGTCTCATTAGTCGAAATAATTTTATTTTCCCGTGGCGACCGCGGGTGAAGAGCAAAGCTAACTATTCATCAGAGAACAGCGCCAAACACCTTTTGTAATCAAAACTGCTGAGCACCCCGGACAGATCAGGTTTGACTAATGAGGTCAGAGTCAGGATAATAAGAACATGGCTTACACAACGTCTCTTCGTGGTTATACTTTAAAGCGCCTGGAGGAAATAGGACAGGCCGACATTATTGTCGGTATACCCTGCTTTAATAACGATAAGACCATTACACATGTCATGCAGATGGTTAGCCACGGACTGGATAAGTTTTACCGCGACAAAAAAAATCTCATTTTTATTGCCGACGGCGGCTCGACCGATGACACCCGGGAAGAAGCCAAAGAATTTCAGATTAAGCCCTGGCAGGAAAAGCTGGTCTCCATCTATCGTGGGATAAGTGGTAAAGGCTCAGCCCTGCGTTCGGTGTTTGAGGCCGCCTGCCGGCTTAAGGTTAAAGCCTGCGCCGTAGTTGATGCTGATTTAAGAAGCATTACATCTGATTGGGTCTTTAATCTGCTCAATCCAGTGCTCGAGAAGGGCTTTGACTTTGTAGCTCCGGTCTACCTGCGGCACAAGTATGACGGAACGATTACCAACAACATCGTCTATAATCTCACCCGGGCGGTTTACGGGAAGAGAATCCGTCAGCCAATTGGAGGCGATTTTGCTTTCAGTTTGCCCGTAGCCAGTTTTTATATGAATCAGGAAGTCTGGGAAACGGATGTCGCCCGCTACGGCATAGATATCTGGATGACGACCAACGCCATTATTCAGAATTTTAAGATTTGCCAGGCCAATCTGGGTGTCAAGATCCATGATGTTAAAGATCCGGCTAAACATCTCGGGCCAATGTTCAGACAGGTGCTGTGGGTATTATTTACGCTGATGGAACAGCATGAAAGCTACTGGAAAATGATTAAAGGCAGCCAGCCGGTGTCCACCCTGGGAGAGATAGAAGCCAGAGAGCCAGAGACGGTGGAAGTTACCCTGCCTGAATTGATTTACAGATTTAGAGTTGGTTATCATCAGTTCTCGCCGTTGTGGAAGGAGATTTTCTCTGAGGGGGTCTTTCAGGTGATAGAGAAAGCGGCCCGGTTGCCATTGGAAGAATTTTCCTTGCCGATTGAAAGCTGGGTAAAGATTCTCTACGAGCTGGCGGCCACTTTCCATACCTGGTCGAGAAACCGCTTCAAAATCATCGAGCTCGTCACACCGCTATATTATGGTCGGCTGGCTGATTTTGTGCGGAGTACCTGGGAAATGGATTCAATAGAAGCTGAAAAGGTGGTGGAAGAGCAGGCCCGGATTTTTGAAGACAATAAAGATTATTTGCTGCAGATGTGGGAAGAAAAAGCCAGGCTTCCCGAAAACAACACCAGCGATTGGCAAATTTATGATTGATAGATGGGGACGTGATACTCTGTCCCTAGGGCCTGGTAAACCTTCTCAGCTTGTTTTCCATATCGCGGAAATGCGTGCCTTTCCAGAAAATCCGGCCACAGACAGGACAAAGAGCAAAGGCTGATGCCTGTTCATAGATGAAGGGTGGCACCAGATTTCTGGCGCGGTCTTTGGGGAGACTTTTTAGCTCGGCGTTACAATCCAGGCAGCGCGAGTTTGGTTTGATCTTATCCCTGAGTTTAAAATGATCAAGAACCTGCTCAACCTGCTCCTCCCAGCGCTCGCTTTCAATGAGAAGAAATCT
>JAKPCG010000192.1 GCA_029553365.1 Acidobacteriota bacterium | reverse complement strand
GGTGGAGCTGACCGGGCTCGAACCGGCGACCCCGTGACTGCCAGTCACGTACTCTCCCAACTGAGCTACAGCCCCACCGGGTGATTTTATAATACCGAAAACCTCCCTGTCCGTCAAGAAAACAGGGAAGAAAAACCGGGGCACAATCTATATTATTATATTTCCTATTTTGAGCTGGATCTTGCCCTTCACTTCCCTTCCGGGCCGGACAATGTGGACGAAATTTATTCGTTGCTCTTGCTTAAAATCCTTATCCAGTCTGCTCTACGCCAATCCAGTATTGATTTGGACCAGAGCGATTTATTTTCTCAGTAGAAGATCCAGGCTGAAATACCAGGTCTTCAGAGCTCTTTTCCTGACCCGGAGCTTTCTTTCAGCCGGAACTTCTCGGGATTCTCTTTTAACTCTGCCCGCAGCCACTCCTCCGGATAACCCATTTCTCGCGGCTATCAAAAGTCGTTTCGCCAATCGCCACCTGAAATTCATTCACCAGATCCAGCACTTTATAAGTGTGGGCTACCTGGCGAATTTGGCCGCGTTTCCCTCTGAAGCCCATAATTTCCACCATTTCACCGGGCTTGTGATCAGCCGCTGGATAAAGCCTCAGTCTAGGGAAAAATTCTCCGTCGCAGGAATAAGTGATAATTACCGAGCCATCAGCTGAGGCACCTTTGGTCACGATAATAGAAGTACAGGAAAAACCTAGAACACCGGCCAGGAAAAAAATCATCAAGCTGGCTAATAACTTTTATCTGTTGTTATTTTTCATGCGGTCTCCTTTCCTTTTCTTTTTTCTCTTTTCATTTTTTGTTAATTGGTTAAGCCGTCGATTATACCGTATTGAAGAAAAAAAGGTCTTATTAAAAATTTCCAATGAATATTTAAGTTGACAAAAAAACTGCCGGATTTAAGATATATTGTCTGAAGGTTCTTGGCTCCAATGAACAGTCTGGTAGAAAAATCCCGTAACAACCACGGAAAATAAATGGCCTGTCTATTTTTTGTCTATAAATATCAAATCTTCTGGCGGAAGGAGGCCTATGAACAAGCATTTTAAAAAAAGACAGCCAGCTTCAGTCCGGCCGCTGACCAC
>JAKPCG010000164.1 GCA_029553365.1 Acidobacteriota bacterium | reverse complement strand
TTCCGCTCCTATCGTTATTACATCAACATCTATCTTCTTGAGATCGTCTCTAAGGATTCAGGCATTCGCCGCGATCCTGGCGAGGATGCCCCACCAGAAGTCAGGGATGCTAAAAATACTGCCCTTCGCCTCTGGTACCAGGATGGACTTACCAATCCTCTGGCCCGAGGTGTAACCTATGGACCTGCTCCTCTTAACTCTCCTCCCGGAACTCGGACTGGTGCCCAACAGCGTACCTGGTACCTCAAAAATTACGTTGAGCCAGAACTGGGCATACCGGTTGAATCCCAGAATATTCAGACTCTGGCCATTGCCAATACCTTCACCTATGGTGGTATTGGTGGTTTTCATGCGACTACTACCGGCGGCTCACCGCAAGGCCCGCTAGTTTCCATCCATGAGCTGGGCCACTCGCTTGGTCTTATCGCTGATGACTATCCTTATATCGAAAGGAACGTCTGGAGGGGATGCTGGACAGGCGGAGAACCGGACTCCTTCAGCCACACTATTTACACCAGCACAGAAAAGATGATCGCCGACCAGCACAAATGGTGGCGCTGGATTGGTGAGGATAGTGCTTCGTCCGGCAGTCCCATTGGCCTTTATGAGGGTGGTAACACCTGGCCCTGCGGTATACGGCGAGCCAGTGAATACAGCATGATGCGCTGGACAGGCTACCACTTTGATGTTGTTCAACGTGAGCAGATGACCATCAGAATAACTGGTAGGCGCGATGCTAACTGTATGCCACTGGACCATACTCCAGAAGGTGAGGTTGGTCCCAAAGACGTCATATGGGTCGAGCCTATGCATCCCCGGTATCATGAACTGAATATTACCTGGCGGGTAAATGGACAGTTAATAGAAAATCACAACAGCTCTAATCTGGAGCTTTCTAAACTAAGTCTTAAAAATGGCGACATCATTGAAGTTACCGTTTCAGATCCGACTGATTTTGTCCGTGATCCGAAATGGATAAATGGACCCAGGTTGACTCAGACCCGCCGGTTTACAGTGGGTAAATCTCTGCCTGCGAAGGAAGTATCAGCCAAGTTTACCAGATCAACACCGACCATCAGACCGGTAAGCGGCCAGGAGGTCGTCTTTGTGGAGACGACTCATCCCTCAGACCGGGTGCTGACGGTAACCTGGAGTCTTGATGGCCAGGTCATCCCAAATACCAATAACAGTCGCTGCCTTAACCTCAGCCAGCTCCATCTGCCCGAAGGCACTTTCCAACTTACTGCCACTCTGGCTGATCCTGCTGAGCCCAACGGCCAGACAGACAGCCTTACCTGGTCAGTTGACAACGTTCTTCCGACAGCTCCACGAAAGCTTTCTAAACCCCTGACCACCATTGCCGACCAGGTGGAACATAATGTTTACTTCAATGAATTTGAAATGCTGCTTGAGCCTCAAGATGATCAGAGCGGTTATGACCAGCCTCTTTATGTCGCTGCAGAATTCCAGCTGAATAGAGGTGGTTGGTATAATTATTTTGGCTTTCCTGATAAACCCATGGGCACACCGTTTAAGTTTACCCACTCCGGCCTGGACGTCAGGGGATTGACCTATGGCAATCTTGGTACTGGCGGACACGCTAAGGTTCCCTGGGAGCAGCTCTATCTTGACCATGAGATTTTTGGTACCTTCTGGCCCGGCTTTGGTACTCATACCGTCGAACATCGGGCTATTGACCCCGCAGGTAATATCGGTCTACCTGGCATGTTCAAAGCCACAGTTTTACCTGGAAAATCGCCTGAACCCACAAACATTGTGACTGGCCAGCATAAAGGAAAGCTGGTAGTTGAAAAAGGTGTAACTCTCATTGATGGGGTAACTATCAATGGGGACGTGGTGGTTAAACCGGGCGCCTCTCTGGTTGTGTCTGATGGCTCAAACATCAAGGGTGATTTGCAGGCTGACAGAGCTGCAGTTATTCACCTCTTCGGCGCTACTGTCGATGGGAAGGCTACGATCTCCGGAACTAATGATGACGTAATCATAGCCGGCTCAAAATTCAAGCGGACACTGACTGTCACTGGCAACAGATGTCAGGTGGTCAAATTTCTGAGCGGCAAGTTGCACCAATATGGCGTTGCTCTGGTTGGGAATGTAATTGCCGGTGATCTGACTTGCCTCGATAATAATCCGGGTGTGACCGACTTTGGAGCGCCTAATAGCGTGAATGGAGCTAAAAAAGGTCAGGCTACCGGGCTATAGTTTTCAAATTTGTTAGAGTAGCTTTTGCCGCTCAGACTTAGAGCCTGACGTTGCGAATCATCCCGGTCTCAGCTGCAGTGTCTGAGGTGAATTTGTTAATAACCGCGACTACCGGGCCTTCAAAGTATTGCTATCTCCCTCACTTGTTTGCCTGGTGGATGGCATTGAATAGCCTGGCCTCATTCTGGTTTGCCTCCTGCAGCTAAAGAGCGTTAATGGCTGTTGCCGGAAGATCATGAGATGAGGCGACCGCGGTATATATCCGGTTAAATACCTTATCGAATCTGACCTGCAGGTTTAGCCTGTGTCACATTCAGTGCTGTCCGAACCTTTGATACAGCTACACCTTCCTCTGCTGCCGGTTGTAGCCAGCGATTACTGCTGGCGGCCAGTTCTTTTCATGATGCGTACTGTAGCCAGAAGTGTCATCCGGTAGTATCTAAAATTCGGCTTTTTTAATTTTTTTCATTTTGTTGAGAAACTCTGGTCTTATATACCCGGCCCATCCCAACATAATGAGTTGAAACTTGTTTGTTATAAATATTTGGGATTTGTGGTTGAATATCATCAACTATTACCATATCTCCTCTCATCCGGGCCGCTTGATTGCGCAGGTCATTTTTCAAGAAATTTAAATCAGTGTGAGAACGTGTATGTATTTCGCCAATCAAAATCGCATCTGGAGGGGCTTCAGCATGAAAGATAAGGCTCACCTTCTCACCGGCTGAAGTCAAAGCATATTGGGCTTTATAGTGCTTGTTTGAGTAATAAAGATAGGTCAATGCAGCAGCCAGAATAACAGAGAATCCTATTATTAGGGGTGCGGTATTAAAAGAGGATCCGTCTCCAGAATTACTGAAGCTCGCTGAAAGGTTAGAGTGAGATGTCTGGGAAGAGGTAGCTGGCTGTAGATCTATCTTCGAGTTAATGCTCAGCAGGCAGCCTGTTTGAAAAAACAGGATTAAAGAAATGACCGTCGCCACGGCGATGATTGGTCTCATTTCTCTCCTCCCCAAGCTGTCTTAACAGAAGAGAAAAAAGCCGTCAATCTAATCTCAAAACTAAACGTTCATACTTATTAAAATGCGAAAAACGTGCCAGAAATTTTAAGGATAAAAGCTCTTAAATGACCGAAAATTTGTCTACTTTTCAGGACGGTTTGTGTCTTTTATAGCACAGATAAGGTGATGGTGAATAACAGGATATTTTCGGGCTTGGATTGATTTCCCAGGCTAAACACAGGATCTGGACAAAATAGTATATTTATAATCAACCTGTCATTCTTTAGTCAGATTAAGTTCATAACGATTGGCTATCAAAGGTGAACTCTATCTTATTTTATCTTTGTTAGACACCTTGGTTTTAGTATCTGCTACATGGAGTAGCCCTTTAGACTTCTGGATTTCAGTCCTGCCACTCTGCCTGAGTTTTGTTCTGGTCCTTCTGGAGAATTGGTTAGAGTAGAGAGGTAAAAGGTAATAAGTTGAGATAGCAAAGACCACCGGGTCAAAACTGCCCGGTTTATCTCTCAGGATGGCCGACCTGGCAGTTCAGGTGATAGCCACGGGTGAAATCAGAACCGTTCGAGGGTTGCCTTCTTTTTCTGAGGATGAAAACCGGTAAATAGAAGCAATAGCCAGAGAAAAAATCCGGCTTCTGACCTAACTCTGGTTTACTTTCCCCGGGAGCCCGGTCTCAGAATAGAAGCCCTTCTATCCTTATAAATAGTGTTTTTCTGGAAACTTTTTATTTACAAGCTGCCCAGCAGAATTTCTTGTGGAATATCACGCAGGTTAAAATTGGAAGCCATACTACGGCAATAGGCACCGGCCATTAAGACGGCCAGAATTTGCCCCCTTTCCGGACAGGGCAGGAGCCGTTCCACGCCAAAAACGTCGCCTGTTTCGCACAGATGACCGGCCACAGTTATTCTGTGTTTCTTTCCGCCATTAACCTGGCTGGCATTGACAATCTCGTGATAGGCTTCTTCGTAAATAGCTGGCCGGGGCACAGTGTTATAGGTACCGGCGTTAACGCAGGCGAATAAATTTCCGTAGCTTCTTTTCAAGTATTCAACTTTAACCAGAAGGACGCCAGCTTCGGCTACCAGGTATTTTCCCGGCTCAACAATGATAGAGTTTAATCCCAGCCTGGAATTTTCCACTCTGTCAACAATGTAAGCAGCATATTCTTTGAGCGGGAAAAGCCTCTGGTCCGGGCTGTATCGTGGCCCAAAACCCCCGCCAAAATCCAGAAACTCAAGATTAAAACCAGCCATTTTCAATTGCCTGGCTTTTTTTATCATCCGGTCTACAGCTTTAACTGCTACAGGAAAGTCTTCTTCACTCCAGCCTGAACCGAGGTGCTGGTGCAGACCAACTGTCAAAAATTTTAAGGAGCGTAGCTTTTCAAAGGTCTCTATAACTCTGGAATCTTCTATTCCGAATTTAATTGGTGTTCCATCGGAACTTCGTTCCCCAGCAGTCACCGTCTTACTGGAGAAGCCCCGTCCCAGCCCGGGATTCCAGCGGACCGAAACTCTAACCGGGTTCTTAATCTGGCAGCGTTTTCTGGCTGCTTGCAGCAGTTCTATCTGTTCATAGGCGTCAATATTAATGGTTACACCGGGATGAGCCAGCACCCGCTCAAAATCCTCCTGACTGATTGAAGTGCCGGTAAACATAATCCTGTCTTCGGGGAAGCCGGCCTGGATAGCTTTTTCGACCTCGGCTGGTGACACAGCATCAATCGCTGCCCCTTCCTTAATCAGCATTTTGAGCAGCCCCGGATGAGAATTGGCTTTCAGGGCGTAGGCAATTTTCACCTCGATTCCGGTTGGAGCTGGCTCGAAAGCCTGCCTTAGATACCTGTAATTAGTGGCAACTTTTTTTAGACTGTAAACATAAAGGGGAGTGCCATATTTTCTGGCCAGTTGTTCGGCCGAAAAATTCTCTAAATAAAGCTTGTTTTGTTTGACCTGTAAGAATTCATTTTCCCACCAGTTCATTTTATTATTCCTTTTTTCCTAAGATTAAAAATAAAAAATTAATAAATGATACACACTCTTTTTGTCCCGGCTATTATGATCAATTATTATTTCCGGGATTGGTCTTAGCTTTAACGATATCACCTCCTTTCGTCTCATTCTCAGTCTGGTTCTCAAAGATATTTTTCTGTCCTTTTCCCAGATTTTCGGCCAGTTCTTTTAATACCGGATATTTTTCCAGCAAAGTCGCAGGGACATTAAATTTTTCTCCAGTCAGCATATTTTTAATCTGAAGGGCGTTGGCCAGTGCCTGACCTCGATAATGATTGTTGGTGATAACAAAAACATGATCACTGCCTTCAGCCAGCTTTTTGATCCGGCCGACCCAGTCTTCCAGCTCATCTTTTGAGTAGAGATAATTATAGCGGTCATCGCGACCGGCGTCTTCTCTGAACCAGTCCTGGTAGTTGCGGCCATGAAGTCGTACATACGAAAAATCCGGGTTAGTCACGATAGCTGACGGCTTGATAGAATGATGGAAGATAGGTTGATCGATATTGCAAAAAGCAACTCTTTTTTCTTTAAGAAAGTTATAGAACTCAGGCCGATCCCAGGAAGAATGTCTTACTTCCAGGGCTAAGGGAAATTCTGAAAAAAGGCTTAACAGCTTTTCCAGATATTCACGGTTTTCCTCAGAATTGATAAAAGACCAGGGAAATTGAATCAAAATGGCCGCCAGCCTGCCGCTCGCAGCCAGCGGAGCAAGTCCTCTTTTAAACTCGTCGACTGGCTGGGCGGAAATATTTTCCCGCTGATGGGTAAAAGCCTGGAGGAGCTTAGCGGTAAACAAAAAATCCGGATAGGAATGAACCCGCCTTAACCAGGAATAAGCCATCGAGACTGAGGCCGGCCGATAAAAAGTTGAGTTTATTTCCACCAGGTCAATCAAGCTGGCCAGATAACTCAGCGGGTGGAATCCCCGTCCCTTAACTTCTGGATAGACAAGGCCTTCCCAATCTTCATAACTCCACCCGGCAGTGCCGACATAATACTTCTTCATGTTATTTTGTTTAATTTTAGTCTGTTTTCTCAACGGCTTCAACTCAACAAATAGAACTGAGTGTTTAAGAGCAGTAAATATCAAACCGGTGATTATGTTATAATCAGAACATGCTGGACTTAAAATTGATTCAGGACAATTTTGAGGAAATTAAAAAGAAGCTGGCCAGTCGCGGACAGGCTCAGGTTCTGGCTGATTTAGAAGAAGTTTATCACCTGTCAGCTCAGATTAAGGAGCTGGCCAGGGAAGTTCAAGCAGGCCGTGAAAAAAGAAACAGGATCTCTGATGAAGTTAAAAAGCTAAAAATAGCCGGGCAGGACCCTGCTGCTCTAATTGAAGAATCACGACGGGTTGGCGATGAGATTGCCAGCCTGGAAAAAAAATCAAAAGAGTTAGAGGAAAAACTAAGAGCGTTGCTTCTTCGCCTGCCTAATATTCCTCATGATTCTGTTCCCGTAGGAAAGACGGCCGAGGATAATGTGGTGGTCAGAGCCGTCGGGGCGCCGCCAACTTTTGATTTTGAGCCCCAACCACACTGGGATATCGGTACAAATCTCGGGATACTGGACTTTGAGCGAGCGGCCAAAATCGCTGGTTCTAGGTTCACCCTCTATTTTGGAATGGGAGCCAGACTGGAAAGAGCTCTGATCAGCTTTATGCTCGATCTCCACACGAAAGAAAGAGGTTTTAAAGAGGTCTTACCGCCATTTATTGCCAATGAGGCGAGTTTAACCGGCACGGGTAATCTGCCCAAATTTGCCGAAGACCTCTTCAAACTGGAGGGCTATGACTGGTATCTTATCCCGACGGCCGAGGTGCCACTAACCAATATCTACCGGGGAGAAATTATTGAAGCGAGGAAACTGCCGGAGCGTTTGGTTGCTTATACTCCCTGCTTCCGGAGTGAAGCAGGTTCCTATGGTAAGGATATTAGAGGCCTGGTTCGTCAGCATCAGTTCAATAAAGTGGAAATGATGATTTTCTCATTGCCTGAAAAATCACTTGACGAGTTGGAATATATGACGTCCTGTGCGGAGGAAGTTTTAAAGCGTCTTGGCCTGGCCTACCGGGTAGTAGCACTTTGCACCGGGGACATGGGTTTTGCCAGCGGGAAAACTTATGACCTTGAGGTCTGGATGCCGGCCAGAAACGGTTATATGGAAATTTCTTCCTGTTCCGATTGCTTTGATTTCCAGGCGCGCCGGGCCCAGATTAAGTTTAAAAGAGACCAGAAAGCGCGGCCTGAATTTGTTCACACTCTTAATGGATCCGGACTGGCGGTTGGTCGGACAGTCAGCGCCATCCTGGAGAATTATCAACGACAAGATGGCTCGGTGGTTGTGCCTGAAGCTCTTCGCCCTTATCTGGATGGACTCGAAGTGATCAAGTGTTGAAACGGCTGACGCTGGCCGGAATAAGCCTGAATTTTGATTTGTGTTGGCCAGCGCATAAGTGTAGCCACAGGAAATCCAGAAAGAGAAAAAAAGAAATAGCTTATTAAGAATTCTGCCTGGTCAGAAGCATATTCATTATCAACTTCCGATCAGGGTTGCGCGATAACCTCCTACCATAGTTGCGGCTATAGCCGGTAAGCCCTAAAAATTCCTCCAGCACCTGGTCCTTGCCTTCTTAAAGCTTCTCTGATACTTACCAGCTAGCTCCTTTGATATCGCTCTCTTAACTTTCATCTCTAAACCCCATGGCTTCGCCTCCGGGGTACTCTCTCCGCCGAATTTAGCTTCAAGACCAGCCAGAAAGCAAAAGATTTTCGTCTGGATTTTCTCGTGAAGCCGCGAATCAGTTTCATGTAGATTTTAAGTGACGCAATTCAGGCACTTGTCATCTCTGGTGTCTCGGGTTAAAATAACTTTTTCCCGGAGGGATGGCCGAGTGGTTTAAGGCGGCGGTCTTGAAAACCGCTTTCCGGTTCCCCGGAACGGGGGTTCGAATCCCTCTCCCTCCGCCAGCTCATGATTTCTGTTATATTTCCAGATTAAAATTAAATAAAAGAACCCGCCGTTTTTCTTTGGAAAAACTCTTATATGATCTCAAGGTAGTTTTAACTACCTGAAGCTAAAGAAATTAAAGCCCGCAGGAGCTTAAAACCCTCCAGATAATCCTGGGTTGAAAAAGATAATGTTCTGGGTGCCATTCTCTTGACTCCAGGAACTAGCAGGCCAGACTCAGCCTGGTTACTATTATGAAAATTGACTTCAAATTGATAAGGAGGCTTGAGCTGGTAAGGTTTGAATTTTTCCAGAGAAGAGAGAGCCCTTTTGGCGCCTTCTTTGAGGTCAGCCAGAACTTTTTCCCTGGGAAAATTTCTGGCAGCGAAGCGCCCGACGGCTTCTTTGACCGGCAGAGCCAGGAGGTCGCTGCCCAGAATTTCTTTTGCCTGGCGGCAGGTTTCGTTGTCTCCGGTCAGCATGATCACCGGCACCTGATGATAACCAGCGATAGCCCCATTGATCCCCAGCTCGGGCATTTCTATTCCATTGATTTTTATCGAATAAATAACTGCTCCGGAAATGGTGTGATCCAGAATAGCCGGAGCCGAGCCTGCCCGGGCATGGTAGCCGACAAAAATGCAGGCCTGGAAACTGGAATCAATTCCTTCCATCATGGACAGCGGCTTGGGTGAGCCGGAAATAAGACTGGCTCTCGGGTCAAGTTCACTGGCGATGATATTCCTCATGCTGCCATGCGAATCGTTGACCACCACTTCCGTTGCCCCGGCTTCAAAGAGGCCTGAGAGAACAGCGTTAGTATCTTCAACCATCCATTTTCTGGCCAGCTGATATTCGGGCGATTCAGCTGAACATTGATTGCCATGGACCACACCCCAGATGCCTTCCATATCTACCGAGATAAAAACTTTAAGCGGTTTTTTGGCTGGAGTGGTAATTTTTCCTTGAGCCTGAACTGAAATTGCCAGACATATGATTAAAAGCAAGCTTATTAAACCGGTGCCAAGAATGTTTTTTTGCCCTATGCTCATCACTCCTCCTTCTGGTTTGATATCTTTAAAAAGAATCGTACTAATTTTATTTTGAAGGCTTATTCTGCCTTAAAAACAAATAAGGCCCTGGCCTCTTAAATTTTACGTGGAGGCCTTGCTCCGCTCCTTTTTTTCGTAACCTTCCTCTATGATCTCTTCGAGCAAACGACAGCTATCCTCAATAAAACCAGTGCAATATTTATCGAACAGGTCATGTTCGGAAGCCAGCTCCCGTCCTTGAGGTGTTTTCAAGCTGCAGCCAATAAGGTCGGAACAATTAATTGACCCATGAAGTTCAGTAAACCGGCGGCAGAATTCCTGCGCAAGGGAATAGGTCAGATCTTTAGCTGCCAGGTCTTCTGCCTGGCTGCGGCCAAAATGAAGACTTATGACCAGCAGGGCTCCCGTCACCGCTCCACAGGTGAGCCCCAGATGAGATATCCCTCCGCCTAATACCTGAGATAATTTCAATGCTTTTTCTTCCGGCAGGCCTTGCTCAACCGCATATGGGGTGAAAACTGACTGCGAGCAGCTGAAGCCTTCATCAAAAAGCTTTCTGGCTCTCTTTTGTTTATCTGACATTTGTTTCTCCTGGCAATTAAAATTTGCAAATCTATTAAGAGCAAACAGCCTCAGGTACCAAGATTAACATTCTACTTAATAGTCATTTCAGTGGTCAACTTATTTAATTGGATGGAATCTTATCATCTCAAGCTGCCGAGCCAGGATAATCGCCAGAATTATAACCAGTTCATCGTGACCACTGGCAGAAGTAACCGATAATGGTTAACTCGGTTAGTATGAAACTGAGACCCTGGCTTGAATTAACCACGATCGTGGGCTAAAAGCGTCTTTCTTCAGTTTTTTTTAAAGCGAAAAAATGCTAAAATACTCACGCCTCGATTGCGGAGAGGTGCTGGAGTGGCCGATCAGGGTCGCCTGCTAAGCGATTGTACCAGTGAAAGCTGGTACCGCGGGTTCGAATCCCGCCCTCTCCGCCA
>JAKPCG010000160.1 GCA_029553365.1 Acidobacteriota bacterium | reverse complement strand
ACTTATGATCAAAGCTGCTGATCGCTTACTGGATTCCAGGAAAACAGTAGTCAAGCTTTATCTTCTGAACATGAGCCTGCCGGAGATTTCCGATTATTTAAACTATAGCCAGGCTAAAACCAGAAATCTTCTCTACCGGGGTCTGGAGGACTTAAAAACAATTTTAATAGAAATGGGTCTTACCAATGAAAGAGAAAGACCAAAATCTTAAAAATTTATTTATCTCAGGCCTGGAACCCAACGAGATGGTTTCTCAAGCCAATTGTCCTGCTCCTGAAGAGCTGGCTAAATTTTTTGATCCTCAGGCCAGTCTGGAGTTTAAGTCAAAAATCGTTGACCATCTGTTTGAATGTCCAGCCTGCAGACAGGAATTTGAGCTACTTCGCCATGGCGAGAGGCTGGCAGCGGAAATAAACAAACAATTATTGAAGCCTCGAAAGTCTTTCCAGTTGAAGCCAGGTTCGGTTTTTTCTTCGTCTTTATTTCTGAAATGGGCCGGAGCCCTGGTTACCACTCTGTTGATTGTTTTTTGTTTCTTCTATTATTTGAATGATACAGCCAGGAAAGGCCAGCAGATCGAAAGAAAGGTACAAGAGATCCAGAATTTGATGATGTCTGAAGAAATTATCGAGTTCGAACCACTTCATATTACTTTGAGCTGGCAGCCGGCTGAAGAGGCGCTTTTTTATCAGGTAGAGGTCTTTAATCAGAATATGTATCTTGTCTGGCAAAGTCCACCTACCACTGAGAGCAGCCTTTCCCTGCCAGAAAAGGTAACCGCTGATCTGAAAAGTAGTAGCTACTTTTTCTGGCAGATATTGATTTATTGTCCAGACGAAAGAATTGTAGATTCACCCGTCAGAAAAGTCAGGCTCAGCCCTCAATAAATCCTTCCGGGCTCCCCCATCAGAACAAAAGCCGCCCAATAGTAGGGATGCGATTTTGAAGAGTCTATCATTTTTAACTTGGCCAGCCTTAAAGCCTCATGTTTGGCTTTTCCAGCCAGAAGGCCGCGATAAAATTCAAGCATAAGTTCCTGAGTGGCCAGATCATTGACAGCCCAGAGCGAAGAGATAACCGACCGGCTACCAATCAGAAGGAAAATCCTGGGAAGGCCGATCACACCTTCTATTCTTTCCACCAGACCGCGACTGCTCTCACAGGCCGACAGAACAATTAATTCGGTTCTCAATCGCAGCTGGTATATTTCCCTGACAGTCAAGAAGCCATCTTCCGAGCTACCTTTTCGGCTAGCCAGAATTAGAGAAGATCTCAGCGGAAATTGTTCGCTGACCAATCCATGGCAAGCTAAGTGAATAATTCGGTACTGAGTGTGGTCCAGAGCTTTAAACTGATCTTCAGTCGCTTTTTTTTGATAAAACAGATCCCCTGCCTCGGCCGGGAAGAGGGCGGCAATCCTTTTAATTTCCTGCTGTGAATAAGGAAGTTCAGATAAGCGGGGTCTTAAACTCAGACTACGGTTATCGGCGAAATAAAGCCTGGCCAGCATTTGATCTTTTTCTTTTTGCCGGCAGAGAGGATTGCCAAAGCCCAGAAACTCTTTTTTGTAGTCGGCCCAACCTGCCTCTTGAGTTGACCTGTAAAGTGAGGCCAGAGACAGACCGTAAGAAACCGGAAACTTTTCTATTAAATAAACCTGCCTGTCACCTGATTCCTGGAAGCTCAAACGCAGAGTCTCGAAGGGGAGATAATTTAAGATCCCATCGGGGATAATAGTTAAACTGGTTACGAAATCAGATAAAACAAGCTGAGAGGGCAGCAGCCAACGCCCAAGCTCCGCCCCAACTTTCTTTAAGTCTTCTTCCTCACTGACTGGATCAGCCAGCAACTTGATATAAAGTTTGACCGCTTTTTCAATTTCCTTTTCTGGCGGCAGGTGGAAAACCTGAAATTCGGTCCGGCTGAAAAGAAAGCAGTATGATTCATTCTGACCTAACAGGTAATCAAGAATTGCTTGACCATCTGTTAAAAAATTTTCCTGAAGGTTGAGCAGTGATGGCTGAGGCGACATTTCTTTTCTTTCTTTCTTATTTCCCTCAGCTACTTCTGTTATCCAGAGCTGCAAATAGCGGTGCTCAAGCTCCAGCAGTTCCCCGAAGGAATCCTCCTCACCCAGATTCTCATCATGATTAAAAAAATCGTTAATGACGCCCTCCATTTCAGCCAGTTCGCTGGAGGAGGCGTTTGGAGTTCGACCTCTCTTAAGGGTATCCATCTCCTCCAGAAAGACTCTGGCCTGGAGCTGGTTTATAGTGTTAAAAAGCTGCTCATCAACCTTAGGGTCTCCCTGGCTGTCTTTAATCCTGACCAGAACTCTGATCAAGCCCTCATAGACTTTCCTTTTGCCGCGATCAAAACCTATTTTATAAAAATCAAAATTGATGTTGTCTCTGATTTTCTCAAAAGTAGCCAGGGCCTGTTGATAATTTTTAAAGGCTTGAGAGAAGTTGCCCAGCTGTTCATAACAGTCAGCCAGACCGGCATAATCTTCCCAGACCTCCTCGCAGTTGTTTATCTCCCTGGCTGTCTGCAGGGCCTGCTCATACAGTCTGATCGCCTGCTGTACTTTTTTCCTCTTCAAATTGATTGTGGCAAGGTTATTTAGAGCGGAGCTGATAACTTCTTTATCTTTGAGTTTAAGTCCTTTAGCCAGGGACAGATTAAGATATTGTTCCGAGCCGTCAAGATTGTCGTTGATAGAAATATAGCCGAGGTTATTGAGAATGCGGGCCTCCAGGGTTTCGTTTCTGACCTGGCGGCTTAGTTCCAGGGCAGTAGTCAATAAAGCTTCCGGCTGTTCCCTGGCAAAATAGGCAGGGTTGTTCTCCTTTTGCCTGTAAATCGAAAGGGCAAGAGCATAAAGAACCGAAATAGTGGAATCCAGGTCATCCTGTTTTTCATAAATTTTTAAGGCCTTTTCTAGATAGTAGACTGCTAGTGAATACAAGCCGAGTCGATAGCAGACATCAGCCATGTTGGTCAGGCTTCCCGGCACCATTTCCAGCAAATTTTCTTTTTCAGCCAGAGCTATGGCCCGGTTAAAATAAAGAAAACTCAGGGATAAATTATTCTTTTTTGAATAATAGGCACCTATTGAGTCCAGCGAACGAACCTCTTCATGCCTGTTATTTAAAAGACGGGCAATACTCAGCAGGCTTTCTGAGCACGAGGCAAACTTCTCCATTTCACCTATTTCCCAGTAAAGAAGGTTTAACTGCCGCAGGCACTTAAGCTCCATTTCCTTCATGCCATTTTTTCTGGCTAAATTTATACCTGAAAGAAATATAGCCTCTGCCTCCTGATAACTTTTCTCCCGCCGCTTTCTTTTTGCTTCCTGGTAAAGCCTGATAATTTCCAGACTGGTCCGAGCGTAGTTTTTAATGGCCTGATCGTTTTTTTCATCAGCCAGGGCCTGAACGAAAATGAAGGCATTCTCAGCCCTTGACACCTCGCCCAGATTCCAGTAATTAAGGGCTATATTCAGCCAGCCTTCGGCCAGTTCTGATGAGTTTTTTCTGCCGGGCTTCTGGCTAACTTCATTTTCCAGAACTTTAAGTGATTCAACAAATTTCCCGGACAATCTCAACTGCCTGGCTTCTTCCAATCTCCTGGACGTTGCTGTCCTGGTCTCGTTGGCGGCCATTAAGGCAGTCGAGAAAAAGAAAATCAAGATGAATAAATTCAGTATGGGCCTGACCCCAAAAGAAAAGGCTGGCTCTTTCCTGACCATTTCCCGCTTTGAATTTTAATAATATTTATCAGATCTTAAGTCAATTACTTTTTAATGACGTATCTCTGCTAATTTTTTCTCATCTGAACGCAAAAAGATTTAGGAAGATCAGGTCGATTTAAAATTAATTTTCTCGCCCCCCATCTGGCTATTATCACCCGTTTCCCATTTAATCAGGAGAAGTCCGGGCAGTGTAATTAAATTCCTTTAGATGATTGATGATATCCAGGATTATATCTTCTTTGCTGAGTTTAAGAATGGCGTCCGGTTTCACGCCGGGCAAAAAAGGGCCCTCTTTGGCTCCTGAAACCGGTGATTTTTTATCTTTTCGGCCAGAAGTCTTTAAAGTTAATTTTAAATCAAGCGAATTTTTCGGCAATATAATAAAATAATGAAAGTTGTCAACTTTACTACCCGGAAAATTTATCTGAAGATGGAAACAGCTATATTTTTGACGCCAGTATTTTATTTTTATACCGTGCAGCTTTAATTTATCTTCCAGAGCCTCAACCGC
>JAKPCG010000155.1 GCA_029553365.1 Acidobacteriota bacterium | reverse complement strand
GGTAACAGGTTCGTGTTACCATCTTTCTGCCAACGGTTTAAACTTTTTGGTTGATTGTGGTCTTTATCAAGAAAGAGAATTTCAAAGCCGCAACTGGCAACCATTCCCGGTTCCTCCAGACAGAATTGATTATCTGCTTTTGACTCATGCCCATCTTGATCACAGTGGTCTGATTCCTAAACTGGTCAGAGAAGGATTCAAAGGGAAAATTCTCTGCACCCGGCCCACCGCCGAGCTTCTTCCCATTGTCCTTTACGATGCAGCTAAACTGCAAGAAGAAGATGCTGAAATAAAAAGAAAGCGTCATGAAAGGGAAGGGCGCCGTGGTCCTTATCCGGAACTTCCCCTGTACACAGCCGCTGATGTCGACCGAACCCTGCCACTGGTAGAGGCAGTCGATTATCATCAGGAAATCAACCTGAATTCAGAGGTCAAAGCAAGATTTTATGAGGCCGGTCACATTATTGGCTCGGCCATGGTCGAGATTTTAACGGGGAATAACGGTTCAAAGCGCCGTCTGATTTATTCTGGAGATCTGGGACAATGGAATAAGCCGCTGGTTCGCGATCCAGAAACTTTTGAGCAGGCCGAGTATATCTTCCTGGAATCCACCTATGGTGACCGTGATCATGAAGAATCAGGTTCTATCCCGGAAAGGCTGGCCCAGATAATTAACCAAACCGTCAGCCGTCAGGGAAATCTGGTCATTCCCACTTTCGCTATCGAACGCGCCCAGGAGTTAATGTATCATTTAAATAACCTGGTCAGAAGAAGAAAAATACCGCCAGTACCGGTTTTTCTGGACAGCCCGATGGCAGTTAACGTAACTGATGTTTTCAGCCATCATCTGGACTGCCTGGATGCAGAGGCCAGGCAGCTTTTTGCCTCCGGGCAAAATCCATTTGAATTTCCTGGACTGCAGTTAATCCGGGATTTCAGGGATTCTCAGTCCATTGCCAAATTGAAAAAACCAGCCATCATCATGGCCGGCTCAGGGATGTGTACGGGTGGACGTATTAAGCAACACCTGGTCAATAATATCACCAGACCTGAATCAACTATTCTCTTTGTCGGCTATCAGGCTAAGGGAACTCTCGGCCGGCAAATTCTTGATGGTCAGTCTCCAGTCCGCATTTACGGTCAGTATTATCAGGTCAAAGCCTCCATTGAACAGATTCAGGGATTTTCTGCCCATGCTGATCGCAGGCAGTTATTCAGATGGCTTGGTTATCTAAAGACACCACCCCGCGAACTTTTTCTTGTGCATGGTGAACAAGAGGTCATTGAGAACTTATCCCATGAGATTAGGGATAAAATGAACTGGTCAACCACCCTGCCTGATTATCTGGACGAGGCTTCCCTGGATTAAGAGTCTTTAATCAAGTTTCTGGTAAAAACCACTACACTCAGGGTTATTAATAATTCAGCTTGACCTGAAACCAGAGATAGGCTAAAAGGAAGGGTGATTATAAAAGTCTATAAAGCTTTCCAGAAAATGATAGTGACTTTAAGCTGAAATAAAAATAAAAGCGGAGACAAGCATGACAAACTTTTTCCCGGAATCAAAACCGATGGGACGAAGGAAATTTATGACTTTGGGCCTGCAGGGAGCGGTGGCCATGGCTTTAACCCCAACCATGGTCAGAGCTCTTCTGGCCGGTGGAAACCAGGCTAAACTGGAAGTCCCACCAGAGTTACTTCAAAAGGTTATTACCAGTGCTTTAAAAAGGGGAGGGGATCTGGCTGAAGTCTACGTGGAAAACAGAATATCGCGCACCATCCTTTTAGAAGAAGGAAAATTCAAGAGTGCTGTTTTCGGTCTGGTAGGAGGAGCAGGAGTTCGGGTAATTGATGGAGATAAAACTGGCTATGCCTATAGCGACGAGGTGACCGAAGAAAAGCTCCTACGCGCAGCAGAAGTTGCTTCATTTATTGCCTCATCTGGTAAAAAAATAAAGCCGGTAAATATCAAGGAACAGAAACGACCATCTTATGTTACCGTTAAGATTCCTCTGGAAGAAGTGGCCGAGGCCCAGAGAATGGAAATTATGAAAAGAGCAGAAGATGCTGCTTTGAGCTATGATCCCAGAATCAAGATGGCTTCAATTGATTATTATGATGAGACCAGAGACCGCCTGATCGCTAACAGTGAAGGCCTGCTGGTTAAGAGCAGTCTGCCACTTATTTTCTTTATCGTGCAGACACTGGCTGTAGGAAATGGTTCTTCCCATATGGGAAGAGAAAGGCTCAGCCGGCACGCCGGGCTGGAGATGTTTGAAGAAGAATCACCTGAGAAAGCGGCAAAAGAAGCAGCAAGAGAATCAATAGCCATGCTGGAAGCAAAAGAAGCACCCGCCGGGAAAATGGATGTGGTCATTCAAAACGGCTGGGGTGGCGTCCTGGTTCATGAAGCAGTTGGCCATCCGCTGGAAGCTGATAATATTGCCAGGCAAACAGGCGCTTTTGTCGGCAAGCTGGGGAAAAAAGTGGCAGCCGATATATTCACCATGGTAGATGATGGCAGTCTGCCCGGTTTTCGCGGGACAACTGATTTTGATGATGAAGGCACCCAGATGAAGAGAAATGTTCTGATTCAAAATGGGGTACTGGTCAAATTTATGACTGATATTCTTTCGGCCAGGCAACTCAAGATGGAGAGAACGGGCAATGGACGTCGGGAGAGTTTCCGTTATTATCCGATACCACGCATGACCAACACTTTTATTGAGAAAGGTCAGGATAAACCAGAAGATATCATCGCCTCAACCAAAAGCGGCCTGTATGTTCAAAGCTTGACCGGCGGCAGTGTAGATCCAACAACTGGAGTCTTCAATTTTACCTGCCGCGAGGCCTACCTTATTGAGGATGGCCAAAAAACCGTTCCGGTCAGAGGAGCTACTTTAATAGGTAGTTGCCTGGATATAATCACCAGGATAGATGCAATTGGCAATGATCTGGCCTTTGGGCCAGGAATTTGTGGTAAAGGGCAGTCAGCTGAGGTTACGGCTGGCCAGCCTACGGTCAGAATCAGAGGAATCAACGTCGGCGGCACCAGGCAAAGAGCCTAGGAGGAAATTATGGATTATCGAGCATTAGTTGAACAGGTCATAAAAGATTGTCTGAAGAGAGGGGCTGAGCAGGCCGAGGTTTATCTTGAAGATAATCGCCAGCTCAATCTGGACATTAGAAATGGACAGGTAGAAAGTATTCAGGAGGCTCAGAGCTATGGGCTGGGCATCCGGGTGATTGCTGGAAAAAGGTTGGGCTTTGCCTTTGTCAATGATTTAAAGGCAGAAAGTCTGAAGAAGACAGTTGACCGGGCTCTCGAGCTGGCCAGGGCAGTCAGTCCCGATGAAAATAATCAGCTACCTGTTGAGGCAGGAGAAACTGAGGTTAAAGGACTTTATGATCCCCAGCTTCAAACAGTGGCAGTTGAGCGTAAGCTCTCTTTAATCAAAGAGGTGGAAAGTCTGGCCTTAAAAAAGCCTGGTATAACCAAAAGCGCGGGCGCTAGTTATAGTGAAAACGAGAGTCTGATTTTAATTGCCAGCTCCTCAGGCTGGGTTAAAAGTTACAAATCAACTGGCTGTGGTTATGGACTGGGTGTTATCGCTGAAAAGGGAGAGCAGAAATCAAGTGGCTATGAATCCTGCAGCAGGCGTTATTTCTCTGACCTTAAGCCAGCAGAAGAGCTAGCCAGCAAAGCAGCCCGCCAAGCGGTCGAAATGCTTGATCCCAGACCGATAAAAACCCAGAGGGCAGCTGTTATACTTGATCCAGAAGTGGCCTATGCCATTCTTGGCGGTATAGTCCAGGCCATCAATGGTCAAAGAGTTTTGCAGGGAGCCAGCTTCCTGGGGAAGAGAATGGGGCAAAAAATTGGCTCGGAACTGATGACCATTATCGATGATGGAACAAGGGAAAAAGGCCTGGCCAGTGCCCCATTTGATGGAGAAGGCGTTCCGACTCAGACCAGAACCATTATCGATAGGGGAGTCCTTCAAGGATTTTTATACAACGCTTATGCGGCCAGAAGAGCCGGCGTTAAAAGCACCGGGAATGCCAGCCGGCGCAGCTTTTCGGAATTACCTGGTATTGGACCGCATAATTTTTATTTGGCAGCAGGTAAGACCAGTCCGGAGGAAATTATTAAAAGTACCAGTCGGGGAGTGTTGGTCAAAGAAGTTACAGGTTATGGGATAAATCCGGTCAATGGAAACTTCAGTGGCGGTGCCGCTGGCTTTTTTGTTGAAAATGGGAAAATCGTTTTTCCGGTAAAAGGAATTACCATTGCCGGTACCGCTGACGAAATGTTTAATGGCCTGGATCTGATTGGAAACGACCTGGATCTTAACCGGACGATGACAGCTCCCACCATCAGGATTAAAAGCCTGCAGATTGGCGGAGAATAAGAATTTTATCGGGTGTCAGGACTCAGTCTCTGCCAGAGGCTGCTTTTTCTGGAAGCTGGTGGAAGCTGGCTATTTCAGGCTGATTTTCTTTTCCAGATAACCACCCTTAAGCGAATCATAGATTAAGTCAATTTCACCTGAACCATCGACCAGCAATCTGAAATCGACATAGCCAAAACCAGGAATACCATTTCCAACCAGGAAATAGTCCTCCCTGACCTTTACCGGCTCCGTTAGTTCACGGAAGCGATCGGTGAGAATCCCGGCTGAAATTATTCTGGCTTTTCCTTTAACTCTTATCATATCCGGTCGGTGCAATTTTTTCTGAGCGGCTAAAGCCGAGATGGAGGGAGTAACCTGTTTGTTACCAACTCTAACATCAATCTGAAAAAGGCCGCTATCCAGCCTTTTGACCTTAACCTCTTCCAGATTTAGTCGGGGAAGCTGGTCAGCATGATAGAGACAAAAGGCGGCATTTCGATGGCAGGTTTCAGGCAGCTGAAAAGAAGCCGGTACCCGGCGTCCCATTTTTTTGACTCCACCGATTTCAATATCGCCATAGAGCGGGTGTTTATATGGCTTCCATTCCACCAGTTGCTCGCCCATCAAGACCAGCTGGTGATAAATAATTTCCTCTGGATTGCCGACAGGACTGAATCTCCTTCTGGCACTCGACTCTGCCGCCTCCGAAGTCCTTGTTCGCTCCGCCCGGCTGGTTCCAACATATTGTTCAAAATCAAGTTCATTGGAGAAGGTGAAAATGCCAAGAAGACTGTAGATGAAATCCACACTGCCGCCATAGACAGTGTACATATCCTTATATATGACGATATAACGGTAACCGGGAAGAATCATCTCGCCCTTTTTCCCGATAAAATCATAAACCTGGCGATCGGCTGGCAGGGTATCACCCAGATTCCTGGCTCCTGGACCACGGAGAATCAGACCACCGTTGTTATGGAAAGTCTGAGCACCCATGATATTTGGATGCTCCATGATAAAGTCCCTGATAGCCCTGGTCTCAGGCCAGGAAAAAGGATAGGGACCGGAACCACGCTGGACATAATTAGGCTGCCAGTTAAAACCGAAATTCCGGTTCATGTCATATCCACCAGGACCGTCTTCATTAATCAAACCGTCTCCGTCATTGTCAATCCCTTCTGAACCAAGAAAAATAAATTCACCCCTTTCTCCCGGCAAGCAGGGCTCCATAATCATAGGGTTATCAGGATTGCTCCGGTAGTTTCCTTTAGGATCCCTTTTCCTCATATAAGTTATACTGCCATCTCCATCCAGGTCATCGGGCCCATCTTCGTCCAGGAGGCCGTCCCGATCATCATCATAGGGTACCAGGCCACTCCGCGGTGAGTTAGAATCGGTGGCCAGATGGAGGAAATAGTCACGGCTATCGGGGTTCATGGTAGGCACAATGTAAAAAACCCGGTCAGAAAGCAGCCGGTCCACAGCTTCCAGTTTTCCTGCCTTCGTCAGGAGATAGTAAATTGTGTAGAGAGCAACTTCCGTACCCTGGATTTCATTGCCGTGAACATTCCCATCAATGTAAAAGCCAGGTTTTCTCTCCGCCGGACCAGTTTTTTTATTGTTGATAATGGCAGCCCAGATATCACGTCCCTGATAAGATTTACCAATTGAAACCAGCTCCATCAGCTCGGGGTAGGCAGCTTGAAGCTGCTTCAGGGCGGAAGTCAGCTTAGCGTGGTCATAGAAATGGTCAAAAGTAAGCCTGCCGGCTGGTCTATCTTTTACGCTCTGGGCCATCAAAACCAGGCCAGAGCTGGTCACTGCTAGCAGAATGAAGGCCAGGTAAATAATTTTTTTTATGGTCTTGTTCATGATTTCTCTCCTAATCAAGCTTAATTGTCACTTCGACAGGGTTAATCCTGTTACTCCAGACTACGACCTTGAGATTGGAACCTTTTTTAGCCTGAACAGTCCATTCGAGTTTTTTACTTTCTCCACCCTGAAGAACGGGAATCATTTCCACCGGGCGGCCGGCGAAAAGCCTTTGTTGCTCATTAAGTTTCAGACTGGCTCTGATCGGATAAGCAGTCAGGGAACGTCGTCCCTGGGCTAAAGAGGTCGGCAACCAGCCTTCATTCTGGAGGTAGACAGTTACCCGATAAATTCCTGTCCCCAGTTTTTCTGCTTTCGTCTCTTTAACAGAGAGAACCGGCAATTTTTGCATTAGTTTCTGGCTGAACTGAATATGAAACTTAAGGCTGTTTTGAAGCTGGTCAAGGGGTGGGACTGGCCTGAGATAAGGAACAAAACCGCCTATCTCAATCTGGCCCAGATCCGGGTGGTTAAAGACTTTCCAGTCCACAAAGCCTTTGCCCTTCAGGACAGTGTCAGAATAGTTCAAAAGATAAGCTTCAGGGTTTTCATTTTTTGGCCTCGTGCCCGCTCCTCCGGGCTTCTTTTCCATCATTTCAGCCATCCTGGCCGGGGTCATCTGGCCAGACTGAACCATTTTTATTACCATTCCGGCATTTAGATTGGGAGGAGCTCCCTGTTCCTGGAGAAAACCAGCTATTTTTTCTTCGCCCAGGGCCAGAAATTCTTCAGAAGACATAGATCTTATCAGGTCGGGGGTCAAACCCTCTTTTATCTCGCCCTTTTTTGGCTCGGGAACCTGCCACAGATCAAAGGAAAACACCGGTACTCCGTACTGGTAATAGCAGAAAGCGGGGAAGGAGCCCTGGCCCACACCGCGAGCATTCTTTTCCAGATAATCAAGCCCGAACTCTTTCAAGCCATTTTTGTACTCTTTCTGAAGTTCTTCATAGATAGCCTGATCGGAACGATCAAAGGTCATAGCCGGACCAAGTCCAAGAAAAGTAGCAACCAGGTTTTCATCAATTTCCACCTCTCCGACCATTCCCGAACCTTTCATAGCTTCTGCTATTTCTTTCAGGCTGTACTCAGTATCGGGTTCCAGGCCAAGGAAGGTGGCATAACGTGCGGGAACCCTGACTCTCTCAGCCCCTGCTCTGGCCCTCCCGGTTTGTTGCATATTAAGGAGATTATTTTCAGTAGAAAAATTGATGATTGCAGCTATATTGTTATGGTCGAACATAAATTTAAGAAGAGCCTGCGTTTCAGGCTCGGAGGCCGGATAGAGCCCGGCTTTCTTATTGTAGTATTCAAAATCGTGGAGAAAATTCCTGTTGATCTCCACTCCTCCCGGCCCGTCTTCATTGATCTCTCCGTCAGCATCATTGTCATATCCTTCAGTATAAAGAAGATATTGACCTTTTTCTCCCTTTTTGGGGTTGGCCGGCCTCATCAACCTAGGTTCTTCCGGATCAATAATCCAGTGGCCCTCAGGTGATTTCACTCTCATCATGGTTATCAGGCCGTCGCCATTCAGGTCCTCCGGACCGTCTTCATCCATCAAACCATCATTATCGTCGTCCACTGGACGCCCGTTACAGGATCTTTCCTGCCGGGGCCTGGCAAAATAAGCCGTGGCAGCATCTGGGTTAAGCAGCGGGACAATGTAAATGGTTCGGTCATTTAAAAAGCCGGTCCAGTAATTGTCCTTTCCATAGGCTGAAAGTATGGTCTCAGCCAGGCCTAAAGCACCCTCGGTTCCAGGAAGATGAAATCCTTCTGAATTGGCGACAACCAGAACTGCTGGTCGCTGGTCTGGCTTTGTTTTGTTTCGGCCAGCTGCAATTTCCAGAAGGTAGATATCCAGCCCACC
>JAKPCG010000152.1 GCA_029553365.1 Acidobacteriota bacterium | reverse complement strand
CCCTATGATGCCCAGCATTTGCCAATTAAAACCATCAAAATGATTAAAAACGATACAGCTTTTCAGTTTGAAATTGAAGTTCCTCTTGATAACGATATTTCCGTTGCCGGCGAGGTGATGAAAGTCCAGGAGCTTGAAAAGCGGTTTATGGATAAAGAAAAAGAAAAGGAAAAGGAACAGGATACGGAAAAGAATAAAGGACGGGAAGAAGAGCCTGCTGAGCAGGCCAAAAAGACCAAAACCCTCGGCTTTGAGTATGATCTGCAGAAAGGGACTTTAAGCCTCATTAAAGATTATCAACCTGCGCCCAAAAGGCCGCGCTGGGCTTCAATTTCCCCTGATGGCCAGACCGTTATTTTTGCTCGTGCCCATAACCTTTATTTGATGGATAAAGCCAATTATGAGAAGGCTTTGAAGAAAGCCGATGATCCCACCATCCAGGAAGTTCAGTTGACCACCGATGGAGAACAATATTATTCCTATGCCCGCGACCTGAGGGAAGATGAAAAAAAGGAACTTCAGAAACAGGAGAAAGATCGTCAGGATTTCCGGACTCCGGCTATCATGATTTTCTGGTCAAAAGATTCAAAGAAATTTGCCTGTATTCGGGAAGATGAAAGAAAAGTTGGAGATCTCTGGGTGATTGACAGCCTGGCCGAACCCAGACCGGTGCTTCAGACTTATAAATACGGGATGCCGGGCGAAGAAAATCAGCCCCAGCCTGAGATTCTGGTTTTCGAGCCGGCCAGCAAAAGCCGGGTTAAAATTAAAGCTGAGAAGTTCAAAGATCCTACCTACAATATTTTTACTGCGCCGCGTAAAGCGGTGGTTGAAGACCCTGATAAACCACTGCCTCCACTCTGGCTGGCCGATACTTCAGATAAACTTTATTTTGGCCGGCAGACAAGGGATCTTCATGGCTATGAAGTCTGTCTGGCTGATACAACCAGCGGTGAAGTGACTGTCCTCATTGAAGAGAGGCTAAATACCTATGTCGAATTTCAGCCTCTGCGGCTGGTCAATGGCGGTCAGGAGCTGGTCTGGTGGTCAGAGAGGAATGGTTGGGGACATTATTATCTTTTTGACGCTCGCGGCCGACTGAAAAATCAGATCACTTTCGGTGAATTTAATTGCCGGCAAGTGGTTAATCTCGATGAGAAGGCGAGGGTTCTATATTTTCTGGCCGGCGGCCGCGAAAAAGGTGAGGATCCTTATTTCAGCCATCTTTATCGAATCAATTTCGACGGTACCAGTCTCAAGTGCCTGGACCCTGGCGATTTTAATCATCAGGTTTCTATGAGCGATTCCACCCGTTTTTTTGTTGATAATTATTCCCGGGTAGATGCTGCCCCCGTTTCTGAACTCAGGGATACTGCAGGCAATCTGATTTTGAAGCTGGAAACAACCGATATTTCTGCTCTCCAGGCTGCCGGATTTAAATTTCCAGAGCCTTTTACGGTTAAAGCGGCTGATGGCCAGACTGATCTTTATGGTGTGATATACAAGCCTTTTGATTTTAATCCAGAACGCAAATATCCCATTATCGTCTATGTTTATCCTGGACCACAAACGGAGAGCGTCTCCAAAAGTTTTTCACCAGCCAATCAGAATGTCGCCCTGGCCCAGATGGGCTTTATCGTCATCGAAGTCGGCAACCGGGGTGGTAGTCCACTGCGCTCCAAGTGGTACCATAATTATGGCTATGGTAATTTGCGTGATTATGGCCTGGCCGATAAAAAATATGCTATTGAGCAGCTGGCTGCCCGGTATCCATTCATTGATCTTAACCGGGTTGGGATTTACGGTCACTCAGGCGGCGGTTTTATGACAGCAGCCGCTCTGCTGGTTTATCCTGATTTCTTTAAAGTGGGCGTATCATCGTCTGGTAATCATGAAAACAATATCTACAACCGCTGGTGGAGCGAGAAACATCATGGTGTAAAAGAGGTGGTCGATAAAGACGGGAAGGTTAAGTTTGAATACAGCATTGACCGCAATTCAACTCTCGCCAGTAACCTTAAAGGGCATTTGCTGTTAACGACGGGTGATATTGATGATAATGTCCACCCGGCCAATACACTCAGGCTGGCGGCCGCTTTGATCAAAGCCGGCAAACGCTTTGACTTCTTTGTTTTCCCTGGACAGAGACACGGTTATGGCGACATGAATGATTATTGGTTCTGGATCAGAGCTGATTATTTTGCTCGCTATTTACTCGGTGATTTCTCCCAGACAGTGGATCTAATTGAACTGCAGAGAGATTGGGAAAAATCAGGGCCCAAGAAAAATAAATAATAAGGTCAGAATTCCAGTTAAGAGAGGCAGAGATGACTCTGGACGAGATTATTCAAGCAAGGCGGAGTATCAGGCGCTATTCTCCTCAGCCGGTAGAGAGAGAAAAAATTCTGGCCTGTTTGGAAGCTGCTCGGCTGGCTCCTTCCGCTGAAAATGTCCAGCCCTGGAGATTTCTGGTTATAGATGAGCCTGAACTGAAAGAGAAGGTAGCCAGAGCAGCCTTTTCCGGCATATACGCCACCAGCCGGTTTGCGGCCGGAGCGCCTGTCCTGGTTCTGATGATGGCCAGGCTGGATCTTCTGGCTAATAATCTCGGCCGCCTGGTACAGGGTACGCAGTTTTATCTTTTAGATCTGGGTATCGCCGGTGAACACTTTGTTTTGAAAGCAGAGGAACAGGGGCTGGGTACCTGCTGGATCGGGTGGTTTAATCTTAAAGCGGTTAGAAAGGTACTCGATATCCCCGGGAAATATCGTCTGGTCACCATGCTGTCAGTCGGGTATGCCGCCAGCCGACCGACGAGACCGCGAGCCAGAAAAGAACTTAAGGATATTGCCTGGTTTAATCGGCTGGGAGACTGAGCTGAAAATAAAAAGAAACACCTCTCGATGCGGAGAAAAGACTTGATTATTTTTTTAGTGGTTAGCCTTCTTCTTTATGGCTTTCTCAATGGCTATATTATAAAAAGAGGACTTCAGGCGTTTTCTTCCCGATCAGTCGGCCGTCTCTTATTTGTGGCGGTCTTCAGTTTTTTAATTTTAAGTTTTCCCCTGAGCAGAATAATCAATGGTCAGTTTAGCCACCGTTTATCACAGATTCTGGCTGTTCCTGGCATTTATTATTTAGCCTTTATGTTTTACCTTTTCCTGTTGCTTTTTTTAAAAGACTTAATTCGCTGGAGTTGCCTTCTGTTCCAACAACCGGTAAAAACATCAAGCTGGTTATCGGTCAGCAACACGGCTTCCTTTACAGTTATCTTGTCTGTATCTTTGATTATTATCTTTTCAGGCCATCTTAATGCTATCCGCCCGGTGGTTAAGACTCTTCATCTCCAGGTTGATAAAACGGCTGATAGCCGAACCGGGCTGAGGGCGGTTATGCTGTCCGATATTCATCTGGGAATGTATAACCGTTCGAATCGGCTGGAAGCTCTGGTCAGAAAAATTAATGAACTTAACCCGGAAATTGTCTTTTTTGCCGGTGACATTGTCGATGAAGCCATTGGTGCTGAAGAAGAAGAGAAAATGGTCAGGCTGATGAAAGACATCAGGGCTCCCCTCGGCCTTTTTGCCTGTCCCGGTAACCATGAATACTATGGTGGACTGGAAAAAAATATCAGCTATCTGGAAAGAGCTGGGGTCCAGGAGCTGCTGGATAAAGCCCTCAAAATAGATGGTTCGTTTTATGTTATTGGCAGAAAAGACCGGGCCGCCCTGAGGTTTGGTGATCGTCGGGCCAGCCTTCCGGCTATTATGGCGGCTGACCAGGTTGAGCCTTCTTTACCACTTATCGTTCTGGATCATCAACCGATTGAGCTGGAAGAAGCTGAACAGGCAGGCCTAGATCTTTTACTCTGCGGTCATACTCACGCCGGGCAGCTTTTTCCCCTTAATATAATTAATAAACTAATTTATGAGAAAAACTGGGGTTACCTGAAAAAAGGTCAAACTCATATTTATGTCACTTCTGGTGCCGGGACCTGGGGGCCAGCAGTTAGAACCGGTAGCCGGTCGGAGATTGTTCTGCTTGAATTGAGTTTCAGGCGGGTGGACGATAATTAAAGGATTATCTCAGAAACTCCCCGGGCTTTGTTTGCGGCTAGAAGCCTCATCATATTTTTTTATGACCTCCTCGGTTATATCCAGGGCAGGCCGAAAGTAAATGAGCCCGGAGGAAGACAGATCAAAGACCAGATCGTAACCTCTTTCTTTAACCAGCTCATCAACTATAGCCAGCATCTCGTCTCTCATCTTCTTGATCAATTTTGCTTTGAACTGATCAAATTCAATCGAGGAGTCCTGTTCATATTTCTTGTTTTCTGCTTCTTTTTTATCTATTTCTAGTTTCAACTGTCTTAAAGCTTCCTCATTCAAAGTCAATCTCTGACTGGCAAATTTATCCTGGAGGCTGTTTATTTCTTCCTGTCTCTGCTTCAGGCTGGCTTTTATTTCATTTTCCTTATCTTGAAGAAGAGCAATGACCTTCTGGCCCTGGGCTGAACGATCAAAAGCTTTCTGAGAATCGATAATAGCTACCTTTTGAGCTGACTGAGCAGTGGCTGTGGCCGCCAACAAGGCGCTAATTATTAAACCTAAAAATAATGAGCATCCGACTTTTAACACCGGGTAGGCTACTTTTCTTTTCATCTGGCTAGACCTCCTCTCCAATCTTTGATTGGGCTGCAGACGCAAGTTATTTATTTTAAAATTATCACTTCATTTTTTGATGAATTCTTTTAAAAATTCAGTTACCCGGTCCAGAGCTGCTTGTAGATAACCTGGCGGGCAGCCATAGCCCAGCCGCAGATGGTGGTCGAGTTCAAAATGGTCGCCGGGAACAAGTAGAACGTTTTTTTCTTTTAAAATTTTCTCAACCAGCCGGGTGGAATTGACCTCAGCATTGTAGGCCGTAAAAAGGATGGCCCCGGCCAGCGGTGGCTGATAATTGAACAGCCCATCGAAACTCTGCAGCCATTTTTCTAGAATGGGCAGATTGGTCCTGATGATGTTTCTGGTCCGTGCCAGGAGCCGAAGGCGCCTGTCTGGCTCCAGGGCACTGGTGGCCAGATGGTCGGTCAAAGCTGAAACTGAAATGGTGGTATAGTCATGATAAGTCCAGATCTTTTGAACCAGCTCTTCCGGTCCGGCCAGCCAGCCCAGTCTCAAGCCAGGTAACCCATAGGCTTTGGATAGACCGCCCACGACGGCCACTTTTTCGAGCTGGCCATAAAAAGATGGCGTTTCTTCTCCATTTATTTCTGCTCCACGGTAAACTTCATCTGCAATCAGCCAGGCTCCGACTTCTTTTACTCGTTCTATTATTTGCTGGCGGATAGCCGGTCTGAGGATTGAACCGGTCGGATTGTTGGGATTGGTCAAAATCACCAGTTTCGTTCCTGGAGTTATAACCCGGTCAATGTCCTCAGGCTCAGGCTGCCAGCCAAGCTCCTCTTTAAGCCATAAAGGTTCAACGTTCGCCCCAAAGGCCCTGGCCAGACCCCACATCTGAAGATAATTGGGCAACTCAAAAACCACTTTATCTCCAGGTTCAATGAGGCTCCACATCAGAAGAAAATTGGCTTCAGACGAACCGGCGGTAACCATGATCGACTCCGGATTGAGACCTGGATAAAGTCGAGCAATCTGCTGGCGCAGGGGAGGGGTGCCATTGGTCTGAGTATAGCCGAGCTCGACTTCAGTTAACTGCTGTATTTCCTCAGCTGACAGAAGCTCCTTCAGAGTCAAAGGATGAACGCCACTCTCCGATAAATTGTAATCGACCAGATTTTCCCAGAGTGATTGCATTCTTTCCATTTTAAAAACTTCAATTTTCATAATCTTTCCCCTTTCTGTTTATAATTTGATGATGGATTAAATTTCCACTTTGAACCAGCCTTTTAGGCCAAAACCAAAGATAATGGACAGTACAAAATAAGCTAGCAGCCAGTGAATTTTAAGACCGAAAAGATTTAATCTGGCTGAGGGATAGACAACTTCAATTTTTTTAATCTCAGCGTCCCGGGGAAGAGGCTTTTCTCCTGGATTGAGCAACTGCTCCCAGATATTCTGGTTCACTCTGATGGCCGATACCCGGGCCAGTTTAGATTGGGGCAGAGAGATGTCTTTGGCGTACTTTTGACCTCCATTTTTTATTACCAGCTGTCCACCTCGAAGTTCAACTATTTTTAGCCGCCAGTTAACTTCGTTTTCATCGATAATCCTGAGAGGTGGAGAATCAACAATCACTCCTGCTGGTGCTTCTACTTCCAGGTTAAGACGGTCAACCTCAACTGCCTGATTGAACTCAACTTTGAGCAATAAGGTTTCACCCGGCTGTGGAACGTTGTAGCCAAACCAGAGATTCATCTGGGCCAGCAAAAGAAAGATGGGCAGAATCATCACCAGAAGCGGCTTGAGATTATAGGCCAGGTAGCGCAGATTGGCAGACAACAGCCTCTTCAGCCCGCCCAGAAATATGCCAAAATCATTTTGGAAAAGCCTTATTTCCAGCAGATAGCCTTTAATCAGATTTTTGGCCTCTTTTATACCGCTCTGATTAGAAGTTTTTTTATAGATAAAAAGCATAAGAATGGCGGTCAGGAGAGAAATGAAAATCATCCCTGCCCAGGGATTGAGGTCGGTAAAAGGCAGTAAAAAAACTTTTACCACCAATCCGACTGCTTGATTCAACCACCACATCTGGACTCAGAACAACCTTTTCAGGAAATATAGCCCAGCCCTTTTAATCGTTTTTTGATCTCTTCCTCTGAATCTGTTCCTTCAAACTGGCTGATTTCCTTTTCGAGAACATGGATGACAAATTCTTCTGGTGAGCTGTAACCAGCCACTTCTGCCACTTTTTCGATTTTTTTATAGAGCTCTTTGTCAAGTTTAACCTTAACCTTTTTACCCATTGCTCTGTCCGCTCCTTTCGTCGGTTCGGTTTATCGGTTTAAAAAATTGGCCGGCCGGTAACCTCGGGTGGGATTTTAATCCCGAATAAAGACAGAAGGCCGGCGGTTACATCCTGAAGTGCCGGGTCAGACAGTTTGACCGGCAGGTTACTGATCAAGCTCCCCGGGATGACTGCTGGTGAGGACATATGATCTCCACTCCATTTTTGCCGGTTGTCTTCAATCAATTCGCGAGGGAAATTACCCAGAGGCGAATTCCAGGAAATACGATAATTTCGGTTGAAACCCAGGATAATGTCTGGAGCTAAATCAACATAGGGCCCATGATAGACCTCACGGCTGATATAAGCTTTAAGAATGATTTTTTCGCCTGTTCTGGGATCAACCAGCTGTTCCAGCTGATTGGCCAGCTGGCGGGTGAGGCTCTCTCTTTCGGCCGGCTGGACAATTCCCTGGCTTTCCCGTCCTTTCAGGTTCAAATAGAGGGCATTGAGGCCAACGCCATAGGCTTTAGTCCTTGCCCAGTCTGTTTGCTGAAATAGTGTCACTTCCTCTGGCCGGCTGCCGGGCAGAAGATAATGATAACCATTTTCGAGCAGCCAGGTATTAAGATTGAAACCCCAGCGATATGGGTTAAAGCCATGATCAGACATAACTATAACTGCTGTCTGGCTGTCTATTTTCCCCAGGCACATCTCGAGAACTTTATCCATCTCTTCGTATGTTTGGGGAATAACCGGAGCAAATTCAGAAGCCAGCTTTTCTTCATACGCTGGGTGGTCTTTGTCTAAAAAACGGTAAAACATATGCTGTCTTTGATCGGTATTGGAAAAATAATAAAAGAGAAGACCTGACCTGAAATTTCTCAATTCATCTTCGAGGATAGCTACACTTTCCTGATAAACTAATTCATCCTGGGTCAGGAATTCATTTTCATCCAGCACCTCATTTTCGAGAGCGGCGGTATCAGCTGGCAACCCTTTGGTAAAAAATGGTCCGAATTTTCTGGCCAGTTCCTTAGAATAGCTGTCGGGCGTTGACAGGGGAAGAGCCGGGTCGGCCGGATCAATATTAATAGGGCTGACATAGAGTTTGAATTTTGGCCTGACCTCCTTGAGGTAAAAAAGGCAGATACCGCTAACTCCCTGGCCCGGGATGAAATCAAATTTGATTTTCTTCCAGCCGCTCCATTCTTTTTCTTTCAATATGAATTCCTGATTCTGGTAAGCAATTTTAGCCACCGGATGGACAGGGTCAATAAAGACCTTAAAATCTACAAAAGTTTCCGGGTTGCCTTTTTTAAAAGGATTATTTGGCCCAGGGATTCTGGATTCAACCCGATTGCCGATAACGAAGACATCATGCACCCGACCGCCACCGCCGTATTCTTCAGTGATTGTTTTATATTCATTGGTATAAAAATTAAATAGTCCATAATAGCCTTTAAGATCCGGGGTACCCATGCCAGAAAAGGTTTTTTGTTTACTCTCCACAGGCGGATAATTGGAGGGGATTTTAAAGATGGTAGCCGGAATATCATAATCTTCGAGAATTTGCCAGAAAGCACGGCCGCGGCGCAGGTTGTTAATTTTCCCTCCGGACAGAGGCAAAATCAGATCGCCCAGCTTGATTTCATGCTTTCCCGGCAGCGATTCCGAAGCGGAAAAGACAGGCATGTAATTTCTGGGGTCGCGGTGGACAAAATCAAAAATAGCATGCCCGCCTGGATCAGTTCCGGTAATAAAGTTAGCCCAGGCTACCGGGCTCTGAGGGGGAATGCTGGAGCCAAGAGGAAGGAAGCTACCTGAAGCAGCCAGTTTCTTAAAATTTGGCAGCCGGTTGTCCTTCATCAGCTCAGCGGTTAAAATCGGATCCAGTCCATCAAAGCCCAGAACCAGCACCTTTCTGGCTGTCTGGCGGCGGCCCTTAGTGGTAAGAAAGCCAGTTTTGGGGAAAAAAGCCAAGCCGGCTGAGGTACTCAGAATAAGTTCAAGAAAACGGCGCCGGCTCAGGCCGCTATCTTCTTTTTCTTTTGTCATTATTTTTGGCCTTTTTTGGTTTCTGCTCTTCTTGTTTTATTCTACCATTTTTATCAGTTTTTTCCGAAGCCGGCCGTAAGCCGTCAGACAGAAAAGATTGGCCATCAAAGTATTTTGGCTGCTCCAGGCCAAATAAATCAAGAACGGTCGGAGCAATATCCATAATCGAAGGCCGGTCGACCGCAAATTTAAAATTGGAAAAAAATACGCCCGGGACCAGCTCCGGATCGAGGCAGTGATCGCCGCTCCAGGCCTTAAGGTTATCCTCAATAACTGTCTCGTTGACCCGTCCGGTAACCGAATCCCAGGAAGCGCGATAGCCTTCATTATAAGCGACAATTAAATCAGGTGCTTCGTGACGATAAGGTCCATTATAGATTTTCTCCGTATCAATCAAACGATTAACAGCCGGCCGACCGAGATCTTTATCCTTCAGACCGGATAACTTTTCGGTCAGCTCCTGTTTTAAATTCCGATATTCATCTCCGGGCTCAACTATACCCTGAGCCTCCCGCCCCTTGAGGTTAATATAAATGCCGGCCAGGCCCAGGCCGTAGGCTCTGGTCCTGGTCCAGTCCACCTGCTTGAACCATTCTTCGCTCGAAGTGGCCCCATCTTTTAAATGAAGATAGCCGTTAAGATATAGCCAGGAGTTAAGGTTTACCCCCCGGCGGAAAGATTTAAAGCCATGATCAGACATGATAATTAAACAGGTCCGGTCATTACATTGTTCGAGCACCTGGCCAGCCAGAGCGTCCAGTTTCTTGTAGAGGGTTTCGATGACAGTGGCTCCATCTTTAAGATGAGCAGTGGTGCGAAGAGCTGGATGGGATTTATCCAGATAGCGGAAAAACATATGCTGCAGACTGTCAGAGGTTTCAAACCAGCAGGCCACCAGTCCTTTTCTTGTTCTGGACAGGGCATTGAACAGAATTTTCTCTGTTTCCTGGTGGAAGGAATAAGCCAGATCTAAAAAGGCCTGTTCTGGCAGAACGCCTTCATTAAGAGCCCAGGTATCATTAGCTTCACCCAGGGTGACATAGCTGCCCAGCAACTTGGCCAGGTAAGAGGAATAAATAAATGGATGAGAAACAGGCAGGGCGGGTTTTTCCGGATCAATATTGAGAGGGGTTATATACAGTTCAAAATGAGGACTGGTACTCAGGAGATAAAACCTGGCAATAGCTCTGACTTTGACTCCGAGTCCAGCCGGAAAACTGAGCTTAATCCACGGTGAAAAAATGCCCTTCTGCAGCTTAAATCTCTGACCGGAAACTTCCACCTCAACCTGTTCAGGGTCGTTATCAAACCTGATCAGCATCGGTATTTTTATTTCCTCAGGCTTGGCCAGCAGAGAATTTTCTGGACCGGAAATAAAAGTCCTGATCAGATTGCCCTGGCGTTCGACCAGCAGGCTTTCCCCGCCTTCCTTCTTTTTGATCCTGTCCGGATTGGTGGTATAAAAAAGAAAAGTTCCCTGGGAGCCTTTCAGGTCTGGCAGGCACATGCCCGATAAAAGATGACCGGAAAATTTTTCAGGTGGGAAAGTAATGGGGATGCGGAGAATGGTCGAAAAAATTCCTTCCTGACCGAGGATCTTCCAGAAGGGCTGGCTTTTCCTGAGCAACTTTATTTCGGGGCGGCCTAAAGGGAGCCGGTATTTACCCAGCTTCAGATATTTTGAGGGTGGACCAATCCGGGCTGAAGACAAATCGGGGAGATAGGTTTTAGGATTGCGGCTCAAAAAATCAAAGATATTGTGCTTCGATGGCTCACAACCGGTCATAAACGATGACCAGGCAACCGGAGAAATGGCTGGAGTCGTCGTTCTGAGCCTCTTAAAGGTCCCCTGTTTCTTCAGCTGGCTTAAAACAGGCAATTTGCCTTCGGCCATATACTTTTCGGCTAAATCGGGGTCCAGACCGTCATAACCTAAAATGATAACTTTATCCACGCGGCTGTTCTGGTAGGCCTTCTGACCTCGCAGCTGGCGAAAAAACCAGCGGAAAGGCCAGGAAAGAATAGAAAAAAAGGCCAGAAAAAAAGTCAGAAAAAAGATCAGGAAAGAAGACAGAAAGGCAAATCCTGCTCCCGGCCCGATATAGGCTGAGGCAGCCGTAGTCAGGATAAGCACCAGGGAAAAAAGTGGATAAATCCTTTTTAGTATCGAGTGAAAAAGCCGGGCTGCCCTTTGCCTCATTTAACCTTTTTCATGATCAAGCTGGCGATATCCTGAATGGCCAGATCTGGGCCGTAATCCTCAGCTGCCCAGAAAAATGCATCGTCCCAGGTATGCATACCCTGTAAATAGCTGCGGCCGAAAATTTCCTTTTTCCTGATAGAACCCTTTAAATCAAAACCAGGTTCGGACAGAACAATCAGGTCAGGCCCAAGGGAGGTGTATTTTCCCTTATAAATTTCTTCTGATTTAAATACCTGGCGAATGACCTTCTGGCCGTTGTATTCCAGCTGGAGTAATTTCTGGGCGATTTCTGATTTTAGCTCCTTCTTCTGGCTGCGGGCGACATGTCCGGCTGGAAACTTGTTTTCGAGGTTAAGATAGATGCGGTTGGGATCAAGGGCAAAAGCTACTGACTCGGGCGAGATATCGTTCAGACTTCGGGGAGTTGGGGTGGTAAAAGACAGGTAGCCTTCTTTTTCCAGCCAGGCATTAAGATAAACTTCCTGAATGATACCGGTAAAGCCATGATCAGAAAGGATAAAAAGGCTATCCTCGCTCTCATTTAATTTTTTAAAACTGGCGATGATCTTGGCGATGATCCGGTCAACCTGCTGATAGAAATCGAGAAAAGCCTGATGAGCAGGGTGAGATTTATCCTCATAGGCTGACCACAGAAAGTGATGAAGGCGGTCAGTACCGGTAATGACAAATTCAAAAAAATCCCAGTCCTGGTCCCAGAAATAATTCAGAGCTTTTTGATGACTGGCCATGGTCTTGGATAGCTCGGGCCAGAGTAGAGCCGGATTTTCCGCCACTTTACTGCTGTCCACATCTATTTGATAGCCCATTTGCTCCAGAATGGTGAACAATGATGGCGGATAGACCGATCGCGACAGATCAACTGCTACGAAACCAGAGACCATGACCCCGTTAATGCGGCGAGCGGGGTAAGTAGAGGGTTGATTGATAACGATACTTTTATAACCTTCCTCCGCCAGAAGATCCCATAGAGTGTCAACCTTGACGTCCAGAAAATTGGGGAGGCGGAGGTCATAGCTACCAGGTTTAAAATCAAGGAAGCCAAAAATGCCGTGAGTTCCGGGGTTGGTGCCGGTCATAAAATTTGTCCAGGAAACAGCCGAAATTTCAGGCAAGCTTGCTTTCATCTGGTGCAGATGTCCGCTATCTATAAGACGGGCGACAGTACTCATCAGCCCGGTGCTGGCCAGGTCAAGAAGCAGAGAATAAGGAACACCATCCAGACCAATAACACAGATTTTTTTCTTGCTCTTAGTCTTCTTAAAAATCGGCATTGCTCTGTTTATTATAACACCAGAGCTCTGGCTGTCAATTTTGGAGCTTTAAATTTCGAGATAACTAGCTGATAATGAATCAGTTATGCTAAAAAAGCCTGATCTTAGCCAGCCTGTTCTCCAGCTGCCTTCAGGACCTGTTCGAGGTAGACTTCCTCCGGTACAGCCCCTTCCAGGCTAATAGTTTCATTGAAAATGGACTTGGGAACACCCATGACCTCATATTTCTGGGTTAATTCAGGAAATTCAGCAGCTTCGATCATCGAGGCCGTGATCAGGGGCGATTCGAGAGCCATCTGGTGAGCCAGGCGAACGGCCATTGGACAGTAAGGACAGGTGGGAGTGACGAAGACCTGAATATCGACTTCTTTCTTCAGCTTTTTTAACGCTTCTCTGGTAGCCGGACTGAGTTCGGTCTGCCCTCGGCTGGCATCAACAATGGCCTCCAGCAAACTCATGTATTCATAACCGGAAGGAATACCGAAAAATCTTATGCCGGTGTCAATCTCGGTCTTGATGATGATAGCTGGAATCTTGTCCAGACGATATTCAGCTGCTCTGGCTGCCTCTTTTTTAAAATCGTAAACCGTCAATTTGATCCTGTCAGACAAGCTGCTCAATTCTTCCAGCAGCTGCTTGATCTCGGGGCAGTACTGGCAATCGGTTGAAACCGGCTGGCCTGGAACAATTAGCGGGCTTTTTTCTTCCATAAAAAAAATCAGTTCGACCGGGTTGACCAGTTCTTCTGCAAACTTTTTACGGGTGAAGTCTCTGACTTCTTCATTCAGCATTTCCATTTATTTCTCCTTTAATCTACGTGACAGATTTAAATAATCTACAGTAATCCTATAATAATACTATAGAATTGGCAAGATGACAATTTACCATCTGGTCGAAGCCAGTCGCCAAATTGACTTTCTTGCTGCTTAAGCATAAATTAAAGCTTAATTTATCTTAACCTGAAAACAAGAAAAAGTAAAATGAAGCGAACAAAACAACTGATCGATTATCTGGGCAGAGAATATGAAAAGAAGACCGTTAAAAGTCGCTTGATGTTCAAAAGAGCGACTAAGGTCATGGTCAGAGGCGGTAGCCACAGCCTCAGGCTCTGGAAGCCGTACCCTTTTTTCCCCGCCTCAGCTCACGGTTCAACAGTGACCGATCTGGACGGACAGACTTACCTTGATTACTGGCAGGGACATTATGCCAATTTACTGGGGCATAATCCTGAAGTTATAAGACAGGAAATGGAGCCCTACCTGGCCGCCGGCAGTCTTCATACCGGTTTTGAAAGTTCTGCTCAAATCGAACTGGCAGAAAGGATCCTGGCCAGTTTAGGGCAGCCAGGCCTGAAAATCAGATTCACCACTTCCGGTACCCTGGCTTCAACCTATGCGGTCATGCTGGCCATGGGTTATACCGGTCGTCATTATGTGTTGAAAATTGGAGGTGGCTGGCATGGCTCCACGCCTTACCTCTTAAAAGGGGTTAAGTTTCATCCGGGCCGTGGTTTCAATCAGGTAGACTCGGCCGGTCTGCCGCCTGAGTTTGCCCGGCACATTATCATCACGAGGTTTAATGATCCCGACCATCTGGAAAAAACCTTTAAGAAATATGGCTCAAAACTGGCTGCTTTTATTTTAGAGCCATTCATTGGGGTTGGCGGCTTTCTTTTCTGCTCACCTGAGTATCTGCGGCTGGCCAGAAAGCTGGCTGATGACTATGGAGTGGTTTTAATATTTGATGAAGTTATCTCGGGCTTCAGGTTCTGTCCCTCCGGGCTGCAGAGGCTTTATGGAGTAAAACCTGACCTGTCTCTTTTTGGTAAACTGATTGGCGGAGGAGAGGCAGTAGCAGCGGTAGTGGGGCGGACCAGGATCATGGAGAATTGTGAGCGAGCCGGGGTCAGTGGACTGCGCGTTAACTTTGAAGGCGGGACTTTCTCAGCCCATGAAGAATATATGCGAGCCGGTCTGGCCATGCTCGGCTATCTTAGCAGCCATGAAAAAGAAATATATCCGAGAATCGGGCAATTAGCGACCAGCTTAAGACAGGGTATTGAAGGGGCCTTTGCCGCTGAAGGACTGAAAGTGGTCTGCACCGGTGGTGGACACATAGCTGTTAACGGCAGTTCCTTTTTTATGGTCAATTTTCCTGAAAAAGACAATATCAGTTATTCCTATCCGGAGGATATCTGGGATCCGGCCAGATCGGATGTTTTCCTGCGGGAAGAAGCTTTAAAACTGGCCTTGTTGATTAATGGAGTACATGTTGTTCATGGTGGTGGCTGTCTGTCCACCGCCCATACTGAAGAAGACCTTGAAAAAACCATCGAAGCTTATCAACAGGCCGCCAGGATTTTCAAGAAATTCTGGTAAATAACTGGTTGGCAGGCAAATAAGTAAGTGACTGTTCAGGAAATTAAATTCGCTGTTTAGATTTTTTCCATCCGAAAGAGATAGGAACCAGAATCAAGCCAGAAAACAGGCTGCTCATTAATATCTTCCCGGGAAATACCATCATCATTTTCCCGGTTGACATAGGTTCCCTGATCCCAGAGGATAAGCTCTTTTTCTTTATGCTCTGAAATCCGAAATTCAGACCAGAGGACAGGCAGAAAGAGCCTGGCCCGGCTGCCAGTCGGGATTTCTAATTCAAGGTTGAAAATAGAATCTGATTTTTGCCAGAAAACAGAAATTTCTCCCCGGATAGTGGCCAGCCTGGCCTGTACCTGATCTATTTCTTCAGGCACAAACGGTTTTATCTTAAAAGCGCTCCAGCCAGGCTCGATGAGTTCCAGGCCCGCCAGATTTTTATAAAACCAGGCATCGACACTGCCGAACATGATATGGTTATGGGAGTTCATTCCCGGGCCGGTCAGTTTTTCCCATCTTTCCCATAAGGTAGTTGCTCCCTCTTTGAGCATATAACCCCAGCCCGGATAGCTTTCCTGGAGAATTATTTTCAGAGCCACATCCTGGCGGTTAAACCTGCTCAGGACATCAAGCAAGAAGCGGGTGCCCAGCAAACCGGTGTCCAGGTGATAATCATGATGACTGATAATGGAGGTGAGTAAACTCTCCAGGACTTTATCCGTGTCTTCTGGAGGAACCAGGTCGAGGTATAGAGGCAAAATATTAGCTGTCTGGTCAGGCAGCCGGTCAATCGGACCCTGTCTCAGGGCTTTATACTGACCGTTTCCCAGAAAAGCCCGGTTAAAAGCGCTTTTTATCTGGGAAGCGAGTTCTTTATATTCGCGGCTTTCGGTCTGACGTCCAAGTCGTTCGCAGATGTCTGAAAACAGGAGGACATCATGGTAGTAAAAGCAGGTGGAAACCAGATCGAGCGGGGTTTTCTTGGCGACCAGGCTGCCTGGCTGACACCAATCACCATATTTGCCCAATCCGGTTAAGAGGTGACCACTGGCTTTTTGTTTTAGAAAATCAAGGTAATTTTTCAGGCCCTGGTAGTGTTTCTGAAGTATTTCCCGATCGCCATAAAACATATAAATCTGCCAGCAGAGGCTGATATAGGCTGAACCCCAGGCTGGATCGGCCGGATAGACAGAAGAATTGTAAGGAGGTACAAAATCCGGCAAACTGCCGTCCTCTTTCTGGGCCAGCCTGATAAGCTGCAGGAAGTGCTGGTAAAAAGCAGATAGATCAAAATTAAAGCAGGCTTCTTCCATAGTCATAGCAGCATCAGCCAACCAGCCATGACGCTCATCTCTCTGGGGGCAGTCAGTGGGAATACTCATCAGGTTGGACCGCTGGCTGGCCACAACGCATTTATGGATGCTGTTAATCAAAGGATTCGAACATTCGAAGTGACCAACAGGTTCAACGGCGGAATGAACGAAGCGGGCCTCAAGAGTATCTGCGGTTGGTTCTCCCGGGAAGCCAGTCAGCTCGACGTATCTGAAACCGTGGTAGGTGAATCTTGGCTCATAGATTTCCTCCCCCTGGCCGTTTAGAACAACAATATCTGTGGCTCGGGCCTGATCATTGGTAGCAGTGTTTAAGCTGCCATCGGGCAGCAGAAGCTCACCGAATCTCAAACGAATTTCTGTCCCCTCAGGTCCTCTGGCTTTTAATTTAGCCCAGCCAGAAATGTTCTGGCCAAAATCAAAAATATAGACACCCGGTTGCGGTGAACTTATTTTTTTAGGCTTGAGTTTCTCTATTATTTTAATTGGCGGGATATCCTGGGCGATAAGCGGCGGCCCTTTTACCTCCACCACTTTTTCCCAGTTCTCATCATCGAATCCGGCCAGATTCCAGCCTGGCTGTTCCAGGCGGCGGTCGTAATTTTCGCCGAAATAAAGACCATTTTCGCGAAGTGGCCCGGAAGAGGCTTTCCAGCTGCGGTCACTGGAGATCAGATCATAGCCACCTCCAGCATAATAAATCTCCATTTTAAAAATAAGTTTGGGGCAATCATAGCCGTATTTCTTAATATGCCGGCCATTGCCCAGAATGACACCGATAGCGTTTTGAGCACGAATTAAGTTAGTAACCTCGTAAACGGAATAATAAGCAATCTGCTGGTAATCAGACCAACATGGGTCGAGCACCCGTTCACCAACTCTCTCACCATTAATATAAAGCTCATAGTGGCCCAATCCGCAGATATAAATTGTGGCCCGGTTGGCTGGCCCGGGGCTGGAAAATTCCTTTCTCAGATAGATAGCTTTGTACTCAAGATCAGGCTGTTCTTCCTGGCCAAGAAGAATTGTTTTCTGGCCATTATAACTTTCCGGTTGAGGACTGGTGATCCAGCTAGCCTTAAATTTTGTACTCCCCATAAAGCCGGTAGATAGAGAAGATATATCGCTGTAAGGACTGACCTCGCCAGCCGAGTTCCACCAGCGAACGCGCCAGTAATATTTCTGGCAGCTCAGCAGTTCCTCTCCATCATAGGGAATGCGGCTGCTGGCGCTTGATTCTACCCGGCCGCTGTCCCATAAATCGCCGATTTCGCGCTCGACAAGTTCAGGTTCAGAAGACAGGATAATCTGATAGGCAGTTTGCCCGTCTCCCCGGTAGTTGCCTTTGACCTGCCAGAAAAATTTTGGCCGGGGATGGTCAACAATGACTTCCTCTTTTAAATATTCTACCTTGAGATTAAATGGTGCTTGAAGACTCATTCTTGGCTCCAATTCCAATCATCTTATCAATTTCAGGCTTCAGCCTCAGCCAGAAAATAATCAGCTACATTAAGGCCGTATTCATCCGGATTGATTTCTTTGACAATAGTTCTTTTGTATTTTCTGTTCTCGAGGTCGATTTCTGTTAAATCCACCAGCTCGCCATCAATCTTGTTTCCAGCAGCATCAACAATGATTTTGACTCTTGGTCTGAGGAGAAATTTCAATTCCTGGTTGACAGCTGTGACCAGTCCGATTTCTCCGGTATTGAGCAGTACTACTGACCCCACCGGGAAAATGCCCATCATCTGAACAAAAGCCTTCAGAATAACCGGGTTGAATTCTGTTCTGCCTTGCTCGAGCATCAGGCTCAGCGCTTCAGCCCGGGTAAAAACCTTTTTACGGTAGACTCTTTTGGTAGTAATAGCATCAAAAAAATCACAGACCTTGACGATCCGGCTGTAAAGATTTACGTCTTGTTTGATTTTAAAGTGAGGATAACCGCTTAGATCTTCTTTGATATGATGCTCCATGGCTACGTGGATGGCTGAAATAGGCAGCCGTCTGAACTCTTTTAGCTGGACAAGTTTTTCCGCACCCTGGTGGGGATGGAGCTCCATTATTTTTCTCTCTTCTTCGGTTAGTTGGCCCGGTTTATTCAATATTTCGAGTGGTGTCTCAATTTTCCCCAGATCATGGAAAAAAGCGGCCAGCCCCAGATCGACCAGTTCCACCCGGCTGAGTCCCAGTCTTCGGCCCAGAGCGATGGCCAGCAGGCTGACATTGACCGAATGATTGAGGGTATATTCATCGTGATTTTTGATGTTGGTCAGGCCGAGCAGAAAGGATTCATTATCTATGAGGTGATTAAAGATAGATTGAATCAAACGCCTGGTGGTATTAAGCCTGATCTTTTCATTGTCTTTTTGCCGCTCAGAAATTTCCCGCAAATGAAGAATACTTAAAAAATACAGCCGGGCTGAACTTTTTTCCGGACTGAGCAATCTTTCTGATGCCTGCATCTTTTCCAGGGTCAGCCCGGTGATTTGATTGTCCTGCAGTTCAGCCTGAATAGCCTCGTAAGGCTGCGCTTCGGTTCTTTTCTGGCAGAGTATGGCCAGGGCTCTGGTCAGCTCCTGGCGGCCGATATCAGGTGAAAATTCCAATTGTCCTATTTCACGTTTTCTAAATTCCTCCAGCAAAAATTTGAAAATGTGGTAATTACCCAGCGAGAATTTTAGACGCTGCTGATTAAAGAAAATTGATTCCTGCTTAATTCTGAACTTTACCTCAGGCTCAGCTGCTTTGAGCCGGTTGAGGTCTTCCATGAGAAGGGTGGTCTGTTCTTCAATGAGCTCGTTATTTTCAGCATAAAGTTTAAGGATTTTAAAGACAATATAAAACCTGGTCAGAAAATTAATAGCCAGCTTTTGAATCGGAAGGCCTGTCTCACCTGATTCAGCCTGTTTTTCCTCTTCTTCCGTTTTTTCCTTTTCTTCTATCATTTTGACCTCAAGAATTTTTTAGAGCCAGCCGGACCAGGGCTTCAGCCGAGGCTTCCCGCACCTGGCGGTTAAAGAAGTGTTCTCCGCGCCGCAGCAGGTCAATGGCTTCTTTTGAGCCCATCTTTTCCAGACCGGCTACAGCACAGATCTTCAACTCAGTCGTACTTCGACGCCATGATTTTTTTAAAAATATCTTTTTGAGAAACTTAAAAGCTTCCTCGCTTTTTGTCCGGCCAAGAAACTCAAACAGAGCCTTTTTTTCTTCAAAGCTTCTGGCTCTGAATTTAGGGGTGAAGACCTCGGCCATCAGCTGACCAAGGCGGGAAGTATCGCCGAGAAACTTCAAATTGGTGGTAGCTTTTAATCTGACTTCCTGGTCCTTATCATTCATGAAGGCCATCAGGATTTTGTTAGCCAGCTCATCATTAAACGAGGCCAGTGCTTCCACCGCTTTGAGCTTCAACTCCCGGCTGCTCATGGCCAGAAAAGAAGTGAAATAAGGAATGATTTTTTTAGCTGGCTGTTTTTCCATCAGGTCGATAAGGGCCGAGGTCAACTGTGGTTTTTGCTCATCCAGCTGAGAAGCAACCAACCCCGGGTCGGTTGCCATTTTTTCCTGAAAAAATCCTCTAACCAGATTTCTGAAAGCCTGATTTTCAACTTTTTCATACATTTCTGCCAGGAAAGGAACGGCTGCCTCCTCAAACTGAACCAGATATTCATACAGAGCTTCATAATTTAGTTGAACCTTATTGTCAACGAGTTTTCTGATTTCATCCAGAATTTTTAAATCAGCTGTTCTGGCCAGAAAAGCATCCAGCTGACTGGGGCGATCATCTGGACTGGAGGCCAGCAGCGTCCGTAATTCCTTGATTTTTCGATTCAAAATAATTGGAATATTAAAATGACCATTTTTGATATTTTCGAGATAGAAATCTTCCAGGATATTGAGGTTGGTCTCAAATTGTTTCTCATTGTCTTCAAGAGCCATAATCTCCAGCATCAGATTTATAAATTCTTCTTCAGGCGATAGTTTTCTATTTCTTTCAAGCAAACGATTGAGCTGGCTAAGTTCTTCTTCAGTTAACTGCAGGGAGACCGGTAATTTTACCGCCAGATTAGCTGGCTGATCAACCTGGCCAGTGCCTGGACCGCTTTCTGCTCCCTCAGCTTCAAAGGCAAAGTTCTGCTGCCAGTTTTCAGGTAGCTCAGGCACTTCTTCATCGACGAAAGCATTGATCGCCTGCTTTTCTTCGGGCCTTAATTCTAAGCGTCCGGAAAAAAGTTGCTGGCGGTCAACCTTAATATCCACAACTTTCCCGGCCAGCTCCTGAGGGATAACTTGCAGGCCACGTTTCGAAAGGCTTTCGGTTCTTTCTTCCAGGATACGGCTTTCTATGAATTCTTCGGGTGCATAGTACTGAAGATTCGGAAAATCCTTGAGCCAGAGGGCATTAACCACATCTGATTCATCTGTCGGCTTGGCTGATTCAGTTCTGATGATGTCCAGGAAATCACTTATTTCCTCGTCATCCATTCCCTGGTAAAAAGCCAGCAGACGCAGGCCGTCCTTAAAGAAAAAAAATGGCAGACTTTTGCTGGAAATCTCATCCTGATAGACCAGTTTATCCTGGTAATAAAAGCCAAACTCGCTGATACTCAGTTCGAGTCTCTGGTAATTGTCGAGAAAGGTCTTTAGCTTGGAGATAAAATCCTGACGGAAATGAATAGCAGAAGCATGCTCGGGCGGGAAAATTTTAAGAGCCGAGATAGTATTGGCGAGAGATAAAACCAGTTCTTTGACCTTCTGGACCGCCTGGGGATCGGCTTTTTCTTCCCCAACCGCCTTGGCCGGTTTTGTGTCTTCAGGCAGCATAATAATTAACCTTTGCTCGATTAGTTTAATCCACCAGGGAGCTCTCAGTCAAACCCTGCTGTTTCTGACTGAATCTTAAACCCTTATTTGACTGCCGCTCTGTTCAGGCCTATTTTCAGCAGTCGGACCTGCGGGCAGGTTTCAATTTCTTTTACACAGGACAGCCTTTTCATATTCTTTGATTTTCTCCAGCCACTGGTTTTCCAGAGGAACCTGATGCGTCAAGCAATAATAGTCCCAGACTGAGCCAAAAGGTAAATCCCGGGCGTATTGTCGCCAGTAAAGCTTTCCGAGATTATCTCCTTTAAGTTCAGCTTCCTCCAGCTGCTTTTTAGGCAGAAGGAGCGCCCTGAGCAAACTCCGGATGACCGCCCTGGCTCCCAGAACCCAGGCTCCAACCCGATTCATGGAGGCATCAAAATAATCCAGGGCCAGATGTATTCTATCCGGATTGGGAACAGCCACTATTTCTTCGCTCAGGGCTTCCAGTTCGTCATTCAGCAGAACGACGTGGTCTGAATCCCATCTAACACCCCGACTGAGGTGAAGAAGTAACTCCCCACCGCCGGTCATGATGGCTGAAATCTTATCGGCTATAGATTCAGTCGGATGAAAATGACCGAGATCCAGGCAAACCATCTTGCCCTTTTTCAGGGCATAGGTCAGGTAAAATTCGTGAGAACCGACGACGTAAGCTTCACTGCCCAAACCAAACAGCTTGCTCTCCAGAGAATCTTTGAGTTGGGTCTGGCTGTATTCAGTTTCAAATATTTCCTCAAGGGACTCAAAAAGTAAGCGACGGTAAAGCCAGCGGTTAGACGGCCAGTCTTTCAGTCCGTCTGGAATCCAGAGATTGTGGATAGAGCAAGATTTGAGCTCACGTCCGAAAAAGGCCGCTATCTTGCGACAGGCCTTAACGTGTTCTACCCAGAATTTTCTGATTTCTTTTCCGGGATGACTCAGGGTCAACCCGCTGGCTGCCCGGGGATGAGCAAAGCAGGTGGCATTAAAGTCGAGCTTCAAATCGTGGACTTTAGCCCAATCCAGCCAACCCCGAAAATGGCCTGGTTCATACTCATTCCTTTCAACAGGGCCATCAAATTCCCCGTAAATAGAATGAAGATTAAGACGATGGCGCCCGGGGATTAAAGATAGGGCCTTCTCCAGATCCTGTCTGAGCTCCTCTACATTTCTTGGTCTGCCAGGATAATTACCGGTAACCTGTAAACCCGAACCGCTTAGCTCTGAGGTGGCCTGTTCAAAGCCTCTAAGATCATCCCCCTGCCAGCAGTGAATGGACAGCTGATAAGCTTCGAGCTTTTGCAAAGCCTCATCAGCCTTGACTCCTGTTTCGGCCAGTATCTCCCTGGCTTCGTTATATTTTTTTTCGACTGAAGCGTTATCCATTACTTCAACCCTCCTGCCTAATAGTTCTTATAATTTTGACTGCCTGCTGTCAAGGAAGTAAAGAGCCGGCCTGCTGTCGAGCCTCCGCCAGCCTGGCTTTAAACTCAGCCCGGGCTTTTTCCCATATTTCTGGTGAGTGTGGTCTGAATTCCTTTATATCAAATGATTGTCTGACGGTCTCCCTGATTTCCAGACGGTTTTTAAGCTGACCGAAAGCCAGAGCCTGGGTCAGAATATTCCCGATGGAAGAAGCTTCTTCCGGTCCGGCTAAAACCAGCCTGCCAGTTGCCTCAGCTGTGAATTGATTCAAAAGATCATTTTTTGAGCCACCACCTATGATATGGACCACCCTGAAATTCTGGCCGGTCAGAGCTTCCAGTTCATCAATTACCAGCCTGTATTTCAAGGCCAGGTTTTCTAAAATGGCTCGCGTCATTTCTCCCGGGTCTTCGGGGGCAGTCTGGCCAGTCTGGCGGGCATAGTCGGCTAGTGCCTCGACCATATTGGTCGGATTCAGGAAAAGCGGATCATCAGGATCGAAAAAAAGGGCAAAGGGCCTGGCCTTTTCAGCCATTTCGGTCAACTGCTTATAAGTCAAATCCTTCTGACGGCACCAGATTTTCCGACACTGTTGAAGAAGCCACAGCCCGTTGACATTCTTAAGAAACCGAATGGTATTGCCCAGGCCGCTTTCATTGGTAAAATTAGCCCGGAAAGATCGCTCATTGATGACCGGTTGATCCAGTTCAACTCCGACCAGTGACCAGGTACCAGAACTGATATAAACCCAGCTATCTCCCTGAGCGGGGACGGCGGCGACAGCAGAAGCTGTATCATGGCCAGCCACCTGAACAACGGTCAGCTCAGGCAGCCCTTCTGCTAACAGCCAGGAGGAGAGCCCGCCAAGAATTTGCCCTGGCTGATTTATTTCGGGTAATAGCTGACTTCGAATTCCTATCCGCTCCAGGAGCCCGGGCAACCACCGACGGCTGATGGGCGACAATAGCTGGGAGGTAGAAGCAATGGTCAGATCAGTAACTTTATTGCCAGTTAAAAGGAAGTTGAGCAGGTCAGGCATAAAAAGTATCTTTTCAGCCAGCTCCAACCAGCCAGGATTTTCCTTCTGCAGGGCATAAAGCTGAAAAAGAGTATTAAAAGGCAGTAATTGAATACCGGTCAGGTAGTAAAGTTCATTTCCTGAGAATTCCTGCAGATAGTTTTTAGCTGCTTCGGGAAAGATTTTATCCCGATAGCAAAAGGGCAGGCCAACAATATGCCCGCTTTTATCTATCAGACCGAAATCAACTCCCCAGGTATCAATGCCCAGGCTGTTAAGTCGAAAATCCTGCTGCTTGAGGTTTTCCAGAACCAGCCGTATTTGCTCAAACAAGTGGTAAACATCCCAGTGAAGATGCCGCTGGCAGTTAATCGAGCGAGTAGGAAAGCGATGAAGCTCGGTCAGCTGGATTCTCCCGCTGTCTAAGCTACCCAGCATGGCCCGGCCACTTTCTGCCCCGAGGTCAAAAGCCAGATAATGTTCAGCCGTCATCAGTATTTTCCTTTTAAGCCTGGTGCTAACTACTTTAATATATAAAAAACTGGTCAGAATTGACAGACTCTTTATCTCCTGAAATGACTTTCTTTTATCAGCTTTTACAAGTGATATAATGATGACAGCTAAAACTTTTTTGAGCTAAAATAAACCTAAAAGAGATCATGACCAGAGGGCAGGCAGATGGACCTCGATGGACTAAAAGAACAATTAAGAAAAAAAGCGGCCAAACAAGGACAAACAGATAAAGTTAAAGAGCTGTGGAAGAATCTGGAATCACAGAAAGCTCTCAGCACTAAGGAGAAATTAGAAAAACTGCTGGCCCTTTCCAGACAGAACAAGCTAGAAAGCAAAGCAGCCAGTGATAAAGTTGGAGCTGAGTGCGTCTCTCGCTCGCCCCATCAGCCCTACCTGGTTCTTGAAAATAATTTCAATCTCAATTCGAGCTATGGGCAGATCCCTATTTCTCTTGGCCTGAACATACCAGGACGGGTCCTTTATCTTTTAAGCCGGGATGAAGCCTTTAAGGATCTCTCTCTGGCTGAAGCTGTGTTTATTGATCTGGAAACAACCGGTCTGGCCGGGGGAACTGGCACCATACCTTTTCTCATTGGTCTGGGCTTTTTCGACGGAGAGGCTTTTAAAGTCGTTCAATTTTTTCTGAATGACCTGGCTTCAGAATTTAAGATGCTCGGAGAACTGCTGGACCTTCTTTCTGACCGAAAATTTACCTCGGTTGTTTCTTATAATGGTAAAGGATTCGATCTGCCCTTGCTGGAGACGCGTTTTACTCTCAACCGGCTGAGATGTCCCCTGTCAGATTTACCTCATCTTGACTTTCTGTTTTCAGCCCGTTATTTATGGAAGCATAAATATGAAAGCTGCCGGCTTTATAATCTGGCTCTGGCTCATCTGGGAGCCGACCGGGCAGAAGATATCCCTTCTGAGGAAATCCCCTGGCGTTATTTTCAATATTTAAGAACTGGTGATTTTTCTCTGGTTGAGCCAATTCTCTATCACAATCAGGAAGATATCATGTCGCTCTACGGGGTAGTGGTAGCCGGGGCTTTGACTGTCGGGCAGAGCCTGGAAAATCAGGAAACGGAAATTGATAGTCTGGAACTTTTCGGACTGGGAAAAATCTGGGAGAAAGCGGGCGAAAAAGAGAAATCAGCTGAGCTCTATGAGAAGGCTTTAAGCCAGAAGCTACCGGTTGAACTGTCAGTCAGGGTTAAGAAAAATCTGGCTCTTTATTTTAAAAGATG
>JAKPCG010000138.1 GCA_029553365.1 Acidobacteriota bacterium | reverse complement strand
GGACAGCGGTGAGACATAATAAGCCGCTGCTTGCCTCCTCTTTCTAATCAGCCGTGAGCTGGCTTTTATTATCATGGTTAGAACCCTATTGAGAAATTCAGGATTCAGGTCTTCGGCAGGACTTGCTTGTTGCTGGCGATTGTAGCTTACCAGTTTTTTCCTTGACTTTAAAAATGAGAAGAATTAATATTTTTTCTCGGTTAGCAGACCATAGAAATGGCCTGCTGAGGGAAGGTTATTAATTATTAAAAAATGCCAAATGAGGGATAATCTTTTTCTTTTTTCCCGGTTTTGCCTGATCAACAATTTTGTCTGCTTATATGATTTGAAGTGAGGGAGGTTTATCATGCCACTTACCACCTGGCTTATCATCATCGGGGCGATCATTGTCTTCCTGGTTTTACTTGGCCTGCTTCTGTCTGCCCAGTATCGAAAGGTCGGCCCCAATGAGGCTTTAATTGTTGCCGGCCGCAAACGGACGGTGACTCTACCTGACGGGAGCAAGATGAAAGTCGGCTACAGATATAAACTGGGAGGTGGAACTTTTGTCTGGCCATTCATAGAAAAGGTTTACACCCTGCCACTGGAGATAATCAGCCTGCAGATTAAAACACCTGAGGTTCTGACTCACGAAGGAATTCCGATTATGGCTGAAGCTTCGGCTCAGGTGAAGGTTGATTCGAACGAAATGGCTATCAGGCTGGCGGCTGAACAGTTTTTAGGAACCGGCAAAGAAGGAATCCGCGATGTGGCCATGAATGTCCTCGAAGGTAAAATGCGCGAGGTCATCGGAACGATGACGGTGGAAGAAATTTACCGGGGGAGGCAGGAATTCTCACGCCGGGTGGTGGATATTACCAGAGAGGATCTGGCCAAAATGGGCCTGGTGCTATTGTCTTTTTCACTCAAAGATATCAGCGACGCCCAGGGCTATATTGATGCTCTAAGCAAGCCGGTAATCGTGGCCGCCAAAAGAGATGCGGCCATCGCTCAGGCTGAGACGGAAAAGGAAGCGACGATCAAGTCGTCACAGGCTAGAAAAGAAGCTGAAGTCGCCCGCCTGCAGTCGGAAGCCCAAATCGCCAAGGCTCAATGGGAAAATGAAGCCAAGAAGGCCGAGTCGCAGGTCTTTGTCAATCAGAAGAAAGCTCAGGCCGATTTTTCCTATGAACTTGAACGCTTCCGGGTTACTCAGGAAATAAAAAAAGAAGAAGCCCGGGTTAAAGAAATAGAAAAAGAAGAAGCTATCAAGCTTGAGGAGCTGGAAATAAAGAGGAAAGAAAAGGAACTCGAAGCCAATGTTCTGAAACCGGCTGATGCCCGCAAGTATCAGATTCAGGCAGAGGCCGAAGCAGAAGAAGCCAGGCTGGTGGCAGAAGGCAGAGGTAAAGCTGAAGCTCAACGGCTGGAGGCTCAGGTCAAAGCTGAGGAGATAAAACTGCGTGGCCTGTCTGAAGCAGAAGCCATGCTCAAAAAGGCTCAGGCCTGGGAAAAATATAATGAGGCAGCTCTCCTCGAAAGCTTTATTAAGGTGCTGCCGGAACTGGCCAAAGCCGTGGCGGAGCCATTATCCAAGGTGGAGAAGATTGTGCTGGTGGGTGGTGATAAAGGGACAGGAGCCAGGCAGATTACCGGGCAGATAACCGAGATTATCGCCCAGATGCCAGAAGTGCTGAAGGCTTTAACCGGGGCTGATCTCAGTGAGTATTTAAAGAGCAAATTCAGCTCAAAGGCTGAGGCTAAAGAGAAAACTAAATCGGAATCCGGTCAAACTCAGGGTCCAACACCTGAGAAAAAATAGCGATTAGCTGAAGCAGGATGGCCATGAGTATCTCAGAACGAGCTACAAAAATAGGTGCCTCCCCCACGCTCAAAATATCGGCCAAGGCTAAGGCGATGAAGGCCGAAGGACTGGACGTTATTGATTTGAGCGTTGGCGAGCCTGATTTCCCGACACCAGAAAATATCAAACGAGCCGGTATCAAAGCTATTGAACAGAATTTTACCAAATATACTGAAAATGACGGCATTCCTGAGCTGAGGAAGGCTGTCTGCCAGAGATTAAAGGAGGACTATGGGCTGGAGTACAAGCCGTCGGAAGTGCTGGTGTCGAGTGGAGCCAAAAATTCTCTGTTCAACCTCATTGAAGCTATCGTCAACGAGGGAGACGAAGTGATTGTACCGGCGCCCTACTGGGTGACTTATCCAGAAGGCGTTAGCCTGGTTGGCGGCAAACCGGTCATTGTCGAGACACGGGAAGAAGATGGCTTTTTGCTCACGCCGGAGAAGCTGCGGGAGGCGATTTCCCCTTCGACCAGGGCCATTATCCTGAATAACCCCTGCAATCCGACCGGGGCGGCTTATAACCGGGAGCAGCTGGAAGCACTGGCGGAGGTGGTGAGGAAAGAAGACATTTATGTTATTGCCGATGAGATTTACAGCCGGCTGGTCTATGACGATTTTAAATTTGTCAGCTTCGCCGCGCTGGGTGAAGATATCAAGAAAAAAACTATTATTATCACCGGTGTGTCCAAAACCTATTCGATGACCGGCTGGAGAATTGGGTTTGCCGTTGGGCCGGCCGAAATCATCAGCGCCATGTCGAAGGTGCAGAGTCATACGACCTCCAACGCCTGTTCCATCTCACAGAAAGCCAGCGTTGAAGCCCTGAACGGGCCACAGGCGGAGGTCAATCGGATGGTGGCTGAGTTCCAGAGAAGACGGAATTATGTGCTGATGAAGCTGCAGCAGATGCCCGGGATTAGCTGCTTTAAGCCCCAGGGAGCTTTTTATGTCTTCCCGAATGTCAGGTCGTTATACGGGAAAGAAGCTGGCGGGATACAGATCAGGAATTCCTACGGGCTGGCTTACTACCTTCTGAAAGAAGCGAGAATAGCCATTGTGCCCGGCGATGCTTTCGGGGCGGATGATTACATCAGGATTTCCTATGCGACTTCGATGGAGAATCTGGAAAAAGGGCTGGAGAGAATGGCGGAGGCGGTCGGAAAGCTGAAGACGGCCAGAAAGGTTAAGAAGATTTATCTGCAGAATTATGTCACAAAGGTCAGAAAACCGGTACCGGTGGAGGTGGTGAGGGAACTTAAGGTCAGGGATGCACTTGTGACGGAAATTGAAAGCCACCTCGGCTATGAAAATTATTATGAGTGGAACGCTAATATCAACGGGACAATTGTTCAGCTGCGAACCAATGTCGGGCATCTTTACGATTTCTGGGTCGAGAACTGGTATCCAGGACAGCTGGAGGCCGGGCTGGAGCCCCAGGCGGTGATTTATGCTGTGGATAATGTCCCGGGCAGAGAGCCACGAGCTTATTATCATCCGGAGACAAGGACCGGACTGCTGATCAATGCTGATAATTATGGCTCGCTGAGGAAACTGGCGCTGGGCATGGTGATTGATTCAGAGGAACATCTGGGCATAAATGCCATCAGGGGAATGAGCGTGGTGCGGGATGGGAAGAGCCTGGTGCTGATGGGGCAGCCGGGAACAAAGAAAACCGAGCTGTTTTTTGAGCTGCTGAAGGGGCCCGGCGTCCAGGCTCAGACGAACGAATTAGTGTTTGTGAGATTTTCAGGCAGCCAGGCAGTGGCCGATAGCGTCGAGAGAAAGTTTTTTATACCGACTAACACAGTTGAACTGGATGAGAGGCTGGCCAAACTTTTTGACCACAGCAAATGCGAAAATGTCGTGACGAGAAGAGAAGACTGCAGCGACCGAAGCTGCCCCCTTCAGGATGAATGCCGGCTGGACAAGGGCGCGCCCTACTGCTTCAGGGCATCGAGCGAAGCGCAGGCTATGCTTGATCCAACCTGGCTGGCAGGGAGACACGGATATGCAAGGAGAGCCAGCCTTAAGACGCTGGTTATACTGAGAAACGATCAGGTATCGCCGGCCGTTGTCGAGCTGAGCAGAGAGGAGGCGCTTCGCATCCTGGAGAGCGGAGAACCAGGGGGCGCAGTCAGGACAGCGGGAGCCAGGCCACAGCCATTTTTCAATCCACATCTTCTGGTCATCAACGAAGACAAGCTGGCCGGACAGCGGATGTTTTTTAGCCGGCTGCTGGAGCAGGCTCAGGTACGGTGCTATCTCGTAAACAGCGGTCTGGCCACCACCGCTGACCTCTTATCCCTCTTTTAATCGGTGACGTAACACTCCGTCCCTGCTTTCTCAAATTCTATCTCTTTTATTTTCAAGCATTATCAACAAGGTGACGTCAATAAGATTACGTGACGTCAATAAGATTACGTAATGACCATAAGGTGATGACCATAAGCATAAAGCAAAAAGGTGACGTAATACTCTGTCCCTTTTCATATTTTTATCGCCGCTTCTTCCAGGCAGGCCAGGCAGACTTTACATTTCAGCCTGCTTCGGATTCAGCCAGGATATAATGTTTCGTCGCCGCCGGAAAGAGAGGGACAGAGTATCACGTCCCCATGATAACCTTCTTAACTCTGGTCCGATAATCAAGAGGGTGGCCGCTAAAGATAACCAGGTCGGCTAGCTTACCAGGCTCCAGGCTGCCAAGTTTGTCGCCCGCACCGATAATTTCGGCGGCATTAATCGTTATAGCTTTTAACGCTTCTTCTTCGCCGAGCCCACCTCTTACCGCCAGGGCTGCCACCAGCGGCAACTCCTCCAGGGCAGCCAGACCATATTGAGTTTCGCTTTGCAAGGCTATTTTCACCCCGGCTTTATGGAGACGGGCAGCATTGCTTATTTCTACGTTTTCTGTTTCAGTCCTTTTCGGCCCAATCCCCATCGGCCCAACAATAACTGGAATCCCGCGCTTGCTTATTTCCCCGGCGACTAGATAGCCTTCGGCACAGCCCATAAAAACTGCTTTCAGCTTGAACTCATCCACCAACCTGATAGCACCACTGATATCATCTATCCGGTAGCACTCAATAAAAGCCGGGAGCTCTCCCCTCACCACCTTAGCCAGGGCCTCAAGCTTTAAGTCCCGGCGTGGAGGCTGAATGGTGGCCGCACTCCTTTTTCCTTTCTGGCCGCAGCCAGACTTTCATTATAAGCAGCCCATTGGCCAGCATATTCTCTCGCTTCGAGCAATGCCTGTCTAATCACATAAATATTCCCCATTCTGGTTGATGGCAACCGCCCTTTGCTGCCGAAAGCCTGCTTGGGCCCCTCGCCTATCG